>JAZRKG010000161.1:0-89072 GCA_045646185.1 Butyrivibrio sp.
GCTACAGCTTCATTGCACATATCTTCCCTGGAAAGTCCAAGGTTCCAAAGCTCATTTAGCGCTATAAATGTTACTGCCGCGTCAGTGCTTCCACCTGCCATGCCCGCTGCTACCGGAATATTTTTCTCCAGATTGATTGACACTCCGGAAGACGTCTTATACTTTTCTTTAAGCAGTTTTGCTACTTTCCATACAAGATTACTCTCATCTGCAGGAATTTTTCCAGATGCAGTAGAAAGCTCTATTTGTCCATCTTCTCTGTTTTCAAAGGAAAGAACATCGTGTAGATCCACAGTCTGCATAATCATCTTTACTATGTGATATCCATCTTTTCGCTTTCCAAGTACATCTAAACCTAAATTTATCTTTGCAAATGCTTTTTTTGTAATCATATATTTCCTCAAACAACCAACTACTTGCTTATAATCCTCAGCGAAATCATCACTGTCTGTCAACTATAAGTCTTAAATCCATAATATCTTCTACACCAGTCTCCTGCATGTATTTCTCTATGCCTTCTACAACCTTTACAGTAGCATAAGGATCATGGAAATTCATTGCGCCTACTGCTATTGCGCTGGCTCCTGCCATAATAAATTCCAGTGCATCTTCTGCATTAGATATTCCGCCCATTCCAATAATAGGGATATTTACTGCATGAGCAGCTTCATATACCATTCTAACTGCAACAGGCTTAATGGCTGGTCCGGATAATCCACCGGTCTTATTTGCCAGGACAAACTTTCTTTTATAAACGTCTATCTGCATACCTGTTATTGTATTTATAAGTGATACTGCATCTGCCCCTGCTGCCTCAGCTGCTTTTGCCATTTCTGCTATGCTTGTAACATTTGGGCTAAGCTTCATAATAACAGGCTGCTTTGCATGCTTTTTAATCTCTTTTGTGATATTGAAAAGCGCATCTGCGTCTTGGCCAAAAGCGATAGCTCCCTCTTTTACATTTGGGCATGATACGTTAATTTCTAACATGTCAACTGGCTGATCTGCAAGCTTATCCACAACCTCAAGGTAATCTTCAACTGATTTTCCACATACGTTGACAATTACTTTGGTATCAAACTGTTCCAGGAAAGGAAGATCTCTCTCAATCATTACATCAATTCCCGGGTTCTGAAGGCCTATTGCATTTAACATTCCTCCATAGGTCTCTGTCACCCTTGGAGTAGGGTTTCCTGGCCATGGTACATTGGCCACACCTTTTGTTACAACTGCACCTAGTCTATTTAAATCAACGAACTCTGAGTATTCCATACCCGAACCAAAGGTTCCTGATGCTGTCATCACAGGGTTTTTGAATGATACTCCCGCTATATTAACTGCTGTATTCACAAAAAAATCCTCCATTATATTTCAACGTCACTTGCATCAAATACTGGACCATCTGTACAGATTCTTGCATTGTTTACGTGAGAATGTTCATCCTTTTTAGTAGTGGTACATACGCATCCAAGACATGCTCCTACACCACATGCCATACGCTCTTCCAGTGAGATATATGCCTTGATATTATTCTCTGCAGCATATTTCTTGATTGCTCTAAGCATTGGCATCGGACCGCAGGCATAAATTATATCAGCCTGTATATTGTTTTCTTTGACTGCATCCAGTACATTCCCCTTAGTTCCAACACTTCCATCTTCAGTTGCAATATGTAACTGTCCGTATTGCTCAAAGTCTTCCTTTAAAAAGGTCTCGTTATTTCTATAACCCATAACAATATCTATGGATGATGCATTTCCATTTTTATTTATCTGCTTGGATAATTCAAGAAGAGGCGGTACACCTATTCCACCACCCATTATAAGCACTTTTTTTCCTTCAGCTTCTGTTACAGGAAATCCCTTATCTCCAAGAATCCCAAGTATCTGAACATGCTGTCCCTGTTGATATAAAGCAAACTCTGCTGTTCCCTTTCCACTGATTCTATATACAAGTCTCAACGCATCCTTTGCTTCACTAACCTCGCATATACTAATTGGTCTTGGAAGAAGTTTAGTCATATCCAGTGGGTATATTCCAATAAACTGTCCTGGCTTTGCGTTTTCTGCCAAAGGTGTAGCAATCCACATATCAAGGATTCCTTCGCCCAGCATCTTTTGTGACATGACCAGTGCTTCAATTTTCTTCTTTTTTGCCATAAATAATCTCCAACTGATTAATACTTTGAATAAATAATATTACCATTGCATATAGTATAATATATTACCCCAGGAATTTCTTGTGATAAAAATGGTGTATTTGTTGACTTTGATAAACTATTTGCATATTTTTCTTTTGCTTTTGGATCAAAAATCACGATGTCAGCAGATTTTCCTTCCTGAAGGACTCCTGCATCAAGACCATAAACCCTTGCCGGTCCTACTGTCATGCGCTCCAAAAGCTGCATCAGTGTCAGGTAACCTTTATCTACAAGTTCTCTTATTCCAAGTCCCAGAGACGTTTCCAGTCCTGTTATTCCACTAGGAGCTTCCTTAATGCCTTTTTCTTTTTCATAGGAGGCATGAGGCGCATGGTCTGTCGCTATCATTTCTATCGTTCCATCTTTGAGACCTTCGATAATTGCCATTCTATCTTTTTCTTCTCTAAGAGGCGGATTCATTTTGGCCATTACACCATATTTAAGAACAGCATCCTGATTAAGAGAAAAATGATGTGGCGTTGCTTCGGCATGAATGCCCTTGTAGGTTTTCCTTGCCTGTCTGATAAGCTCGACAGATTCGCCTGCACTTATGTGCTGTATTGTCAGCTCTGCTCCTGTCTCCATCGCAATTTCTATATCTCTTTTAACCATAGAAATCTCTGCTTCACGTGGAGAGCCTGTTATTCCAAGCTTTTCTGCAACAGGGCCTGCATTAATTCCATTATCTGTTATAAAAGCAGGGTCTTCTTCATGTAAGCTTATGACCTTGCCAACTTTTGCAGCGTTTATGCATGCATTTCGCATTATTTCTTTACTCATGACGGGTTTTCCATCATCTGTAAAAAGAACAGCTCCCGCCTTGATCATCTCTTCCATATCAACAAGCTCTGTTCCCAGCATATCCTTAGTTACGTTCGCGCAGGCATAGACTTTGATACCAGTCTCCGCACCCTTTTTTAATACATAAGAAAGAGTATCCGGATTGTCCATGTGAGGCTCTGTATTACCCATCATTACTACGCTTGTAAATCCGCCTCTTGCTGCAGCCGCAGCGCCGGTATATATGTCTTCCTTATATGTAAAACCCGGGTCTCTGAAATGTACATGTCCATCTACAAGTCCCGGTGCAACAACTTTACCTGTTGCATCAATTGCAGTCTCAACTTCACCATCATAATGGTCAGTAATCTTTGCAATAATTCCGTTCTCTATAAGAACGTCTTTTATTCCTTCTGTTCCACTTGCAGGGTCTATTACATAGCCGTTTCTGATCAGATACACTTTCTAAACTCCTTTTGGTAGATTATAATTGTAATATGCGAACAAAGTTCGTATACTATATCAGATTGTACATAAAAAATATATTCTAAACAATGGAGAGATTATGCTTCGCTTAATTATTGTAGTATTATTTTTAATCGTTTATCTCTTAGTCAGTCTTCCTATACAGCTTGTGCTTTTTATTCTTAGCAAGTCCAATATGAAGCGCGCTAAAGAGATATCTCTAGCCTTTGTCCAGTGGGGATTCAAATGCGTATCCTTTTTAAGCGGTGTCAAAGCCGAAATTATCGGTGAAGAAAACGTACCAACTGACACACCGGTTTTATATGTAGGAAATCACCGCAGTTACTTTGATATTGTCCTTACCTACGCAAGAGTTCCTAGGCTGACAGGCTACATTGCCAAAAAGGAAATGCAAAACGTTCCAGTTCTTAGCAGATGGATGAAATATCTGGATTGCCTGTTTTTGGACAGAGAAGATCTTCGTCAGGGGCTTCAAACCATTCTCTCAGCAATTGAGCTTGTAAAAAATGGTACCTCAATGACTATTTATCCTGAGGGAACAAGAAACCGCACTGATCAGGATCTCATCGACTTCCATAAGGGCTCATTTAAAATTGCCCAGAAAGCTGATTGTCCTATTATTCCAGTCGTAGTTAATAATACAAATGCTATTTTTGAAGATCATCCATGGGCACTTAAGTCTTCTCATGTTATTGTTGAATACTGTAAGCCAATCTATATCAAGGAATTATCCAAGGAAGATCAAAAAAATATCGATGATTATGTTCGAAACATTATCCTTGAAAAATATCAGGCAAATAAAGCTTTAGTTTAAGCCTTTTTTCCAAAAAACAACGGTGGTTCACAATAAATGTGACCACCGTTTTAGTTTACATTTTGCTTCCGGTTTTAGAGCCACCACCAAGCTTAACTCCTTCAAGAACGTTAGTCTCAAAAGAGAATACCACCTTGTGATTTTCTCTATCCTGCTTTAAAGCAATCTGAATCATATTCTCTAATAACTGCTCATACTTCATCCCAAGTGGTTCCCATAAATAGAATGAGAGTGAGCCTGGGATAGTATTGATTTCATTAAGGTAAATCTTATTTGTATCCATATCAATCATAAAGTCGATACGTGATACGCCAGAACATTCAAGGCATTTAAATGCATCAACTGCCATTTTGCGAATTTCGTCGCGGGTCTCGTTACTGATACCAGCAGGAATTTTTCTTGAAAGAGAAGCCATTCCCTTGCTTCCGCCAGTCTTGGCACCTTTAGCACCTTTGCCGCCCTTCATGTACTTATCTTCAAAACTCAAAATATCGCTTGCATTAACTGGTTCTTCACATTCTGAAGCCTGAGCTGATTCATAATCACCCAAAACTGCACAGTTAATCTCTTTAAGATTTGTGATAGCTGGCTCAACAAGTACTCTTTTAGCAAATTCAAATGCTGTATCAAGGGCTTCTCTAAGCTCCTCCTGATTTTTGGCCTTGCTGATACCAATACTTGAACCAAGGTTTACAGGCTTAACAATTACAGGGTACTGGAACTTATTTTCAATCTTATTAACGAGCTCATCACTGTTCTCATAGTCTTTCCATGTAAAGCAAAGGCAATCAAGGACAGAAATACCATTATCCTTTAAAACTGTCTTCATAACGTATTTATTCATACCAACTGCAGATGATAATACGTCACATCCTACAACCGGGAGTCCAAGAGTCTGCAAAAATCCCTGAAGCACGCCATCTTCAACATTAGTGCCGTGAACAATAGGGAATGCAATATCAACATCAGAAATAACATTATTTCCAAACTTCTTCATTGGGTATCTTACAAGACTTACCTTATCTCCATCCTTTACCCATATGACCTTGGTACTCTTTTTGATAAGGTCAGGAATATGTGTATATTCTTCAATCTTATCAACGTACTCACCAACATAATAATCGCTGTTCTTGGTTATATATACAGGTATTACATCATATTTGTCTCTATTAATGTAGCCCATAGCCTGAATAGCAGATATGATTGATATCTCATGTTCTGTACTGTTTCCACCAAATAGTACTGCTATTTTCAGTTTCATTTTTGCCTCCAAAAAATCCATTAATAATAATCACGTTTATTTAGTATAGTTATCTGGCAAATCATTTTCAAGTAATATTACTTTTTCTTTTCCTGCATCAAGCTCATACATCAGCGCTGTAGCTTCTGCAAGAGTATTTTTTACAAATAACTTATTCTTGTCAAAGCCCTTATCAAGAACACCCTTTTTGATGTACTCGGTCTGCTTTTCACCTACAAGGATAATATAATCACATACCTCGGCTGCCTGGCGGCCAAATTCCATATTCAGCTCATTTTCTTTTTCACCAAGTTCAACCATACCTGGCGTTACAAGAATCTTAACCGTATCATTAAACAGCGCCAAAGTATCTATTGCAGTCTTTGCACCTGCTGGATTGGAGTTGTATGCATCATCCAGAATAGTGATAGGTCCTCTTTGAATAAGCTCAAGTCTGTGTGCAACAGGCTGCAGGCGTCTTACTGCCATCTTTAGCTTATTCATTGGGATTCCAAGGGATGCTGCAACTGCAATTGCACCCACAACGTTTTGCACATTATGCGGTCCGATAAGCTTGGTAGTAAATTCTTCTGAATTACCATTAGGATCAGTAACCGTAAAGGTTGTACCAGCCCTTGATACTGATACTTCAGTTGCTCTATAGTCTGCGTCTTCCCTTGTTCCATAGGTAATTGCATCCTGATATTTCATATTGTCATGGATAAAATCATTATCAATATTTACCCATTTATAATGCTTCTGCTCAGATGAATCAGCCTTATTTTTTTCTTCAACTGCATCAAGCAGCTCATATTTGGTATTGATAATATTCTGCTGAGTGTGGAAGGTCTCTAAATGCTGTGGTCCAATTGATGTAACAACGCCATCATCCGGGTGAACTATATCACAAATCTCCTTGATATCTCCCACATGGCGGGCACCCATCTCACATACAAATACTTCATGAGTATTTTTTAAATCTCCACGTATTGTTCTGACAACACCCATTGGTGTATTAAAGCTCTCAGGAGTAATCAGCACTCTGAAGCCTTCTGATAAAAGAGTATTTAGATAATATTTAACGCTGGTTTTACCATAGCTTCCTGTTACACCAATTATTCTTAAATTTGGATGCTCTCTGAGTATTCTCTTTGCATCATTTATATAGTACTGATTGCCCTGCTTTTCCACAGGTTTATTTATCAGATTAGCAAGCGCTGTTATTAGCGGGAAAAGACCTATAAATAAAGCTGCCAGTATTCCGGCTACCATCACATGCCTTTGTGTGAACTGATTTACTGCAATTATTCCGATTATAACTGCAAATATTATCCCGTCTGTAATAAAAAGTCTTTGTACTCTCTGGGTAACCACAAACTTTTTCTTAGCTGGCTGTGGACGGTAAAGAAATACGCAGATTACGCCCAGTACAATAGTAAGCACTATAGAAATAAGACTATTTGGAAGGCTTAAGCTAACTAATATCAAAGCTCCAAAAATCAGATGTATGATATCCTTGATTTTGTTGGATGTTCTTAAAAATCTGAAGTAGCCCTGAAACTGATAAGAGGAAAGCTGTAGCATATGTGAGTAAAATCTTGTTCCCATTATCATTACTGCTAAAAGTACTATTAGTTCTATAATAATCGCTATTTTTACAATCATTTTTTCCACCTAAGCTCTGTTATTGTAATTGGTTATCCACAATTGTGGCCCTTGTTATCAGATATCAATCTTTAAAAAGCTTCCTAAAATTCTGTTAAATATATATGGCTGATCCAGGAATGAATAATGACCGGCATTATCAATTGCTGCAAGTCCTGCTTCAGGCATCAGCTTTTCCATTTTTTGTCCATCTGAAAGAGGTGTTGCTGTATCATTTTTGCCCCAGATAAGGAGTACTGGCATTGTCACATCCTTCATCAAAGGCACCATATCTTCATTGACCACTTTTACCATGCTGGCACGCATTGTCATACTGGCTGCGCTATAATCTGCAGAACCAAATTTCTTCTGTAGCTTATCCAAAGCATCTGGATACATTTTGAGAATACCTGATTTGGTAATAAGCTTTTTATAAAACTTGTATTTCTTTTGTCTCTTTAGCTGAGCAGGTGTCTTCTCTGCAATAACTCCTGCGCTGTCCACCAGAATAAGACTCTTTATCTTAAAACCAAAATCCTCTGTTTTAGATCTGGCAGCCATCTTTATGCTCACACGTCCGCCATGAGAATGACCTAAAAATATTATTTCTTTTTCCTCAGGATATAACTGCTTTATGAACTTAACAACAAAGGAAATATAGTCATCCACAGAGTATGCATAGGAAGGCTCATCGCTTTTACCAAAGCCCGGCATATCCATAGCAACTACGTGATACTTGCTGCTGACAAAACTAAAAATGCCATTAAATAAATCAATATTGGCTCCCCAACCGTGTAGCATCACAAGAAGTGGTCCCTGTCCTTCATCTCTATAATTTATATTTAAACCATCAATTACTGTATTCATAACAACCTCTGTAATCTTATAACATGGCACAATATGTCCAAACATTTGCACATTGTATAATATCACAAATAGTAAAACTTGAAAATTTTACGACCTTTTTATATCAATTTATTGGATAACGCTCATCATTACAATAAATTCTGCAACGTACACAGGATTACTCAAAATACTTGCTTCATTCTCGTAGAGCGCATAGCTGTTTTCTGTATTATCTGTAACATAGTTGATTGCATTTGGATTACTTCCAAGCAAAAAATGTGCATGATTTTCAATGATTGTAGTGTACTCGTGATTGTAAATAATATGGTTAGTCACTGTAAGACATCTCATATCATCAAAAATAGTATCCAGAAGATCATCTCCTACGCACTCTGTAACAAAAAATGTTGAGATGTTAGATCTTGTAGCTATTTCCTCAGAATTTTCCATTAAGGCTCCCATAATTTTTTCGCAAACCTTTCTGTCCACATCCTGAGTTGTTGAAATATATGTGACTCCGCCAAAAAACATAGCCTCGTCACTAATAAATTTTTCTGTGAAAGCCTCGTCCTCAAAATATGTTTTTAAGATTTCACTGTAAGAAGATGAACCAGTTGCTCTAAACAGCTCTGCTGCTGCATGGAAACACAGTGAGTCTTCGCCAGCTTCAACATTTTTTAAATAGCATTTCCATGCTCTGTCTGCTGCCCTGAGGCAATCTGTAGCATAAGAAGAATCCACATTCTGATACAGATAGCTAAACTTGGCCAATAAACCCGCAAAGGCTATTGTCGCTTCCATGGTAATTGGTGTCACCTTCACTGCAGCATTGGAAAGGTCCGTTGTAGAGCTTTGCTGTGTCAAGGCCGAAGCATAAACACCACCAGTTTTGCTATCCTGCATTTTTAGCATCCAGTCAACTTCATATTTAACTTCATTTAGAATATCTGCAATGCCATCACCGCTTTCAGATATATCCGTATCATCCGAAAAAACATCGGAGTTAAGCTCATAAGCAAGCAGGAGATTATTCGCTATTTTGCAGCCCTCTACCACATCTCTGTCTGCCTTTTCATCAAGATGCCAGCCTCCGGTTATGTCTATTTCTGTAGAAGCGTCTTCTTCAAAATACGCTTCATTTGTATGGCAGGCAGACCTTGCATTTTCTCCCGCAAACTGTTCAGTCAGACTATATCCGCAGCGATTCAGATAATAAATTTTGCCGGCACTGTTAAAAAGGTCTGTGTATATATTTTCTCCAATAGAAAATGCATAGGAGCTACCCAGAGTATCATTATAAATGTAGTATCTTCCTTCTGTCTGAAGGTCTGTAAAGTAGCCGCAGCTGTCGTACTCTCCAAGTTCCTCATTATATTTGGATCTTCTTATTTCTCCGCTATATACGACT
This sequence comes from Butyrivibrio sp., assembly GCA_045646185.1. Classification (GTDB taxonomy): domain Bacteria; phylum Bacillota; class Clostridia; order Lachnospirales; family Lachnospiraceae; genus Butyrivibrio. Next base: position 9,419 of record JAZRKG010000161.1, read on the forward strand.
TCATCCGTTTCAAGATCTCTTACTTCGAAGTGCTCATCAATATCCTCGCCTCTGAAAATAACTATCTTTTCCGAAGTCAGTTCATAGCCGTATTGGTCTATCAAAATACCTGGTGTAACAACAGGCACCTCATAAGACATATCAAGAGCAGGGTCAGTAATTTCTGTCTGATCCTGCTCTGTAAATACTTCAATATTATCAATGTTTTTAGATGAACAAGCTGACAAAGTGCTGGCTATTAGCACTACTGCAGTCATTCTGTAAAAACAGCCAAGTCCCCCACTCATATAAACTCTCTCTTAACTATTATTTAGTAAAAACCGGTCAAAAGCTCCTTTTATATTATAAGCTCTTGACCGGTATATTACACGTTTTTTATTTTATGCCTTTTTTCCAGCTCTGTTAAAGTTGATAAGACATCCATCAAGAATGATTTCTCTTTCTGTATCTGTCAGATCACCAAGTCTTAAAGTAAACTCTGTCATCTTGCCATCCTTTACAGCAAAAGCCTTGATCTGGTCTGCCTTGTTTTCAACGGCACTTCTTATTCCTGGAAGGAATACATAGTCTTTGTTTGCAAATGGCAGGTCACCTTCCTCTATTACAAATGGAAGCATACCCCAGTTAATAAGGTTAGAACGGTATCTCTTTGTAGCATATTCGTTTGCAATATTAGCCCAGCCGCCAAGAACCTTCTGACATGATGCAGCCTGTTCTCTTGCAGAACCATCACCAGGTTTTACGGCAAAAATAGTTGAGCCAAATCCAACGTTACTCATGTTTACATCAGCATACTGCTCATTTACAGTAGCAAGTACAGCCTTAAGCTCAGGAACTGCAGCAACTGGATCTTCACCATTTATAAGTGCTGTCTGAGCCTGTCTTACTTCCTTGGCAAGTCCTACGTATGCAGGATCTTTTCTTGAAAGAGTAAACTCTGCAAGTCCTTCAGGATTAGATCTGTAAGAAGATGTCTCACCAGAAGGAATAAGTTCATCTGTTGTTGTTACAGGATCATGAATCTCTGAAACAACTTTAAGAACAAGGTTTTCTGGAAGGCTGCTCATCTTTGGCCAGTCCTTAATGTTTGGTCCAAGCTGAAGCTCAACATCTGGATTTGCAACGCCCTTTGAATCAAATACTCTGTTTGCATAAATATTTGAATCAAAGTGATATTTATATTTCTGAATCTCTCCGTCAAAATCTGTAGCAGGTGTAAGAATACCCTTATTTGCAGCAGTTGCAGCAATAGAACGGGCATCCATAAGTGCAACAGAAGAAATCTGTCCATTCTGAACCTTTGATCCCTCACGGTTAGGGAAGTTACGTGTTGAATGTCTGATACTAAATGCATTGTTTGCAGGAGTATCGCCAGCACCAAAACATGGTCCGCAGAATGCTGTCTTGAGAATAGCACCTGTCTCCATGATAGTTGCAGCCACACCATTTTTGATGATTTCCATATAAATAGGTGTAGAAGCAGGATATACGCTAAGAGTAAATCTGTCATTTCCAATGTAGCTGCCCTTTAAAATGTCAGCAGCGCTACAAATATTTTCAAATCCACCACCTGCACAGCCTGCGATGATTCCCTGATCAACATGGAACTTTCCATCTTTAATCTTTTCTCTTAATGAAAATTCAACCTTATCACCAAAGCTTACCTTTGCTCTCTTTTCAACATCAGCGATGATATCCTCAAGGTTTGCATTAACTTCTTCGATTTCATATGTATTACTTGGATGGAATGGCATAGCAATCATAGGCTTAACTGTAGACAAGTCAACCTTTACAAGACCATCATAGTAAGCTACATCACCAGGATTTAATTCCTTGTAGTCTCCCTTTCGTCCATGTATTTCATAGAACTCTTCAATCTCGCTATCTGTCTGCCAGATAGATGAAAGACATGTTGTTTCTGTTGTCATAACATCTACGCCGATACGGAAATCAGCAGAAAGGTTCTTAACACCAGGGCCAACGAATTCCATAACCTTATTCTTTACATAGCCTGAGCCAAACACTTCTCCGATAATAGCAAGTGCAACGTCCTGAGGACCAACGCCCTTTTGAACATCACCTTCAAGATATATAGCTACTACTTCAGGCATCTTTATATCATAAGTCTGACTAAGAAGCTGCTTAACAAGCTCTGGTCCGCCTTCACCAACAGCCATGGTTCCAAGAGCACCATATCTTGTATGTGAATCAGATCCAAGGATCATTCCACCACCTGTTGCAAGTACCTCTCTTGCAAACTGGTGAATAACTGCCTGATGAGGTGGTACATACATTCCGCCATACTTCTGCGCAGCTGTAAGTCCAAACATGTGGTCATCTTCATTGATAGTTCCACCTACTGCACACAAAGAGTTATGACAGTTTGTAAGAACATAAGGAATAGGGAACTTCTCCAAACCAGATGCTCTGGCAGTCTGAATAATACCAACAAATGTGATATCGTGTGATGTCAGCTTATCAAACTTGATTTCCAGTTTCTCTGGATTACCAGATGTATTATGTGCCTGTAAAATGCTATATGCGATAGTACCCTTTTTTGCTTCCTCTTTTGAAACATTCCTGCCAGTCTTAGATGCAACGGCTGCCTGGGCATCTGCAGCATCCATGACTATCTCTGTACCATTTACAAGATAGCATCCATTTTCATATGAACTTACCATGTGACTCCTCCTGTCCTGAATTTGCTTTGTTAAAAAATAATATCGATTTGCAATCTTAGATTGCATAATTGTATGCAATTCAAATTTTTGCCTTATATTGCGCTATTTTAACATAAAACTACAAATGTGTGTAGTGCTTTTTTGCATTAAACTATTAAAGTGCATTTCAGGCATATAAATAAGGCGTAGCAAAAAGCTACGCCTTACCATCTGATTCTTATTTTTTAATAGTGATCTTATCCAGATGCCATATATCATTTACGTACTCCTGGATAGTCCTGTCAGAACTAAACTTACCTACACAAGCTGTATTCATCATTGCCATCCTAGCCCACTTCTTTTTATCAGTGTATGCATCGGAAATCTTTTTCTGTGTCTGTAAATAGGATTCAAAGTCTTTAAGAATAAAATACTTATCTGCCTTATTGCCCTTAACTTCATTCAAAAGCGAATTATATATAGGTCTAAAGAGCTCTTTATCTGAACTAAAGGTTCCATCTACAAGTCTATCGACAACCAGTTTTACCTTTGGACTGCTGTTGTAGAGATCTCTTGGGTTGTATCCACCATTCTTTTCATAGTCGATTACTTCCTGTGAAGACAGACCAAAGATAAACATGTTATCCTCGCCAACTTCTTCGACCATCTCAACATTTGCACCGTCCATTGTACCAATTGTTACAGCGCCGTTGGCCATCATCTTCATATTACCAGTTCCAGATGCTTCTTTACTTGCGGTAGATATCTGTTCAGAAATATCTGCAGCTGCAAATATAAGCTCTGCATTGGATACACGGTAGTCTTCAATGAATACGACCTTCAGCTTGCCGTTAATATCAGGATCATTATTAACAACATCTGCAACAGAATTGATCAGCTTAATTGTAAGCTTTGCAGTTTCATATCCTGCTGCCGCCTTCGCGCCAAAAATATATGTCTTTGGATAAAAATCTTTATCCGGATTCTTTTTGATCAAATCATACAGATAGATAACCTGCAGAATATTCATCAGCTGACGCTTGTACTCATGAAGCCTCTTAACCTGACAGTCAAAGATAGATTTTGGGTCAACCTTTATGCCATTATGCTCCTTAATGTAAGCTGCAAGTCGCTTTTTGTTCTCAAGCTTGATATCCATGAACTCTTTTTGAGCTTTTTTATCATCTACAAGCTCTTTTATGCCTGCAACCTTGCTAAGGTCAGTAATCCAGTCCTCTCCTACCTTCTCAGTAAGCCAGTCTGCAAGTAATGGATTAGCATGCATGATAAAACGTCTCTGGGTAATACCATTAGTTTTATTATTGAACTTCGCAGGTTCAAGCTCATAGAAGTCTTTCAGCTCACGCTGTTTTAAAATATCTGTATGAAGTCTTGCAACACCATTTACAGAATAGCTTCCGATAATTGCCAGATGTGCCATCTTTACCTGATTGTCATAAAGAATCGCCATACTGCGAATCTTATCCTGTGAATTTGATGAATACTGCTGCATTATTCTGTCACAGAAACGTCTGTTAATCTCATCCACAATCTGGAATATACGTGGAAGTAACCTCTGGAACAGATCCATTGGCCATTTTTCCAGAGCTTCTGACATTATTGTGTGGTTTGTATAGCAGCAGGTATGAGTTGTAACTTCCCAAGCCTCATCCCAGCTAAGGTAATATTCATCCATCAACAGTCGCATAAGCTCTGCAACTGTAACTGTTGGATGAGTATCGTTCATTTGAAAAACAGTCTTTTCTCCGAGCTTTCTAATATCCTTGTGATTCTTCAAAAATCTCTGAAGAGCAGTCTGTACTGATGCAGAAATAAAGAAGTACTGCTGCTTAAGTCTAAGCTCCTTACCAGCAATGTGATTATCATTTGGATACAGCACTTCGCAAATCTGTGAAGCAAGATTATCCTGCTCAACAGCTTTCTGATAATCTCCCTTATCAAAGGAATCCAGCTGGAAGCACTGAATAGGCTCTGCATCCCATATTCTAAGAGTATTTACAACACCATTTCCATAACCAAGAACCGGAAGGTCATAAGGAACAGCTCGTACTACCTGATATCCTTCCTGTCTGAACATTGTGCGGCCATGGTCATCTGTATACATGGTTACGTAACCGCCAAACTTTACTTCCTTGGCATACTCAGGTCTTCTAAGTTCAAACGGATTACCGTTTTCAAGCCAGTTATCCGGTGCCTCTACCTGATAGCCATCAACAATTTTCTGCTTGAACATACCATATTTGTATCTTATTCCACAGCCGTATGCCACATAGCCCAATGTTGAAAGTGAATCAAGGAAACAAGCTGCAAGTCTTCCAAGACCGCCATTTCCAAGTGCAGGGTCGTGTTCCTGGTCTTCGATCAAATTTATGTCTACACCAAGCTCTTCCAATGCATCTCTAACATCCTTATAAGCCTGCAGGTTTATAAGGTTATTACCAAGTGCTCGTCCCATCAAAAATTCCATGGACATGTAATACACAATCTTTGGATCCTGCTCATCTACTGCTTTCTGAGTATCCATCCAATGATCGATTATGGCATCCTTAATAGCATATGCAGCTGCCTGATATATCTGTTGTGGAGTTGCTTCTTCAAGAGTTTTTCGATATAGCGTCTTTACGTTATAAAGTACACTACGGGTAAAAAGGTCTTTGTCAAAAGATAGTTTCTTTTTTTTCATTAGTTCCTCCAATGATGCAATTTACTTTTGATTGTCACGGTTTTGAGCAAATTTCACAAAAAAAGAAACCGTGATATATACATTTTACCGCCTGACCACTTTTAATTCCATATATTAATGCTCGTTTTATTGTTTTTTAATTATTTAACTGTATATCCAATAAGAAGTTTTAATGTGTTCTCTGCACCATCTCTGTGGCTTCGCTCATAACCATGTGAAGCATATACGCCTGCGCCAATAAGGCCATGCTTAACATCTGCGCCTGCGCGAAGGGTTGCTTCTACATCAGAACCATAATGAGGATATACATCTACTGCATAATCAGCATCCATCTTTTGAGCAGCCTCAATAAGTCCCTTTACTACTGAATATGCATAAGGGCCACCACTATCCTTGGCACAGATAGATACCTGACGCTCAGTACAGGTAAGGCCTTCACCGACGCAACCCATATCAACCGAAATAGCTTCTGTTACACCCTCTGGAACTGAAGCACATCCGCCATGTCCTACTTCTTCAAACACAGTTATATGAGCATACAAAGCTCTTTCAGGTGTAATCTTGCTATCCTTTAAATACTTGGCAAAACCAAGAAGTATGCCAACTGATAACTTATCATCCAGGAAACGGCTCTTTATATAGCCACTCTTGGTAATACGTGTATTTGGCTCAAAGCAAACGATATCGCCTATACTGATTCCCAGCTTTTCTGCGTCTTCCTTTGATTTTACATCCTCATCAAGTACAACTTCGCATGTTTCAAAAGTTCTCTTGGTATCGTTATAATCTCCATTTACATGTATTGAAGCATTAGTCAGCTGGAATGTTCCTTCATATATTCCATCAAACTTTGTCACTACCCTTACATTTTCAGTTTCAGCATTATTGGCATTCATGCCACCAAGTGGTGTAACCACAAGCCTTCCTGAAGATTTGATGGTAGATACCATTCCTCCAAGTGTATCTGTATGAGCCTCAATAAAAAGACCATCCTTTTTATTTTTTCCACCAAGGTCAACAATTACGCCGCCTTTTCCTGTTATCTGTGCCTTAAAGCCAAGTGCTTCAAACTCCTTTTTTACCCAGGCAGCTGCTTCATCGGTATAGCCTGTTGGTGAATCTATTGCCAACAGTTCTACTGTTTTATCCATTATGAAATCAGTATATTTTTTTAAATTGATCTTTTTTGCCATATTAGCCTTCTTTCTGGTTAAAATTAACCTATATAAGTATATCATAGTAAGCCCTGACTGACGCAAAAAAGCTCTGAACCGTCACAGTATAGAACTGATCAATTCAGAGCTTTTCTTTATATTATTATCTCACTACCAATTATATTTACATCAAACTTTTTCTACACCGACTGTTACAGTCTCTCCGTTGATATCCCACTCCTTGGCATTTGCTACGTCACTGCCATAGACGATTTCATTAGCAAGTACCTTAGTTGAGATAGCATCAGCATTGTTCTTTACGATCTGTGCAAGCTTGTCATTGCCATTAATAGATACTTTGATGTGATCCATTACTTCAAAGCCGCTGTCCTTACGCATTGTCTGAACCTTACTGATTACTTCAAGTACAAAGCCTTCATTAAGAAGCTCTTCTGAAAGGTTAGTATCAAGAACAACTGTGATACCGTAGTCTTCCTGAGACATAAAGCCTTCCTTCTGAGTCATATCAATGAGCAGGTCTTCTTTTGTAAGCTCAACTGCTGTTCCATTTGCATCGAACTTAAGAGCTCCATTGTTGTTCAGCTCATCCATTGCTGCATTGCCATCAAGGTTTGAAAGGTATTCCTTGATTGCGCCAAGTGATTTACCATACTTAGGACCTACTGTCTTGAGCTGTGGCTTGAATGTATAGCTTGTAAAGTCTCTTACGTCATCTGTGAATGTAACCTTCTTTACATTAAGCTCGTCAGTAATAATATCCTGATAGAACTCGCCAACTGTATGCTCTGCCTTAACATACATCTGTCCAATAGGCTGACGGTTCTTGATATTAGCTGCGTTTCTGCAGGCACGTCCAAGAACTACTATGTCAAGCACCTCGTCCATATCCTGCTCAAGCTGCTTGTCGATCATCTCCTCACAAACTGTAGGATAATCGCAAAGGTGGATACTTTCTGGAGCATCTGCAAAGCTGTTTCTTACAAGGTTCTGATAGATTTCTTCTGTCATAAATGGAACCATAGGTGCTGCTGCCTTGGCAACTGTAACAAGTGCTGTGTACAGAGTCATGTATGCAGAAATCTTATCCTGCTCCATTCCCTTTGCCCAGAAACGTTCACGGCTACGGCGAACGTACCAGTTACTCATATCATCTACAAACTTATCTAAAGCCTTACCAGCTTCAGGTATTCTATAGTTTTCAAGGTTTGAATCAACTTCTTTTACCATGCTGTTAAGCTTGGACAAAAGCCACTTATCCATAACAGTGAGCTTTTCTGGCTCAAGCTTGTAGTCAGCTGCATTAAAGCCATCAATATTTGCATACAGTACGAAGAATGCATAAGTATTCCACAATGTTCCAAGGAACTTTCTCTGTCCTTCCTGAACTGCCTTGCCATAGAATCTGCTAGGAAGCCAAGGAGCTGAGTTTGTGTAGAAATACCATCTGATTGCGTCTGCACCATAGTTCTTAAGTGCATCGAAAGGATCAACTGCATTTCCCTTTGACTTACTCATCTTCTGTCCGTTTTCATCCTGTACAAGACCTAAAACAATAACGTTCTCATAACATGGCTTTCCAAAGAGAAGAGTTGATTCTGCATGTAATGAGTAGAACCATCCTCTTGTCTGGTCAACAGCTTCTGAGATAAATGCTGCAGGGAACTGCTGCTCAAATAATTCCTTATTTTCAAATGGATAGTGATGCTGAGCAAATGGCATAGCACCTGAGTCAAACCAGCAGTCGATAACTTCTGGTACTCTGTGCATGTCCTTACCACACTCAGGACACTTGATTATAAACTTATCAATGTATGGTCTGTGAAGCTCTGTTGTAAGAGCGCTCTCGTCTCCTGAGAGATCAGCAAGCTCCTGACGGCTTCCTACTGATGTAAGATGTCCGCAGTCTTCACATTCCCAGATGTTAAGAGGAGTTCCCCAATAACGGTTACGGGAAATGCCCCAGTCCTGAATATTTTCAAGCCAGTTACCAAATCTTCCTTCACCGATAGACTGTGGAATCCAGTTAATCTTTTTGTTACCTTCAACAAGCTGATCCTTTACTGCTGTCATCTTAATGAACCATGTTGAACGAGCGTAGTAGATAAGAGGAGTATTACATCTCCAGCAGTGTGGATATTCATGTTCAAATTTTGGTGCGTCGAAAAGAAGCTTTCTCTCACTTAAATCCTTGATTACAAGTGGATCTGCGTCCTTTACGAACTTGCCGGCAAAAGAGGTCTCTTTTGACATCTCACCTTTTTCATCAACGAGCTGTACAAATGGAAGGTCATACTTACGTCCAACCTTGGCATCATCTTCACCGAATGCAGGAGCGATATGAACTACACCAGTACCATCTGTCATAGTTACATAATCATCGCATACTACAAAGTGAGCTTTCTTACGCTGCTTTGCAATTATATCCTTGTCAAAATCGTATAATGGCTCATACTCTTTGTACTCAAGGTCTGTACCCTTCATGGTCTCAAGAACTTCATAAGCCTTTTCGCCTTCTTCCTTTGCAAGTGGTGAAAGAACCTTATCAAGAAGTGCCTGTGCCATGTAATATGTATATCCATCGGCTGCCTTAACCTTTGCATATGTTTCTTCTGGGTTTACACAAAGTGCAACGTTAGATGGAAGTGTCCAAGGTGTTGTTGTCCATGCAAGAATAAAGGCATCCTCGCCAACTACTTTGAAGCGTGCAACAGCTGAACGCTCTTTTACAGTCTTATAACCCTGTGCTACCTCGTGTGAAGAAAGAGGTGTTCCGCAACGTGGGCAGTAAGGAACTACCTTAAAGCCCTTATAAAGTAAGTCCTTATCATAGATAGTCTTAAGAGCCCACCATTCTGACTCAATAAAATTATCATCATAAGTAACGTAAGGATTGTCCATGTCTGCCCAGAAACCAACTGTGCCGGAAAAATCTTCCCACATTCCTTTGTATTTCCAAACGCTTTCCTTACACTTCTTGATGAATGGCTCCATACCGTATTCTTCGATTTGTTCCTTACCATCAAGACCAAGTAATTTCTCAACTTCAAGCTCAACAGGAAGTCCGTGTGTATCCCAACCTGCCTTACGAGGAACATTGTAGCCCTTCATAGTGCGGTAACGAGGAATCATATCCTTGATGGCACGGGTAAGCACGTGACCTATATGTGGCTTACCATTTGCTGTAGGAGGTCCATCATAAAAAGTATATGTTTCTCCTTCCTTACGGTTGTCGATAGACTTCTGAAAAATGTCATTATCTTTCCAGAACTTCTCAACTTCTTTTTCTCTGTCGACAAAGTTCATATCTGTTGTAACCTTGTTGTACATTTCTTACTCCTTTCTTACTATGAAAAAAGACCCCATCCTTTTGTAAAAAAGGACGAGGTCATAATAGTCTCGTTGTACCACCTGTTTTACACGTACTCCCGATTTCTCGTTTTATACGGCTCTTCCTAACGTGAAGATAACGTCGCAGTCTACTATTTTTTCGACTTTGCAGCTCAGAAGTGATTTTCAATTAGCTGTACTTGCACTGGCTTGCACCGACCACCAGCTCTCTTTAGCTTTCCAAGATAATCTACTCTCTTCGTCATAGCCTTTATAAATTGTCTTATATTTCACTTATTTTAGTGTAAGTTTCTCATATATGTCAAGGGCAAATATTGTTACCGCTTATTACTTATCAAAACTAATCATTTTTTCAAGTTCCTGCACAAGCATTTCGAGCCCTTTTCTATCTTCCTCTGTAAACCTTCCAACTAAAGGACTATCTATATCCAGGACTGCTGCCACCTTGCCATCTTTATGTACAGGCACTACAATTTCTGAATTTGATGCACTATCACAGGCAATGTGCCCTGGGAAATCATGCACATTTTCAACCAGCTGAGTTTTGTCCTGCGCAAAAGCTGTGCCACATACTCCTTTTCCAAAAGGTATATGTATGCATGCCACTTTCCCCTGAAAAGGCCCAAGTACCAACTCATCATTTTTTACAAGATAAAAACCTGCCCAGTTCAAATCCTCCAGGCTACCGTATATCAAAGCTGAAATGTTGGACATTACCGGAACGTACCAGTTATCTGTCTCAACCAGTGCCTTCATCTGCTCTATAATCATTCTGTAATCAGTCATTTTATTTCTCCACCTTTTAATTGGATTTTATTAAGGTTATAATTCTTTTATATATGATGCTAAACTGTTTCAAATGAAGCAGCTCGTATCATCAATTATATATTACCCAGGGTGACAATTGTATGAAATTTAAACTTCCAAATAAAAAAAATAATCCTACATTTTACTATGGCTTTATTGTTGTTATAGCTGTTTTTATTATTGGTTCACTACTGACAAATTTTGGTGAAGGCTCCCAGGAGGAAGGTGATGACTGGTATTATCCTGCTTCCGAATATGCTTCCTATTATGCCTCTCTTGAACTTGCCGAGGAATCCTCCGGCAGTGATTCAACTATTTATTCTCAAACAACGGGAGCTGTTTCCACCTCTGCATCAACAGAAGAAACCAAGGCAACCGTATATAAGGAGTATACCTTCCGATATGATAACCTTCTTCAGAGCCATTATGAAAAGCACGGCATTGAAATGGGCTTTGATTCTCCAGAAGAGTACCTTGCAGCTGCCAATGCTGTGGTAAACAATCCTAACGCTCTTCATAAAAATGAAAAAGAAGATGGTGACGATGTTTATTATGTTGAAGATACAAGAGAATTTGTCGTTGTTTCAACTGACGGCTACATAAGAACTTATTACTATGCAAGCAAAGCCTATTTTGACAGACAGTAAACGAATGACCTTAGCCGAAGCTAAGGTCATATTTTTTATTTACTCTTATTGGCAACTCTTCCTTCAAATCTACCATATGCCATGTAATGGTCATAATAAGCTGCATTATTGCTGCCATACTCAGATACAATAGCAGGGTAATTGCTCTTGTAATAATTGATGTTGAAAGTGCTGCTGGCTACTCTTCCTTCACTCATTCCATATGTAATAAAGTGTTCAAAGAGCTTATCACTGTCATAGCCAATTGCAGCCTGCAGATCCGGATTGGCATTGTAGTAATAATCAGCATTAAAGATAGGTGCCAGATCCTCTGCATTCATTGATAGTCCTGCAAGGTCCTTGTATAAATAAGATGATACCAGACCATCCTGATACAGCTTTAATATGGCTTCCAGCTGGATATTAACGTCAGACTGTTCATACAGATGTCTGATATTTCCCTCATTCAAAGTTCCATATTCCAGACTAAGCTTTAGCTGTCTATATACGCCGTTAACATCTGTCTGCTTCTTTAGGGCTGGCAGAATAAGTTCTTCCCATGAATATGTTGTTGTATATTTAGAATTATATGCAGCAGCCTGAGCTGCTCCCATTGGAATGGTTGTAAAAATGACTGCTCCCATTACCATAGCTGCTGTAAGCTTATAAACTGTCTTTTTCATTTCATCCACCTCTTTCTACTTTAATCATTCACTCCTAAGTGCATCGATAGGATTTAGCTTTGAAGCTCTTCTGGCTGGTGCCCAACCAAAGATTACACCAACTGCCAGTGAAAATCCTACTCCAAGTCCTATTGCTGAAAACGAAATTGAAAATGTGCTATCAAGAGCAACAGAAGCACCAAATGCAATCAGTAGTCCAAGTACAACTCCTATCAGACCTCCGATTACTGACAGCACTATTGATTCTATAAGGAACTGCGCCTGAATCCTGGCTGGTTCTGCTCCCAGCGCCTTTCTAAGACCGATTTCCTTGGTCCTTTCAGTTACTGATACAAGCATCATATTCATAATTCCTATACCACCTACTAAAAGTGCTATGGATGCTATACCTCCAAGCATAGTACTCATGGTTGTCTGAATAGAATTCATTGTCTCCATAAGACTTTCCATATTCAGGATACTATAGCTGTTTTCTGCTCCGTTATAGATATTGTCCATTGCTTTTCTTAAATCGCTCTCTATGTCTGAAGTTGAATAGCCATCTTTTACATAGACCTCAAAGCTCTGGATACTTTCTTTTCCTGCCAGCTTAAGAGCATTTTTATAAGGAATCATTACAGTACCATCACTATCGCTGGTATCACTCATCTGTGAAAAAAGGCTGTTATCTGTTTTACTGATTCCAACAATTAAATATTCATAGCCGCCAAGACGAACCGTATTACCTATTACCTGTTCTCCCACCAGGACCTTGGAAATGAATGTTTCATCCACAATACAGACTCTTGTATTTCCATCCATATCAGCCTCTGAAAAAGCTCTTCCGGACTCTATCGCATCATTTTCCAAAAAATATACAACCGCTTTACCTTCAATGGTTACATTGTCATATACTTCATTTTTTTTTACTGCTGTAGAAGTGAGTGATACCGTTGGAGATATACCACTTATTCCATCAATCTGCTTTAACGTCTCTATATCATTATCAGTAACACCACTCTTCATGGCTGTTCCATAAGCGTTAACAGATATTGTATCAGCTCCCAGTCCCGAAAACTCTGCCATTATTTCATCAGTAACGCCCTGGACGAGAGTAATAAGACCTATTACCGCTGCTACACCAATCACAATACCCAGCATGGTTAGGAACGATCTCATCTTGTTACCCTTGATGTTCTGAATGGACATCTTAAAGCTTTGTCTAAATAGTTCCATCTTCTCCTCCCTTATGCGTCCTCTAGTTCTCCGCCTTCAAGCAGATTTCCATCGAGTATTCTGACTATTCTATTTGCATGGGAAGCAATTTTGGCATCATGTGTGATCATGATAATAGTTCTTCCCTCATTATTTAATTCATGGAAAAGCTCCATAACCTGCGCACCAGTTTTCTGATCAAGCGCACCAGTAGGCTCATCTGCGAGAAGTATTGTTGGATTTGTCGCAATTGCTCTTGCTATGGCAACTCTTTGCTGCTGACCTCCAGAGAGCATATTGGGATAATGTTCCATTTTATCCTGCAACTGCACTCTTTTAAGCATTTCTTCAACACGCTCTTTTCGCTTCTTTTCAGGCATGTTGGCATATATAAGAGGTAGCTCAACATTTTCGTAAGCGCTTTGTTTTTGTAACAAATGAAAGGACTGAAAGATAAATCCTATTTCATGATTTCTAATATGTGCCAGTGTTGCCTCATCCTGATTGGCAATTATTCTGCCTGACAGTTCGTATTCACCTTCTGTTGGCACATCAAGGCAGCCTATGATATTCATCAAAGTAGATTTACCTGATCCTGAAGGTCCAAGTATTGCAAGGAACTCTCCTTTATTTACAGTCAGATCTATACCTTTTAAAACTCTTGATACTTCGCCTCCTACTATGTAATCCTTGACGATTCCCTGCATGCGAAGTATTACTTCTTTTTCTTCACTCATAATTTTGTCTCCAGCAAAATATCTGCTAAAAAAATAGTATTTATCGTCAATAAGTTACAGTAAGTGCTCCCATATTACTTGACATATACAAAATTGAATCACCTTCGCTAAGGCCTTCTGTTATCTGTGTATATGTTCCATCTGTAACGCCAATTGTTACAGCTTTATGTATCATATTCTTGCCTGTTTCATCATATGAAAGAACATAGGTTGAGCCATCAGTATCTGTCTGTACAGCTTCAGAAGGTACTGTAAGTACATCCTGTTCATTATTTACGTTGAGTTTAACTTCAACGCTCATACCACTTCTGGCATATTCATCCGCATCGAAGGTAACTTCTGCTTCAAAATAAGATACACCATTACTGATAGTTGCTACTTTTGCTATATTTCCTATTGTTCCTGTATAGCTTCTCTCAAGAGCTGAAACATATATCTCAACTTCCTTGCCTTCTTCAACGCCAAGAATATCATATTCATTTATCTTGATATCAACCTTCATATTATCAAAGCTTGTAACTACTGCAACAGTTGTGCTTGTTGGGATTTCTCCAACTGTAGCACTAAGAGAAGTGATTGTTCCATCCATTGGAGCTGTAATTGTATATTTTGTGAGCTGATTCTTGTAGTTCTCAAGTCTAAGCTCGTTTAACTGATTTGAAAGTTCACTGGACTGAACCTGCAGGGCATAATTCTGAGCAGTTTCATCTGCGCTTCTAACTGCTGCATTATATGAATCAATTGCTGACAGATAAGATTCCTGTGCCTGAATCAGTGAATCGAAAAGCTTAGTGAGACTACTTTCTTCATTTAATTTTGCAGCCTCATAGTTTGTAAGTGCCTGAGAATATGAAGCCTGAGCACTTTCAAGACTAATTTCTGATGAATTTTCTGTCAGATCCTTTAATGTATCATCATAAGTATCTGTGTAATTTCCGTTTTCATTTGTAAGATGATACTCTGTTGTATTATAGCTATTTTGAGCACTAAGCATTGAATAATATGCTGAAGTAACGCTATTCATTGCATTCATAATAGTTGTGCTCATATTTTTATTATTAAGTGTTACTTCATCGTTATATGCCTGCTGTGCGGAAAGAAGCTGTGCATATGCACTATCGATACCGGACTGAGCGCTTTGAATCGTAGTATTAAGTCCCTCATTTCTATCTCTAAGATAGTTGTTGTAGGTAGCCTGTGCCTGCTGCAAAGATACTTTGCCGGACTCAATAGTAACTTCCTGCTCCTTAATACTTTCCTCAATAGTTGAGGTATCAAGTACTACCAGTACGTCACCAGCTTTAACTTCATCGCCTTCTTCAACAAGAACTTCTGCTACCTTCGTTCCTGTGATTTCTGACATAACATTTTTCTGATCTACCGGAGTAATAGTTCCTGAAAAGGAATGATAGGTAACAATATCTCTTATCTGTGCAGTATCCTGTGTATATAATAGGCTTGTACTTGCCCCTGCTGTACATGCTCTAAACAAGATGATTATTACCAAAATGACAACTACAAATATAGTAAGTTTCTTATGCTTTTTTATAAAGTCTTTGATCTTACTAAAGGCGTTTTTCTTCTTATCGTTTTCCATATCCCGTCTCCTCCATAACACTGCTTTGCCGATAATCCTAAAAGAAGTGTACCATTTGATTAGTACAATAATACATTATTGCTGAAACAATGTATTGTCAACACTTTTCACAAATTATTCAAAATACAAAGCCTTTTTAATGATAACATACAAAGTTGTCAATAATACATACGTATTTAACTATTAAATGAAATGATTTGAGACGTTTTTTGGCAAATCTAAAGACAAAAAAGAAACGGCTCCCCATAGGCAACAGCCCATGGAAAGCCGGGAAAAATGGCCAATATCTAATTATTTAACATATTTAACCAGTGTATTTCTAACAGCGCCCTTTCCTGCTATAAGCTCAAGATAGTATCCTATAACAGTATCTGCCAGGCCTATTTCACACAGATCAACTCCAAAAATAGCCTTATTTGTTATTACAGGCATCAGTATTTCCTTTGCTTCATCTGCTGTAATGCCGCTTCCAAGGCTTATTTTATCTACTACTGGCTTAACAGTTGAAATCAGTGGGTCTGGACTAAGCTCAAAAGCTTCTCCATTGTCGTCTACTGCCATAAGGTAACGGAGCCATCCTGCAAATACAAGAGGTATCAGCTTAAGATCCTTAACATCAAGCTTTTTGGAAGCATTATAAGCCTTTATTGTCTCACCAAATCTGATGGAAAGCTTCTGTGATGTATCTGTAGCAATACGCTGAGGTGTATCTGGCATAAATGGATTTGGAATTCTAACATTTACGACAGTGTCAATAAACTCTTTAGGATCAATAACTCCAGGATTTACTACTACTGGAAGTCCTTCTTTATAGCCAATTGTCTGAACCAGCTTTAACAACTGCTCATCCTTCATTTCATCAGCAATCTTTTCAAAGCCTAGCACGCATCCATATACTGCAAGTGCTGTATGAAGAGGATTCAGACAAGTGCAGACCTTCATTTTCTCAACCTTGTTTACCGTATCTCTATCTGTAAATATAAGTCCTGCCTTTTCAAGCTGTGGTCTTCCATTAGGGAACTTGTCTTCAATTACAAGATACTCGCTTTCCTCTGAATTTACAAAAGGTGCTACATAGGTCTTTTTAGATGTGATTACTGGCTCAAGACCCTGAAGGCCATCATTTTTGAGAATCTCTTCTACAGATGCATCTGGTCTTGGTGTAATCTTGTCAATCATGCTCCATGGGAAGCTTACCTTTGAATCGTTCTCTATGTAAGCAACAAAGCCGTCTTCAACAAGACCATTTTTGTTCCATCCCTTTGCAAAAGCATCTACGGCTGCAAAAAGCTTTTCTCCATTATGTGAACAGTTATCCATGCTGACCATGGCAATAGGAGCTTCTCCCGCTTTGTATCTTGCATAAAGAAGAGACACAACTTTTCCGATGTAGCTTTCTGGCTTTTTAGGGCCATTTGCCATATCAGCAGTTACAGAAGAAAGTTCTGTTCCTTTACCATCAACAAGGCTATATCCTTTTTCTGTGATAGTAAAGCTTGCCATCTGCAGAGATGGGTTTTCAAAGATTTCCTTTAATCTGTCATATTCTGCAGCATTATCGGAGTCGAGGATACAAGATTCTACAATACTTCCGATTACTGTCTTTTCGATGTTTCCATCTGCCTTTAATGTAACAAGTATTGAATAATTATCCTGTGGGCGATAGCTCTTTTCAATAATCTCATAATCAAACCCCTCAGCTACCACAAGACCTGTAGTCATATCGCCGTTGTCCAGCATTTTCTGACATGCATTTGCCTGAAATGCTCTAAATATATTTCCTGCTCCAAAGTGAATCCATGCTGGATTTTTCTTTGTCTCTTCTTTAACTTTTTCTCTATCGAACTTAGGAAGTGCATAGCCTGCTTCTTCCCATGTCTTTTTATCCTTTAAACCATTTTCGTTTAATACCAATGTTCTCATATTACCCTCCATCAAAGACCTCTGGTCTGGCTCTTATCGATTGCTTCCCACAAGCCATTCAGATATGTAGCGCCAAGAGCTCTGTCATAGAGACCATAGCCTGGCATAGCCTTTTCACCCCAGATCATTCTTCCGTGGTCTGGACGGATAGGACCATCAAAGCCAATTTCATATAAAGCTTTCATGATTTCATACATATCAAAGGTTCCGTCTGATGATAAGTGAGCTGCCTCTTCAAAATCATCAGGAGAGTTGAATTTCAAATTACGAACATGTGCAAAATGAATTCTGCCCTTTAATGATCTGATCATATCTGGAAGATCATTTTCAAGGTTAGTTCCATATGAACCTGAGCAGAAAGTTACTCCGTTATGTACATCATCAACTGCCTGCATCATGCGCAGAATGTTCTTTTTGTTAATAATAATTCTTGGAAGTCCAAATACGCTCCAGGCTGGATCATCTGGGTGAATAGCCATTTTGATGTCGTACTTGTTACATACTGGCATTATTTTTTCAAGAAAATAAACAAGATTTGCAAATAACTTTTCATCATCAACATCCTTGTACATTTCAAAGAGCTCTTTTACTCTTGCCATTCTCTCTGGCTCCCAGCCAGGCATAACTGTTCCGTTCATATCACCTGCTATGGAATCAAACATCTTTTCAGGATCAAGTGCATCAACTGCTACCTGAGTATAAGCAAGAACTGTTGAACCGTCTGGTCTCTTTCTGGCAAGCTCTGTTCTTGTCCAGTCAAATACTGGCATGAAATTGTAGCATACAAGATGGATATCTTCCTGGCCAAGATTTTCAAGAGTCTCAATATAATTTGCAATATACTGTTCTCTGTCTGGTGTGCCTACTTTGATAGCATCATGTACATTTACGCTTTCAATACCAGAAACGTGGAGGCCTGCCGCCTCAACTTCAGCCTTCATGGCACGGATTCTCTCTCTGCTCCATACTTCTCCAGGCTGTGTATCATATAAAGTTGTTATTACCCCTGTAACTCCAGGAATCTGTCTTATCTGCTCAAGTGTTACGGTATCAAATTTACTTCCATACCAACG
Source organism: Butyrivibrio sp. (assembly GCA_045646185.1). Taxonomy (GTDB): domain Bacteria; phylum Bacillota; class Clostridia; order Lachnospirales; family Lachnospiraceae; genus Butyrivibrio. The sequence continues at coordinate 27,946 of JAZRKG010000161.1, forward strand.
CAGTGTCATTTCCATGATAAATACCTCTCTTTACTTCTTTTTTGAAGATAGCTTTATTTTATGCAAATAATTGGCGAAAATACATTGACATAATTGTTGCATACATTGCAAAAGTTGCTGTATGATTTTATGAAGACATATTTCATTATGGAAAGGATTATTTGTGAAAAAAGAACTGCGCTCCGCCTTTAATACCAGGCAGTACATGCTTTCAAAAGACTTTGAGGTGTTCTACTATAGCGACATTCATTTTAAAGCTGTTCCTGAACACTCTCATGATTATTATGAATTCTATTTTTTCCTTGAAGGTGACGTAAGTATGGTCATCGCAGGAAAAGAGATGCCTATTAAGCCAGGTGACCTTATGCTGATGCCACCAGGTGTACCTCATCATGCGCTCATTAAGGACAATGATAAACCCTATAGGCGTTTTGTCTTTTGGATAAGTCAGGCGTATTGCAACGACCTGCTGGCCAAGTCTCCAGATTACGTATACCTCATGCAGCATGCAATTACCAGCAAAGAATATATATATCATTTTGATGTAATTGAATTTAGCGCGCTTCAATCACGCTTATTCACACTACTTGATGAAATTCATTCCGACAGATTTGGAAGAGATGCCAAGGTAGCACTATCAGCAGAGGAGCTTATTCTTCAGATAAACAGAAGCGTTTATGAGCAAAAGAATTCTCAAAATGAGTATGAAAGCATAAACACTTACCACTCCATATCCAGTTATATCAATGATCATTTGGATGAAGAACTGACTCTAGATAACATTGCAGAACACTTTTTTCTCAGTAAATATTATATTGCCCATCTTTTTCAGGACAATACCGGAATCTCTGTCCATCAATACATTACAAAAAAGCGCCTTCTGGCAGTTGGCGCCGCTCTCCGGACCGGATCAAATATTACTAAGACCTATGAAGCGTATGGTTTTAAAGACTACTCTAGTTTTTTTAGAGCCTTCAAAAAAGAGTTTGGCTTATCTCCAAAGGAATACCAGCAGACTCATCGCTTAAGTTAGATTTTATTTTCCTTATCATCTATAATATAAGTATATTTTTTTGGAGGAAATTTTAATGGCAAAATCAGGAAAAAATAAATCTATTCCGCGGACTATTTTAAAAGTATTCATACGAATCCTTTCAGTTCTTGTTATCCTGTTTGTATTATTTGTGGCTGTATTAACAATTTTTGAATTCAGACCAGAGGATACTGAAGAACTAAATGTAACAGGAAGCTCCTCCAAGACTCTTGCCACTGGAGATTCAGTTACAGTATTGACCTGGAACACCGGTTATGGTGCGCTTGGCGATAATGCTGATTTCTTCATGGATGGCGGAACAATGGTAAATACTGCAACGCTGGAGCGCGTTGAGGAAAATATTTCTTCCATTGCTGAAGAGATTGCCACTGTTAATCCAGATATAGTCTTTTTACAGGAAGTTGATAATTACGCAACTCGTTCACATTACGTGGATGAAGTATCATTTTTTGCAGATAGTAATAGCGACAAAATGAGCTCTTTTGCTGTAAACTTTGATACTTTATTTATTCCATATCCTATACCACCAATTGGCCGCGTAAAAGCCGGCGTTCAGACTCTTTCTGCTTATCCTGTGGAATCTGCTACACGCCTGTCTCTTCCAGTTTCATTTTCATGGCCGGTTAGTACCTGTAACTTAAAAAGATGCTTAAACGTTACCAGAATTGCCATTGAAAACTCTGACAAAGAATTAGTACTGGTAAATCTTCACTTAGAAGCTTACGACAGCGGAGAAGGTAAAATAGCTCAGACCAAAATGCTCAAGGAAGTTCTTCAGGCTGAGGTCGATGCCGGAAATTATGTAATTGCAGGTGGCGATTTCAATCAGGAATTTTCAAATACTGACACTTCTGCATATCCTGTATATGATGGATTATGGGAGCCTGGTATTATCGATATAAGCGAATTTGGTGATGACTTTACTTTTATTACTGACAGTTCTACACCTACATGCCGTTCTCTCGATAAGGTATATGCCGGTGCAGATAAAGACTCTTTCCAGTATTATGTTATTGACGGTTTTATAGTCTCAAGCAACCTTAGAATCAATTCCTGCGAGACTCAAAGCCTTGATTTTGTAAATTCAGATCACAATCCTATTGTATTATCTGTTACAATTGAATAATTAGCTTGGCCCCACCAACGAAAGCGTTGGCGGGGCGTTTTTTATTAATTGAAAAGCCCTGGACAAGGTCCAAGGCAAAAAAATAAGCGATAGACGGGGCTCGAAATATTTTATCAAGAAAAGAAGAGAGGAAACATGCGGGTTTCCAGCCGTCCGCCCCGGCTATACACACACTTAGTCACACAATCTATTTAGCATGTACTATTGGGTAAAACAACAGTTTTCACTCTTGTGATTTCCTTTTAAGCAGCCAAAAATGATTTTGATTATCATCTGAATGCATTACATTACAGCCAAGATTTCTCTTTTTTCCTGGATTGTCCTTAAGTAGCATACCAAGCATGGTATTAGCAAATGCCACATCATGAACCTTTGAAGGCTCTACCTTAAATAAAAGCGCATATTCTCGGCCATCTTCTAGTTTGGAGAATTCCTTGTAATACTCTTTGACATGATTCCATCCATGTTTTTCATAAACAATTTCGTAAGCGGGATTATTTAAAAAATCCAGGAAATCGTCCTCCTCTTCTCCATCTTCACTATCTTCATAGTCCTGATAGTCATAATCACTATCATCATTTCTTGAAATCATGCTTTCAAAAAAGTCTGTAACACCATCTATCATCTGGCTATATGATTCCTTATCAATTGCAAACTCTTCTGAAGGATCATATCCTTCCATTTGCTTCCGAACCTGATCTCTTATAATTTCTAATTTTTGTCTCATGTCTTTTATTTCGCGCTGATATGACTGACGGATTTCTTTCATTCTTTGAAGTAGCTTTTCCTGTTTACTAATCTTTTGGGAAATTGCATCATAGATAGTTTCATCATCTGCGCTAAGAAGTTCTTTTATTTCATCAATTGTAAATCCAGCAGACTGCAAATTTTTAATCTTTAAATAATCAATCGCCTGCTCCTCATCATAATAACGATATCCAGTCCATTCATCTACTTTAACCGGTTTCAGCAGATTCATGCGATCATAGTATCTTATAGTCTGAGGGTTGCATCCACACAGATTGGAAAACTCCTTTATAGTCATATCACGCATCTCCTTTCTGAAACCGTTTTATCATTATAGTTAAGTATAAGGTCAATATTATTATTGCTTAGTGGGTTTCAAGCGAATCAAGAAATAAATCAGGACACATGGAAAAGGAAGATGTTCAGATGCACATCTTCCTTTAATCATCACTTGTCTTGATAGTCGTCGCTTTTTTCATAGTCTTCATTATCTATCTGTAAGCCAATAGCTTTTAGATTAGCTATCTGCTAATCTATGGTCATAGCCTGCTGATGTTTTTTTAATGTCTCTGCCATGTTGTACTTCCATATAAAAAAATGACCCGACGTGGTCCGCATCATAATGAGAGGCGTGTCGGGTTCTGTTGAAGATATTATATGGTTAAAGTAAGTTTTCGTCAATAGATAGGTGTAATTGCTTGCATTAACCTTTGATAGTAGTATATTATAGTTAAGAATTGCGGTGGACATCTTCGGATTACACCTGGAAGAGCCTGATGCGTCGGGTTCTTTTTTGTGCCTAAGATTGTAAAATACTAGCTCAATTCTTTTCAAAGTAGATAATATCCATAGCATCGCTTATCTTATCGATTTTTCCTGTTCTTCTATAGCCAAGCTTTTCATAAAGATGGATATTACCTTCTTCTTGAAGAATAGTGTCGAGCTTCCAGTTATCGCTACCATAGAGTTGTTCTGCAGCGAGTATAGCCTGCTGAGCATAGCCTTTATTTCTAAACTCAGGCATTATCCATAATGGAGAGATTCGTTTTCTGCTGCCGTCCTTCTTGTCTATAATCCTGATTCCCCCAATTTCATTTCCATCTGCAACAATGAAATAGTATGTGGTTCCTTCAAAGTCATACTTCTGAAGGATTCGCTCATAGCTCTCAGCAGCGGGGCTCATATCATAATCGTTGTATTTATCCAAAAGCCCTTTAAATGCCTTTACCTGCATCTCCCAAAGCTTATGCATTTCTTCTTTTTCCGCTTTTCTAAGTTCTACACCCATTTTAACCCTTCCTATTTTTCCATAAAAATAGGACGTTGCCGTAGCACCGCCCCGTCAAAGCATTTCTGCTTTTTATGTTATCTTAATTGTAAAAGGCTCTGTTTCAAATTGTCAAGGTATTTACAGTAAATTTTCTATAATTTTAATGCAAAAGCTATAAGATGTGCACAAGATAGTATTTTTTATGAAAAATCCCCGCTTTTCCGGAATACGTTTATAAAACAGTTCATGAAGCTCATTAATCCTGTGCTCTCTGACCTTATCATGGACTACTTTGCCATAGAGGAAAATAAGAGCAGTAAACTCAAGTAATGTTCTGCTTGAAAGCTTCTTCTGGCGCTGAGAGGTTGATATAGAAGAAATTCCCTTGACCGCTAAAGTTATTTCTTGTGAAGGAATACTTGTCCCTTTTGTCATGTGACATAATAAACAAGATTCATGTGAGGCACCATTTCTAAGGTTCCTAACAAGATTAAAGGTTCCCCAGCTAGCAGGAAGCGTCAAATTTCTAGACGAATAATAAAACGAAATGAATTCAAGTAAATCCCCAAATGTTAAGCATTCAGTTAAAACCCAAGCTGGGCAGTCATCATATGAGGTTATGCTAGACTGCTTTTTCCCAGAAGGGAGAGTGGTGGATGCTGATACAGTAAGATATTTCTTGATCAAGTCACCAGTATGTGGGGAACTGATGGACCGTTCAAGATTAGAAATGACATAGTTGTGGGTATCTAAAAAATTGTTTTACAATATCATATCCGTCTGTGGTAGAATCATTATCCACCTGCTTAAGCAGCATCATGCTAAGTCCATGTTCAATGTCAGAGCACATTTTCTTTACAAGAAATCTATAATGCATATCAATGATTGAGAGTTCCTTAAGATATGCAAAGTCAAGATCAATATATTTATTCTTGTCTTTACCGGCTTGATATTTAGGATAGACAATCCTGTAACACGCTGTTCTCAGATAATTGTTGTGATCTGCAAGGAAATCAGCGGCATCGTCTTCGTTTATATATTTGAAAGTTATACCTTTTTCGTCTCTCATTTTCTTAACTAATTCTTGAGATGACAACTTTGGTTTATCAGCTTTCATAGGAATTTTGTACCACATATGGGTTATTTTATGTGAGTGTTTTCGTGTTTTTCAAGTCTCCTCCAAGAATTTCCCCATCATTACAAAGTTTTTAGTTTCATAATAGGAAAGCTTTGAATAGAAATGCTTGTGCTTTTCATCATTTACACTGTTCAGCTCTATGATAGAAGCTCCGCTTTTGATAACTTCCTGCTCCAGTATCTTCAGAAAATCTGTACCATATCCTTTTCCTTGAAAGCCTTTAAATATAACAATCTCTTCCAGAAAGTAACCTCTTATATCATCAAATTCCTTGAAATATCCCATCAAATAGCCAGTTATGGTGTTACTGTCATCTATCTGGACCATACACATGGAGTCTTCCATTGTTAATACCTGATGGATTCTTTTGTATGCTTTTTCAAATGTCCAGCAGCAGTTTTCGACAGTGTTATAGTATTCGATGTTCCTTTCAACCACACATTCTAAATCTTTTTCTGTCATCATTCTGTAATTCATGATTCACCTGCCTGCTATATTTTTTCAACAAGGATTATCTTATCATAGTCACGCAAATGGACAAAATGAATCTATACACACATAGTCACACAATTTGATTGTAATGTGAGCATTATGCGTTGCAAACTCTCTGTTTACAAAGTATTATGGAAAAGTACTTAGTAAAAAACATACGAGGAGGCTGCAAAATGGTGATGTTTAGAAAACTTAGAAATATCTGATAAGCATGAAACCTTATCGAAATAGTTTCATGCTTACTTTACGGGCAAACAAACTATTTTTTCATAAGGAGCATTTATTATGGTATTTCAAGATAATGTTATTAAAGAGTATTTAAAAAACGTTTACTTTATTACAGGTACACCCTGCGGTGGAAAAACTACTGTTTCAAGAGCACTTGGAGAAAAGTATAAAATTCCGGTATACGATATTGATGAACAATTTCCTTCTCATCAAGCTATTTCTAATAGCATGTACCAGCCTAACATGAATAAGGAATTTAAGGATGCCGATGAATTTTTCGGAAGATCTGTCGAAGAATACAAGGCCTGGCTTATGGGTAACTTGAAAGAACAGCTTGATTTTATAATTTTTGATCTTGTAAGGCTTTCACAAAATGGGCGAATTATCTGCGATTGCCACATGACGATGGATCAGATTGAAAAGTTTTCAGTTTCATCAAGAGCAGCGTTTATGATAGCTGACCCAACAGATTTAGTCGAGACTTATTGTAACCGTCAGGATCATCAAGGTTTTAGCGATTTCATACACAGTACAACGGACTATGAAAAAGCAAAACGCACCTGCAATCAAACGTTGTTTGAACTCAACATAGAGAAATACAATGCTATAAAAGGAAGTAAATTCTTTTGGGTGGAGCGAAATTATAGCCGAAATGTTGCTGACACAGTAGTTCTTGTAGAAAAGCATTTTGGCTGGTCTGTATGAATGTAGTAATTAACCACATGCAATATGCTAATTAAATGACACGGTACAGGAAATGAGCCTTATAACTCACTTCTTGTACCTTGTTATCATTTTCCAGTTCGGTGGGAAGCCCATAGAATCAAGAAGTATTTTCTCTGATAATATTGGTGAGCTCTTGTCTGTCTTAGCAATTAATGCACTTAATGATTTTTTGAATGCTATAAAGTCTTCATTTGAAAGCAAATATCTAAATGATATTACTACAGAAAATAAGTCTTTTTTACCAAGAATATACTGTTGTCCTCGCATGGGAATCCCAAGCTTTTGATGCAAAACTGTATCAGGAATATCATATCTGTCTTTATAGCTGAAAAGCCTTTCGTTGTGGGCACAAACATTCCTAAAGTGCGTCAAAAGTCGAAGGTGCATAGACAGCTCCAATTGATTAACGCCTGGAAAATGCTGACTGATACGTGACTTTAATGAGGGAGACAATAGTGAATACATCTTTGAAGTTTGGCCAAGTGTAAGAGTTTTCATCAATGCATATAAAGGAACGTTACCATATATTTTGCGTTGATATACAATATATTCATGCTCAGTATCGGTATTGGCAGTATAGCTCAATATTTTAAGCAGCTTAGGTATACTTGCTTTGCTATGCTTGGTATTATAGTAGTTAGCAGGATTCAAATAGGCGCTTTGAATATTAGAATAAGCATCACAAAAATGATACGAAATGAGAGATCGCATCTCCTGTTCAATGATTCTGATATACTTGAAAACCAAATCTCTTAATGCATCATCAAAATTGTAAAGAACAAGAACATCATCAAAAGTAGTTCCTTTTTTATAGGTGCGACTCATTCTGTTATAAAACAGATCCTTATATCCGCCAATAAGTGCATAATATGATATTTTTTCGAGAGATTTTTCAGCAGCTTGAACATCTTTTATAATTAGCCCTTTATTAGTAGACAGGTGCTGTATCTGCTGAGTGTAAGTAAGGAAAGGCTTTATTGGTTTCATGTGTCGTCCTTAAAAAGTGTTATAAAAACAGAAAAGAAGGGCCCGTGGGTCCTTCTTCCGATCGCAGGCATCGCGAGTTTCTGCGACCTGATCACTAATATTATAATATCAGTTTAGAACTTGAATTACAATATCGTAATTTTTAAACCTTCATAAAACAAAGAGTTATTTATAAAACTGAAATGCATATAATAAGCCCAACATAGAAACTCTGTCCTTGGTTTCATTATTTTTTAGCATCTCAAGTACTTGTTCTTTCGGGAGCCATTTTTTGTATGCAACTTCATCAGTATCAAATAGTGAACCTTCCATATCTACTCTGGCCGCAAAGCAGTGGCATATACAGTCTGACATACCATTTGCAGGATTTTGAGAACAAAGAAAACTTATGTCCTTCAAAGAACATCCTGTTTCTTCGATACATTCTCTTCTCGCAGCTTCTTCAGGGCTTTCGCCTTCTTCGATTTTACCGGCTGGTATTTCCCATTCAAGTCTTCCAACAGTATATCTTCTGTGGCGAATAAGCAGTACTTCACCTTTTTCATTAAAAATCGCCACACAAACAGCTTCCTTTGGATAATGCACCTGATGGTACTTTTCAACGATATAGCCACTTGGAAGTTTTACCTTGTCAGCGTACAAACATACAAAATCACTTTCATATATTACTTTTCTATCAAGCCTTTCAGGCATAATTATATTTTCCATATTGTCCTTTCAGATTTACTTTATCCTATGAATCCTACTAATTCTTTCACAGGTTCCTCAATCTATCACATCAACAATCTTCATTTCAGTTACAGCTTACCGGTGGTTTCCAAGGTTTAGGACAGAGAAGTGTAGTTCTGCCTATATCCGGAAGAACATCATATATAGAACATCCCATACGAACTTCAAAATCTTCTTTTATCTTGAATGCAATCTCCCAGCCTTTAATGTAGCCCTCCATTATTCCGTATCGCCTTGTAACATCAACAAATCTTTTTTCCAGAATTACAAAACCATAATCTGTGGCAAGAGAATCACATAGCTGGATCAGCTTGTCATAATCATCCGGCTCCCCACAACTCATTATGTAATCTCTGATAGCCTTCTCATGCTCTGTTTCGGGTTCGTAGCTAAACTCTTCTTGCATGCGAAGATAGGAATGTGTCATGCAAATCCTGGCCGGCTCATCCCATCCTTTTTTCATGCAGTATTTGTATCCCTCATATACATGCCTTGGAATATTTACTATACCTACTCGTCTGCCTATATCATGAAGGAGTCCAAATATATAGGCTTTCTCTGAATCCATATCAGGAATCTTTTCAGCAATGTTACGAGCTGCTATGCCAACATTTTTGGAATGATCTACCCATGGTCCGGGATTTAGTTTTCTTGCTATTTCTAGCTCCTCTAGAGCTTCATTGACACTTGGAAACATCTGTTATACCTCCAATCTTATCTTGACTATATTCAGGCGCGCACTGAACTTATATCATGCTATAATCAGATTATAAAAGGTGACGTTACGTAACCTTCAAGCACTTTTTAACTATAATGCCTATATGGAGAAAACTCTATGAATAAAAAAGGCTACTATTCATCCGGACAATTTGCCAAAATGGCTCACGTATCGGTAAGAACTATAAGATTTTATGACCAGAAGGGTCTGCTTGCGCCATCTTATATAACCGAATCAGGTGCGAGATTTTACACAGATTACGATTTTGCAATTCTGCAGCAGATATTGCTTTTAAAGTACCTGGGATTTTCTCTGGATGAAATAAAAGAAATACCAAATGGTCAGGCTGATAATCATTTTATTCTGAATGCCCTTAAGATGCAGAAAAAGCTGCTTTCAGAACGAATTGATGAAATGAAAAATGTTGAAGAAGGTGTAAATGCCACTATCAAAGCCATAGAAAGTTCTGCCACTCCCGATTGGAAGCAGATGCTGGATCTGATTCACATGACTTCCATGGAGAACAACCTGAAGAGTCAATATCAAAATGCAAGCAACATCTCTGCCAGGATAGATCTTCATAACAAATATTCTACAAATAAACAAAGATGGTTCAATTGGGTATTAGAGGAATGCGATATCACTTCCGGGATGAATATTCTTGAGGTTGGTTGCGGTAATGGAGCATTATGGGCCGAGAATATAGGCGAATTGTCCAAACGTAAATATTCGGATATACAAATAACTCTTTCAGATATCTCTGCAGGTATACTACATGATGCAAAACAAAATATAGAAAGTGCTACAAAGGCATATTCAAAAGAACTGCGAGACTTAACATTTTCTTACAAAGCATTTGATCTTAATGCTATACCATTTGAAGATAATTCCTTTGATTTAGTAATTGCAGGCCACGTCCTTTTTTATTGTGAAGATGTCCATCTTGCCTGTAAGGAAATAAGCAGAGTGCTAAAGCCCGGCGGAAGGCTTGTCTGTAGCACATATAGTAGTAACCATATGAAAGAAATCAGAGAGCTGGTAAAAGAGTTTGATGATAGAATAGTGCTTTCCAGCAATGACTTATACAAAATATTTGGTTTGGAGAATGGTGCTGATATATTGCGCGACGTATTTGGAGAAGTGGAACTAAAGAAATACCAAGATGAAATAATAATTACTGATGCTGGTCCGCTAATAGATTATATTTTTTCATGCCACGGCAATCAGAACCACTATCTTCTGAACAGGTATGCAGAATTTAAGAATTATATTATGAAAAAGGTAAGTCATGAATTCCACATCACCAAGGATGCCGGGCTCTTTATCGCAATTAATTAAAAAAGACCACTTCGAAGACTACTAAAATTATTCTTATTTACGATATGTCTTCCCCATGCTTGACAGAAATATTGTCAGGTAATATATTCGACTTAGAACATAAAATGTGTTTAACCATAATATAAAAAGAGGAAATTTATGTTAAGCGTTGTAAGATAATTCATTGCAATACGGCTACATGATATTGCAATGAGCATAAGGATTCAATGAATCAATATGTGTAAGTTAGTGGTGAAATCTACTGGCTTATTTGATTACGCTTAATAATATTATGGTAAAAGCCGCATTTTATGTGATTATTTTTGATATGTTTGATTTTATGAACCATGATATCTTGGCGTAAGATGTCATGGTTTTTTATTGTTCAAATTAGAATGATAAGCATAAATGGAGGAAAAAAGAATGTTAGATAACTCAATCATAAGAGCAGAAGAACCTGCTGATTACAAAAATACAGAACTAATGGCTATGCGCAGCTTTTTTAACAAATATGGACCTGCGGCTGATGAGCACTTTCTTATAAGGATCATAAGAGAATCCAAGGATTACATCCCACAGATAAGCAGGATCGCTGAGTATAATGGCCGCATAGTCGGAGCTGTTTACTACACTAAGGCTTGGATAGTGGACGGTGATGTGGCGCATGACATAGTCACCTTTGGACCACTGGCGGTAGAGCCCACCATGGAAGGTAATGATATTGGCGGAGCACTTATGCGCGAAACCATAAAGCTTGCAAAAGAGGCAGGCTTTGCGGGAATAGCTTTAATGGGCGAGCCATATTATTATCCACGCTTTGGATTTGAGCGCGGATCAAAGTATGGAATTACTGATGAACAGGGTAACAGCTTTGACGCATTAATGGTTCTTCCACTTAATAATGACTTTTCAAATATCAAAGGAAAACTCATTGAGAGCAAGGACTTTGAAAAGCTTGAAGACAAAGAAAGACTTGCAAAGATCAATGAAGAGTTTCCTAAATACCGCATAGTTAAAGTACAGGAAGGTTTTATGCAGATTTTTGAACAGCACCTAGGGGTTGTTGAAGCAGTAGAAGATGACACCTATATGGTCCGCTATTGGGAGCTTTTGATACCTGCAAAGCTGTCTGAGAACCTGGGAGGAAAGCCAGAAGTCGGAAGCGATGTGCAGTTTATGTGGAATCATAAGGGAGAGTCTCGGATTACTAAGGTGTTAAAAAATTTGCTTGAATGATTGGAGAGATAGATGAATACAGAATCACAAATTGAATTTAATAAAGTTAAAGATATATGGTCAGAGCTAGCCAGCACAGATTATGCAAAAGAGCAGATTAAAAAGGCTGATATCATCCTAAGCGAAAGAGAGTTAAGAAAAGCACTTCAGGATACTACAGACAGCCGCGAATTAATTGAAAAACTCGGGAATCCTCCGCTTCAGAATGTTACTGAGATACGGGAGATACTGACTATAGCTGAGACGGGAAGTTGTCTGACTCCTTATCAGCTTGAAAGAGTAGAAAGAGTACTTGTTGCTGTAGAAAGAATGATGGATTACCTAGCTCAGGGTAAACAGTATGAAAACGCTCTATCTTACTATGATGAAAACTTAAATCCTCTTCTGGATCTAAAGGATGAGATATCAAGTCAGACCAGGAATGATGAAGTTGATGACAGAGCATCCAAAGAGCTTTATGATCTCAGGAACCAGATAGTATCTATGGAAGAGACCATGAAGCTTAAGGCTGATCAGATCATTAGGAAAAATAAGGATTACATGGCAGATTCATATCATACAGTTAGAAATGGAAGAGTCTGTGTTCCTGTAAAAAAGGAGTATAAATTTAAAATTCCGGGAAGCGTGATCGATAAGTCATCTACCGGCAGTACTCTTTTTGTAGAGCCTGAGGGACTTGCGAAGTGCTATGAAGAGCTGGAACTTCTGCGTATTGACGAGGAAAATGAAGTTTACAGGATACTTTATACTCTTACAGCAATGGTGTCATCTTATGCTGCGATCATGGAAGAAAATGTCAAGATGATGGAAAAGCTGGACTACATTTTTTCCAAGGGAAAGCTCAGTATAGACCTGGATTGCACAGAGCCTTCCATAAACCTTGATAGACGTATTAAGCTTGTGAAGGCAAGGCATCCACTGATGGATAAAGAGATAAACGTTCCACTTGATTTTTCACTTGGAGAAGAAGGAATTCGAGGAATAGTGATCACAGGCCCTAATACAGGTGGAAAGACGGTTAGCATTAAGACTGTCATGCTAAGCTGCTATATGGCTCAGTGCGGACTTCACGTTGCCTGCAAGGAAGCTGACATCTGTATGAACAGTAGTTACTTATCTGATATTGGTGATGGCCAGAATCTGTCAGAGAACCTATCAACCTTCTCGGCACATATTAAAAATGTTCTTGCTATCCTAAATGAGGTGAATCACGACAGTCTTGTTATCATGGATGAACTTGGATCAGGTACAGACCCTGCAGAGGGCATGGGAATTGCAGTAGCGATACTTGAAGAGCTTAGGAAAAGCAATGCCAATTTCCTTGTAACAACCCATTATCCTGAGATCAAGGAATATGCAGCTAAGACGGAACACATTGTGAATGCAAGAATGGCTTTTGACATAGAGACTCTCCGTCCCACCTATGAGATGATCATCGGAGAAGCAGGAGACAGCTGCGCCTTTTATATTGCTGAAAGACTTGGAATGCCAAGCGAAATGTTGGCTGTAGCAGCTGAAGCTGCCTATGGAAAAGAGGCTGCTAAAGAATATGCATTTTCAGGCAAAAAGAAAAGCGAAAAAAGAAACAAAGGCAGCAGGATCATTAAGAATAAGAAGATACATTCCACTGCAGAACTTGAGCAGAAATTTAGCATCGGCGACAGCGTGATGATCTATCCGGATAAAAAGATTGGAATTGTATGTGAACCAATAAATAGTAAGGGAATCCTGCGTGTACAGCTTCCAAACAGGAAGATCTATATCAATCATAAGAGGGTAAAACTTCATGTGAAAGCTGATCAGCTTTATCCGGAGGATTATGATTTTTCAATTGTCTTTGATACAGTTGAGCAGCGAAAGGCCAGACACGAGATGAGCCGTAAACTTACTGATAAAGTTCTTGTTTATAACGAAAAAGAATGACAGAGCGATAAAAACCACCATGCCTGATTGCTCAGGATTGGTGGTTTTTATCATTGGAAATATTAAAATAATACTTCATCTACGATAAAATCTTCACTCTGGTCCTTTTCAAGAAACATGACCATGTAGATTGGAAGATATGTAATTTTTTTATCATGCTTAATATTGCAGTCAGCAAAGACAAAAGCTTCCTGCATCTCATATTGGTGATTAGCAACGCAATTGCTGATTGCAGAATGAACGGTGTAATCCTTACCACTTTTTACCTCTATTGGGTAGATGCTGCCTTTGTACTCAATTACAAAATCTAATTCTCCCAATCTGTTGGAATTGTAATAGTATAGTGAAAATCCTTTACTTCGCAGTTCCTGAGCAACAGCATTTTCAAATATCCCGCCGGCATTCATGTTGGGATTTTTGCTTATAAGCATACGCTTGGTATCCATTCCATAAATAGATGTAAGCATTCCGACGTCAGACAAATATAGTTTGAAGAGACTTTGCTTTTCGCTGGATTTAAGAGGCTTTCTCGGTTCAGTGGCATTATAAACAGAATATGCTACACCTGCATTATTCAGCCACAAAAAAGAGCTTTGTACTCTTTCGAAATGCAATCCCTTTTTGATGTCAGAAACAATATATCTACGGTTTTGTTTAAGTAGCTCAGCCGGAATCAGATCATAAACATTTATGAGCTGAAGGCGCTTATCTTCGGCCTCGTATTTTGTAAAATCCATTTTATAAAGCTCAGCTATATCCTTGTGAATTTTTAAAACGGCATTAATATTATGTGTCTCGGCAAAAGTACTAACAGCGTCCGGCATACCACCAACAACCAAATACTGTAAAAAAAGCGTCATTAACTTTTCATGAATCGAATCCATGACAGGGGTTCTGTCTTCAAACGATTTTTTTAAATGAGCCATTACATTTTCAGTTATATTTGTTATCTGCAAAAACTCCTGAAAATCCAAAGGAAACATCTCATGTGTAGTTAAATATCCAACAGGCGCAGATTCAAGATTGGTAAGTTCCACACCAAGGAGCGAACCGCTAAGTATATATTTGAAACTACCCTCATCCACTAAGAACTTGATTCTGGTGACCATCTCCTTACATTTCTGAACTTCATCAATAAAAATAACAGTCTCCCCCTTGATCAGAGGCATATCATTAATTGTAGACAAACCCATAATCAGCTCATCCACATTTTTGACATTCATAAGAATATCGATAGCTTCAGGGGAGTCAATCAGATTCACCTCATAGTAATTGTTTCCAAGTTCCTTCAGTGTACTCCTGATGACATATGTCTTTCCTACCTGACGGGCTCCTTTTATAAGTAAAGCCTTTTTATCACCTGAAAACCAATCTTTGATTACCTGACTTGTTTTTCGCTTAAGTTCCATGATTGCTACTCCTTTAAGCCAATAGTAAACCTTTTCTGTCAAAAATACAATCAAAAATCAAGCAAAAATGTCAAAAATATTGTCAAAAAAACAGATAGTTTTAGACCTGTTTTGTCAAAAATACAAAAAATAGTGTGAGCATAAAAAAAGATGATCATGTGATCATCTCTTTACGCGAGCGATAGACGGGGCTCGAACCCGCGGTCTCCACCTTGGCAAGGTGGCGCTTTACCAACTAAGCTACTATCGCACTTAACAGATATTCTGTTGTGTGTCCCTGCTGTGTACCGCAGCGACAAGTAGTATATTACCTCAATTAGAATTTAATGTCAACGCTTTTTTTGAAATTTTTTTATTTTTTTCTTCAAGAGTGAATTGTAATACTAACTTCCCTCCTTTAAGGTCTTTCTTTACCGTCTCTAAAGTTCATGATCATCTCTTCTGTAAGGCTTAAATACTTGCGCTCATCAACGATATCTTTTCTGTCTACCCATTCTGCTATGGCAAGTTCATCTTCTTCCAGCTTTATTACATCGCTTCCATCCAGGTCACAGTAAAATCCCATGAGTAGTCCACCATCAAAGCCCCATGGCTGACTTTTATAATATCTGACATTTTTAACTTTAAGTCCAACTTCTTCCATCACTTCACGTCTTACTGTATCTTCGGCAGTTTCTCCTATTTCACAGAAACCTGCCACCAAAGAACGGCCTTTGTATTCTCGGCCTGCATATCTTGTCATTACTATCTTGTCACCATTAGTAATACCAACAATTACCGCAGGAGAAATTCGTGGGTATATTATATTTCCACAATCAGGACATTTCATTGCTCTTTCTTTATCATATATGATCGTTTTCCTGCCGCACCTGCCACAAAATCTGTTATTAATATACCAGGTATAAAGATGAAATGCTGTCATTCCTGCAAAACATAAAAGCTTTGGCTGGATTCTTCTTAAGATAGATACATTTTCATAGGAATATCCTTCTATCTGGATAATTTCTTCACCCATATACAGATAATCGCTGTTTTCATTTATAGCAAATAAAAACTGGAGCTTTATATCCCCAATTTCTTTTACTTTTGGGCATATTATCCTGTTATCTTCAGTTCTACACAAAATAGTTCTTCCATCAAAAATAAACACATAGTCGTCTTCATTTGGCGCATGTGGCTTATATTCATTATTAAAAACTGACGGTGCAATATCCTGAATCATATTCTTTCTCCTTGAAAAACAGCCTGCTATATAGAGGCAAAATCTTATTATTGTTCATTTTATTCTCTAATTTTTATTTGTTCAACATATCATTTACACCTTTATCATAAAGATGTAAAATCAAAACACTAAAAGAAAGGACTGCGCATTATCTTGCGTTTTATAAAATGAATAATCCTATTTCAATTTCAGATGCAAAAGTTATTCTAAAAAAAGGCGAAGGCCGAACTATTAAAGCAGGCGGTCTTTGGGTATTCGATAACGAAATTGCTTCAGTGCAAGGTTCCTACAATGATGGTGATATTATTGAAGTCCATGATTTTGATGATTACTTTATGGGATACGGCTTTATCAATTCTCACTCGACCATCCGCGTAAGACTTATGTCCCGGAAAAAAGATCATCCAGTAACACCTGAGCTTATAAAGACTCGTGTAGCAAATGCCTGGAATTATAGAAAAGAAGTTATTGACACTTCCTCCTGCCGTGTAATTTTTGGCGAGGCAGACTTTTTACCTGGAATAACAGTAGATAAATTCAGTGATGTTCTAGTAATTGAATCTCTAGCTCTTGGTACCGATAAAATGAAAAATCTTATTATCGATTACCTTAAAGAAGTTTTAGCTGAAGATGGCATTGTAATCCGTGGTGTCTATGAGAGAAGTGATGCGAAAGTCAGAGAACTTGAGGGGATGGAGCGTTTAAAAGGCTTCATTGGAGATTCTTTTGATACTAAAGTTGAAATTGTAGAAAACGGTATTAAATATTTCGTGGATGTTGAAAATGGTCAAAAAACAGGATTTTTCTTAGATCAGAAAAACAACCGCATGGCTATCAGAAAATTCTGCAAAGATAAAAAGGTTCTTGACTGCTTTACGCATACCGGCTCTTTTGCCTTAAATGCTGCAGCTGCAGGTGCTTCATCAGTATTGGCTGTTGATGCATCTGATCTTGGTATAGCTCAGGCAGAGGAAAATGCCCGTTTAAATAATCTCGAGAACATTGTTTCCTTTAAATGTGCAGATGTTTTTGATCTGCTTCCACAGTTAGAAGCTGAAAAAGAACTTTTTGATGTCGTAATCCTGGATCCTCCTGCATTTACCAAATCAAGAGCGTCTATTAAAAAAGCTGTTACAGGATATAGAGAAATCAACATCAGAGGAATGCGCCTTGTTAAAAATGGCGGTTTCCTTGCCACCTGTTCCTGTTCACATTTCATGGATGAACAGCTATTTATAAAAACTATTGGCGAAGCTGCAAGGGATGCTCATAAGAGACTTCGTCAGGTAGAATTCCGTCAGCAGGCTGCTGACCACCCTATTTTATGGGCCAATGATACTTCTTACTATCTGAAATTCCTTATTTTTCAGGTAGTTGATGAAATATAATATCTATAAATAAAGCTCAGATTGTCCATTATGCGAACTAATCTGAGCTTTATTTTTTGTTACATTTTTCCAACTGTATCTCTATAAACGATTCTAAAGAATGTAAGTGATAATATAAGTGACACTACTTCTGCTATTGGGAAGGCAAACCATACTGCATTTAAATTACCGGTGAGTGACAGTAAATACGCAACTGGAATCAGCACTACAAGCTGACGGCCTACTGAAACGAATAATGAGTATATACTCTTGGCAAATGCCTGGAATATTGATCCCATTACAATTGCTGCTGCAGCAATTGGGAAATGTACTGCGATAATTCTCAGCGCCGGAATACCGATAGCAAGCATGTCATCAGAAGCACTAAAGAGTTTAAGTAGTACCCCTGGAATAAGTTCAAATACTATTGTGCCTACGCACATTATTGTAATGGCAAGAGCAAGCGCAAACTTAAGTGCTTCTTTAATCCTCTCTTTGTTACGAGCACCATAGTTATAAGCAAGTACTGGTATTACACCATTGTTCATACCAAATATTGGCATAAAGAAGAAGCTTTGCAGCTTGAAGTATACACCAAATACTGCTGCCGCTGTAGTTGAAAAGCCAATCAGTATCTGGTTCATAAGATATGTCATTATGGAACCGATTGACATCATAAGTATTGAAGGCACTCCAACCCAATATATTTCACCAATAACATCAAGCTTTGGCTTGATAATATGTGATATATGAAGCTTTATATCATGATTGTATTTCAGATTAAGTGTAAGTCCTACTACTGCTGCCACGCACTGTCCAAGAACTGTCGCATAAGCAGCTCCGGCAACTCCAAATTCTGGACAGCCCAGTAAACCAAAGATCATTATTGGATCAAAAATCAGGTTTATCACAGCACCAGTCAGCTGCGATATCATACTAAATACAGTTCTTCCAGTGGACTGAAGGAGTCTTTCAAAGGTAACCTGGAAAAATAATCCTAAAGACAGTGTGCATACAATTCCAAGATAAGCTGCACCATCTTCAATAATTGCAGCCTCTGTAGTCTGAGATGCAATGAACGCCCTGGCTCCAAAGGTACCAATCAAAAAGAATACAACAAAGTTTATAAATGTAAGAAGTACTCCTGTATTAGCAGCTGCATCAGATCTGTCAAATTTCTTTTCACCAAGGGATCTTGATAGGAGTGAATTGATACCTACTCCAGTTCCTGATGCCAGCGCAATCATAAGATTCTGCATTGGGAACGCAAGTGTTACAGCTGTTAGGGCGTCTTCACTTATTTTGGCAACAAAGATACTATCTACAACATTATAAAGTGCCTGAACCAGCATCGATACCATCATTGGAAGGGACATTGTTACAATAAGCTTTTTAACAGGCATTACACCCATTTTATTTTCTTGTCTGATTTCTGTGTTATTAGCCATTTTTCTACCTCTCCTTAAACAACCTACATAGTATATCATACTTGAAAATGCGCCTCAATTATTGTATTATTCTTTATGCATATTATTTTTTCGAGGTGTGGCTCAGCTTGGTGGAGCGCTGCGTTCGGGACGCAGAGGTCGCGTGTTCGAATCACGTCACCTCGATTTTTTATACCCAATTCTAACTTTTTTCTAACTTTTTCCATTTATTCTTCCGCTTATTATTCCAACATGGATTTTGGCATTATATCCCAAAAGTTTCTGCTGACCATTTGAAGATATTACCATGCATATACTTAGTCCGGATCCGTGTAATCCTTAAGAGGAATGATCCCGTTCATTGCATTGGATATTTCTCTCTTGGCTTCCTTGTCCTTAACCTTAGCGTATATTCTCAGTATGGTGTTGATATCAGCGTGTCCTACCCACTTCTGTATGCTCTTTACATCCATTCCCTTATGAACCAGTATCGATACACAAGAGCTTCTAAGCCCGTGGAATGTGATATTCTGAGGTAACTCGGGCATCTTCTTGATGAGCTTTCTGAAGGTCTTAGTTGGATGATCCGGATAAAAAAGCGACCCATCAACATGTTTGAAGATGTAGTCGCTCTCGATATAACCATTTCCGCAGAGTTTGCGGTTATTATTCTCTTTTTCCTTTAATTTAAGGAACATATCTATCTGTTCATCCGTCAGAGGATACTCTCTTGCACTTGATACTGTCTTAGTAGTATTTGCCCTTGTAACAGTTGTTCCCTTGGTCACAGTGTGGTTGATCTTCATGAGTTTGTTCTTAAAATCGACCGTCTGCCAGCGAGGTCCCAACACTTCTTCACGTCTCAGGCCAAAAAACAAAGTGACATAGAAGAGCTCTTAAAGTTCATGCTCTTTTATGCCACTTAAGAATAACTGAGCTTCTTCATATGAGAAGAACTCATCATCTTCCGTTTTGTCTTTTACATGCTCCGCAGCAAGCTTCTTGTTTATTACAACCTCTTTTACCGGATTGTAGGCAATAATACCATCCTTGTATGCCTGCTACATAACGCTGCCGAGAAAAACTTTGGTATTTTTCAATTGGCAGCTTGGAAGAGATATCGTAACCAGAAAGGCTGAACAAAAATGGGGAAGTGGTATAGTAGAACAGTTAAGCCTTGACTTACAGGCAGCATTCCCTGATGCCAAAGGGTTTAGTACGACAAATCTCTGGTATATGAAGAAATGGTTTTTATTCTATTCAACCGAACTCCAAAAACTCCACCAGCTTGGTGGAGTTTTCCCAACGGAATTAAAAAAGAATGCTGAACAAATGACAAACGCAGATTTTGAAAAACTCCAACACCTTGGTGGAGAATTAGATTTTCCAGTTATATTCAGCTTTGTTCCTTGGCGTCATCATATAGAAATAATAACAAAATGCAAAGATGTAGATGAAGCAATTTTCTATATTCAAAGAACGATAGAAGATGGATTGAGCCGCAATGCTCTCGATGACATTATTCGCGCTGATTTATATCATACAAAAGGAGCCGCTCTTACCAATTTTGGAGACAAGCTCCCTGCAATACAAGGTCAATTGGCACAAGAAATTCTAAAAAGCAATTATGATCTTGGTTTTGTTAGCTTACCTAAGGGATATGATGAGGATGCACTGGAGGATGTTCTCGAACAGCACATGACTCGTTTTTTACTTGAGCTTGGTGATCTCTTAGGCGGTACCATCAAAGAAATGATGGAAGCTGAAATGGATGATCATCTTGGATATCAGAAGTCTGAACGCTATGACAGCGACGATTACCGTAATGGATACAAGACAAACTTGAATTTATCATTTTAATTCCTAATCACGTCTTAGAGCTGTTTTTTCATGTTGACTCCACCATCATCCTGTTTTCCCGGCGTATATCCGCACTTTCTGTATAAAGCAACTCCGGGCTCGTTATGATCCCACACGAATAGCGCAGCGGCGTAGCATCCATCGCACTTAGCCACTCGTTCCATTTCTGCAAGCGCTGCAGACGCGTATCCCTTTCTGCGATTGTCCTCGTATATCAGGAAATCACAAAGAAAAACATACTTCTCATCCTCATCCGTTACATAGCAATACCAGATCCAACCGACTTCTTTTCCGCTTTGGGTGTCCTTGATCATCATAACAAAATGGCCTTCGGTGTCGGGACCATTTGTAAGCAACTCACTAAACTCTCTCTCTGCCTTCTTCGCTGCCGCATTATGGTCAAGTTTTTCTCCGTTCATCAGATCCTTCGCATACTCGGAGACGGAGAATTGCCTGAACTGCTGATACTCAGTTTCGGACATTTTTTGGAATTCGATCATTTATTTCTCCTTCGCAAATCTCGATTGGGAATGAACCATTCCCAAGGGTTTTATAACTCGTTACCATTTGTTATTTCATCATCCGCAAACCCATGTAAACACTAAATTTGCTGATGTTTTACTTTCTCTTATGTTTTCCCTTGTGTTATATCGTCCCATGGCACTTTACGAATGCTGATAAGCATGAAAGCTTGTTTCATAGCCGCTGTAGCATATCCCTTGCTTCTTTCATCTAAATACACTTCAACACCAAGCGACACAATACTTCTGCTATGTTCCATCGCAGTTATCATGCTTAGTATTTCTTCCTTTTACCTTATTAGAATCAATGATTTGTTAATATTCTAATTGTTCCAGATATAAAAATAAAGCCCACATAACTGTGAGCTTCATCTTATATTTACCTGTGAATAATAATGTCTATTGCCCACTCGTTAAAATTTCTTCTGCCATCGCAAAAATTTCATCCGCGCTCATATCTGTCTGAGTAGCTAGTGAATATATCACATCGTCAATATCAAAATATGCTCCAGCTGAGAAATATGTAGTTCTCTTGTCGTAGGCAGATCCAGTCTTAACATGGAAATGGCTATCTGTTTTTTCTCTAGCTTTCTCCTCATCTGTAAGTGAATCAAGTGGAGCATATAGCCATTCCTCCAGAGAATAATAAACTTCAGTTCCATGAATTTCTTTGGTCTGTGTCGCATCTGCAATTGATTCCGCATACATTTCTCGGTTAAGAGATAATGGCGTCATGATTATATCAACGTCTTCCTTTCCTTTGCATGTGTAATGCATTTTTATAGCAGGAGCAGATGCATACTTATTGCCAATATCATCAAGAGATGTCGCGTCCATAGTTGACATATACTGGAATATATATCCATTACTAAAAGACTCCACTGCCTTAATATCCATTCTTGCTTCTTTTTCGTATCTGCTCAGCTGCTCAAAATCCCTTGTTCCCGAATTAGCTCTGTTGGATACGCTTAATTTATTAGCTTTGCCGGTCGCTAAAGCAACTGTTCCAATTACCAGAACGCAGGCGGCTATTAAAACTACCGTTTTTCTAATACTAAAGCGTTTTTTCCTTGTGCCGGCAGTCTCAAATGTGCTTATCTTACTTATGTTTTCTATCATTCTCTCCTTTGCCTCTTTGGTAAAAGAGAGATTATCCGTAGCTTTACAATATTGTTCTATCCTATTTTCCATAGTATTGATCTCCTTCCAAAGCAAATCGAAGCTTTTTTCTTCCTCTTGAAAGATATGCCATCACAGCAGTTTCTTTTTTCCCAAGAATGTCAGCTATCTCCTTCACCGAATAGCCTTCGTAGTAATATAAAAAAATACTCATACGATAATTTCTTGGAAGCTTCATCACTTCTTCAGTAACGCCAAGCCCAGGCTCAGCATAAGACTTTATCACCTCTATATCCTCAAGGATTGTGGTTTTTCTGAAAAAAGCACTTTTCAGTTCATCCTTGCAACAATTGATTGTGGTTCTGGCGATCCAGGCTTTTTCATGTGTTGGGCTATCAAACTCTACCTTTGAAGTAATGTACTTTATTAAAACCGTCTGACAGATATCTTCTGCGTCAAAGCTGCTCTTAAGGTAATGAGTACTTATCCGCAAAATCATATCGGCATAAGTTTCAATAAGCCGTCTTGCTTCTCTATCCTCCATGTATCTACTCGCTTTCTATCATTCTTAGAAGACCTTCTACATATAATACGATTTAAGCATGTAAAACCTGACACTTCAAATAAAATGCATTGCCAGTTTCAATTTGCGATTAGCTCGCTGTTTTGCTCGTGTTTTCATTCTTGTTTTCCCCCTTTCAAACACATTAAGAGCTTTTTTAGTAACGGCGACATCTGAGATTTTCGGGAAACGCTTTGTTTAGCGACATCCGATATTCAGGAAACTCCGGGTTCTTTCGAACCAAATTATTGATTTGTTATTGTGCTTTATATAAGAACATTTTTGTTCTATACAAACCATATTATGTTATTGTTCTTTTGTAAAGTACAATTATGTACCTGTTCGATGTTTTGTTCTTCGATTAGTTCTTATATGTGCTTCAAACATCAGGATAAGTGTGCTAAAATGCAATTAATCACTATTGTTAAGCACAATAATGTATATTAGGAGGCATTCCATGATACTGGTAAGTAATCCTTTTGGACAAGATCCAATGGATTTTAATGAAAACACCGCTGCTGACAGAGTCGGAAGAAGAATACGTGAAATAAGAGAATCGCAGAATATAACTCAGGCTGAACTCGGTGAGATGGTTGGCCTTAACGGAGATAGAGTACAGAAATATGAAAATGGTGTTCGAAAACCCAAAGCGGATTTATTAAAGAAATTCGCCAATGCTCTTGGGGTTTCGACTCTTGCGCTTACTGATCCCATTGTAGCTAATTTCTTTGGGGCTATGTATGCACTCTTTGAGATGGAAAAGAATTATGACCTTAAGATCAAGCGTGATGGCGCAAAACTATCATTGGTTTTCGGAAATGGCTTTATGGGTGATATGAATGCTTACCTCGACGAATGGGAAAAGGAGTGTCATCAAGTTGAAGTTGAACTAAATGCTGCAACATCTGAGGAAGAACGGGCTTCCATATTGCAGGCATACAGAATGTGGAAATGGAATTTTCCAAAAGAAATTTCTGATAGAACAGAAAAAGATCTGAAGGAGTTAAGAAAAGCCAAACTGGAGGAGCAAATGAAGCAACTGGAAAAGGAATTATCCGACTTAAATAATGAGGATAACGAAGAATAATTTAGGCAGGAAATCCCATCTAAACATGAGAAGTTTTAAAGGATATTATTGCTTTTGCTAACACGAGTGGTGGAAAAAGTATAATTGGAATTGTTGATGAGGTCTTTCCGGGAAAACACAGACCATACTATCTGGCAAATAAAAGAAAAGAAGATACTTCGTATGTTAGAGTTAACGGAACCAGCAGACCGGCGGATTCTGTTACATTAAAAGAACTTGAGCTTGAAGGGGCAAATCTTTCATATGACTCAATGCAGGAAATTGGCGTTGACTATGATGAAAATAAGGCTCTCGAGTTATGCCGCGTAGTAAAGGAAATTGCATTATCAAACTGCGAAACAGAGGATGAGAAGTTAGCTGTCAAAGATATGACTATAGGCAAGCTTGAGGATATGGGGTTACTCTGTAGGAGTGGGAGGAACTTAGCACCTACACATGCTTTTTCTTTGATGACAGATAATCACTCTCGTTTTGCTAAGATACAGTGTGCCCTGTTTAAAGGAAATGATAGAGATATTTTTATAGATAAAAAAGAGTTTGAAGGCCCTATTTACGAGCAGTTATCTGACGCATTTCAGTTTATCCTGAAGCATATTAACATCGGTGCAGAAGTTGATGGCCTTTACAGTAAAAACGTATATGAGCTTCCAATAAAGTCAATAAGAGAATTGGTAGCTAATGCTGTTATTCATCGAAGTTATTTAGTAGAATCCAAGATACAGATTTCTATTTTTGATAATAGAATTGAGGTTGTATCACCTGGAATGCTTTATGGCGGAATGGATATTGCGACCATGAAAACCGGAAGATCCAAATGCAGAAATCAGGCAATCGCCGATATTTTCCAATACATGCATATAGTTGAAGCATGGGGAACCGGTATTCCAAGAGTTATCACATCATGCAAGCAGTATGGCCTGCAAGAGCCTGTTTTTGAAGAATTCGGTGATGGAATTAAGGCTACTGTTTATAGATTGCAAGCGACAAGCGACAAAGGCAAGCGACAAGCGACAAAAACAAGCGGCAAGCGGAAAAAATAAGCGGAAAAGACAAAACTGCTGAAAACAAAGAAGTGATAGTTGCATATATTACTGTCCAGGGAAATGCAAAGACATCAGAGATTGCTGAGCATATTGGACTTAGCCAGCCAAGAGTTAGGGCTATACTATCTGAGCTTGTATCTGAAGGAATCGTTGAAGCTGAAGGAGAAAGCCGGGCACGGTACTACAAAATAAGATAAGTATTGCCAAAAAGTCCGATGGCATCGGGCAAATTATTTATAACTATTGAAAAAGAACAAATAACATGAGCGATTACAAGATAGCAATCTGTGACGACACAGAAGCAGACAGAACTTACATAAAAGATTTAGTAACACGTTGGGCGCACAGTTCCAATCAGCAGATAGATATTCATCTGTTTTCATCTGCAGAGGAATTTCTCTTTGAATATGAGGAAGACAAGGGATACCAGATTCTTCTTTTGGATATTGAAATGGGCAAAATGGATGGCGTTACCATGGCCAAGAAACTGCGTGAGACCAGTGACAGTGCTCAGATCATCTTTGTTACAGGTTATTCTGATTATATTGCTGAAGGTTATGAAGTATCTGCGCTTCATTATCTTATGAAGCCGGTAAAAGAAGATAAGCTTTTCGAGGTTCTGGATAGAGCGGTAAAGAAGCTTTCCAAAGATGAAAAGATGCTGATGCTGGAATCCGGTGGCGAAACTAACATGGTTCCTATTTACAGAATCAGTTATGTTGATGTTCGAGGGAACTACACTACTGTTCACGCAGATAAAGAGATCACAGTAAAAAAGACCCTGAGCGAGATTGAAAAAGAGCTTGATGAGAGGTTTTTTAGAGTGGGCAGATCCAGCCTTGTTAATCTATCTTGCATCAGCAGAGTTACAAAGACTGATATTTTCTTTAACAATGGCGAATCCGTTCCACTTCCACGGGGAAGTTATGAAAAGGTTAATCGCGCTATTATTGATTTTGGCTAATGGGGAGAGGCATGAATTTCTTTTCAAAGAAAATAGATAACCAAATAGAAGTTTACCAGCGCGAGCTTGTGGAGACCCACTACAGGGAAGTGGACAACATGTACAAGAAGATGCGTGGTTGGCGCCATGACTACCGCAATCATATTCAGATGATGAAGGCTCTTGCATCAAACGGCGACATGGAAGGCATAAAAGCCTATCTGGATGAGCTGGATACTGATCTCAACACAGTAGATACAGTCATTAAGACTGGAAATGCCATGGCGGATGCGATTCTTAACAGCAAGATTTCTCTGGCTCAGTCCAAAGATATAAATGTAAGTGTAGATGCTCATATACCGGTTAAACTCAAGATGTCAGAGCTGGACCTATGCTGCATCATAGGAAATCTTTTTGATAATGCGATCGAAGCAAGCATGGAACTTCCAATAGAACAACGCATGATTCGTGTATATATGGATATGAAAGGTAGTCAGCTTTATATTTCTTTCACCAATCTCACTGCAGGAAAAAAGCTAAAGAAGATTGGAAAGCTCTTTGGAACTACTAAGGGTGAAGGACATGGTCTGGGGCTGATCAGAATGGATGGCATAGTTGACAGACTTGGAGGATACCTTAGCAGAAACAGTGAGGATGGAGCATTTACAACAGAAATACTGATTCCTCAGGAATAATCTATACAATTCGTCACCCAGAATCGACAATTCATCCCCAAAGTGATTTGGGGGTGTTTTTGTATGGTAAGGTATGATTGCTGACAGCAATAGAAAAAAGAAATGGGGAAATCTAAATGACAGAACAGGGAAAGAAAAGAGGAAAACCCAAATATTCGATTCCAAGCAATATAGCGTTTATGGTAAAAAGAGCATGGAATGGTCATAAAACTGTACTTTGGGTGTGTCTTGGCGTGGCACTTTCAATATTTGGAAAGACAGTGACGGAGATGCTTATAGCGCCTCTGATATTGCAGGTTGTTGAAAATAATGGGAGTGTGGGACAGCTCATTTACAGAGTTGTCATATTTGCCATTGCGATGATCTTCTTTAGTGGAACTCTTGAGTATCTTAACGCCAATTCGATGTTTGGAAGAGTAGCAGTAAGAATTGGAATAATAGTTGATCTGGAGAAAAAACGCTGTAGCACATCTTATCCTAATCTTTATGACACAAAATTTACAGAAGCTTCCAAGCGCTCTTATGAATCTGTGAACAGTAATGGAGAGGCAGCTGAGGCAATATGGAAAACGTTGGAGGAGCTGCTGGCAAATATCCTAGGATTTATATTTTATCTGATACTAATCACAGGCCTTGATATAAGGATTGCTGCTGTAGTTACTGTTCTAACAGCTATAGGTTTTGCAGTCAATGCCAAATTAGGAGAATGGAGTTATAAACACAGGGAAGATAGAGCTGAAGTTATCAACAAAATGGGATATAGTGTGGATGTTCTTTCTGAAAAAGAGTATGCCAAGGAAATTCGAATTTTCGGAATAACAGATTGGGCGAATGAACTATGGCAAAAAAACAGAAAACTTCTATATAACCTTAATTATCAGCGGGAGAAGAGATTTTTTATTGGCAGTGTTTTGGACATCGTCCTTACATTCCTAAAGAACGGTGTGGCTTATGCAGTTCTTATATCGATGGTGCTGAATAAGGGAATTTCTGTATCGGATTTCCTTTTGTATTTTGCAGCTGTGTCAGGATACTCCGCATGGGTAAGCGGTATTCTTGAAAAAGTTTTAAGGCTACACAGACAGAGTCTTGACATCTCAATCCTCAGAGAGTTCCTTGACTGGGAAGAACCTTTTAGATTTGAAGGTGGAAAAAATCTTCCTACGGCGCCTTATGTCTTTGAGTTTAAGAATGTCTCTTTCAGATATCCTGAGGCAGAGAAGGATACAATTACCAGAATGAATCTGAGGATAAATCCTGGAGAAAAGATTGCAGTGGTTGGTCTTAATGGTGCTGGTAAAACCACATTAATAAAGCTTTTGGCAGGTTTCCTTGATCCTACAGAAGGTCAGGTGCTTTTAAATGACATAGACATAAGAGAGTTCAACAGAAGAGAGTACTATGACATTTTTTCAGCTGTGTTTCAGGAATTTTCTGTACTTCCTGCTTCTATTCAAGAAAATGTAACACAGACAATGGGAGAATATGATGAAAAGAAGCTTGAGGAATGCCTTTCTCAAGCCGGACTTCTTGACAAGATTAATAGCCTAACTAAAGGGGTGAAATCACAGATTACTCGTAAGGTTCATGAGGATGGTCTTGAGCTTTCAGGAGGAGAGACACAAAGGCTTATGCTGGCCAGGGTTCTTTACAAGGATTCTCCAGTTGTTATTCTGGATGAGCCTACCGCAGCCCTTGACCCAATTGCTGAGAATAATATTTACCTTAAATATGATGAGATGACAAAAGGAAAACAGTCTATTTTTATCTCCCACAGACTAGCTTCCACAAGATTCTGTAGCAGAATCCTATATCTGGAGGATGGAAAGATTACAGAAGAAGGAACACATGACGAGCTTATGAATGCCGGGGGCAAATATGCAGAAATTTACGGCGTTCAGAGCAAATACTATAGGGAGGATGGAGACTATGAAGAATCAGATTTCCCTGATGACAGCAATATCGCGTGAAATAAGAGCGCTTAAAATATGGTTTAAATACACAAATATCGTTTGGCTTATTATTGTATCCAAGCTTTTTGTTAAAGGAACGCCCTTTATGACAATGTATCTTTCTGCAAGGGTAATAAATTTGCTCATAGAAGGTTCATCAAGAGAAAATATAGCAAAAATGGTCATTATAACTCTTTCTGTGACTGCGATTCTTGCTATTATTTCATCATTTTTCCAGAAATGGAAAGACATTATGGATGATGGATTTTGGGATACAACATATAAGATTCTGGCAGACAAAAAAGCCAGTATGGATTTTGTAGATGCCGACAGTCAAAAGGTGGCTGATCTGCATAGTCAGATATGTCAGTCCAATAACTGGGCAGGCTGGGGCCTTTTTAGATCTTTGACAGCTTTTGAAAGTTTTATGGATGCAGTGGTATCTATTGCCTGCGGTTTAGTATTGTCTGTTAAGCTGTTTCTTTTACCAGTTACTGATACAAAGTATGTGTTTTTGAACAATCCATTAATTGCGGCTATATTAATAGCATTTATGGTTGGGGCTTCTGCTATGGCGGGCTACTTTATGAATATCAGAAAAAGGGCCTGGTCCAGCTATGCTGATGATGCAAGACTTGGAAACAGGATGTTTTCAGCTTATGGATGGTTTTCTCAGGACACTAGTAGAGCCGCCGATATCAGGCTCTACAGGCAGGACAAGATTACCACTACATACATGAATATGGGAGATGCATTTACGGAAAAATCTTCTTTGGCTAAAAAACTCAAGGGAAGGTATGGCTTAGTATCATTCATTTCTACTGGAGGCCAAAGCATTGTAACCGGCGTGGTATACCTTTTTGTGTGCCTTAAGGCCTGGGCCGGAGCGTTTCCAATCGGTTCTGCCACACAGTATATTGGAGCTGTTACCGGAGTATTCTTCGGAATTAACACGCTTCTCACAGCTTTGGAAGATATTAGGGCCAATGCCAGATTCCTTGCTGACACTTTTGAGTTCTTGGACTATCCCAACAACATGTATCAGGGAAGCCTTACTACAGAGAAACGCAGCGATACCCACTATGAAGTAGAGTTTAGAGACGTTTCTTTCAAATATCCCGGAAGTGATAATTATGCCCTGAAGAGCGTAAATCTTAAGTTTACAGTAGGAGAGAAGCTTGCTGTTGTCGGAATGAACGGAAGTGGCAAGACTACCTTTATTAAACTTTTATGCAGACTCTATGATCCCACAGAAGGTACGATTCTTTTAAATGGCATAGATATAAAGAAGTATCGATATGATGAATACATGAATATCTTTTCTATTGTATTCCAGGATTTCAAGCTTTTTGCTATGCCTCTTGGAGAAAATGTCGCTACAAGCTCTGATTATGACAAGGATGAAGTTACAAGATGTCTTGAAAAAGCCGGCTTTGCTGATAGATTAAAGCAGCTTCCTAAAGGACTGGATACATTTCTTTATAAGAAGCTTGATAAGGAGGGCGTTGAGGTTTCCGGAGGAGAAGCCCAGAAGATTGCTCTTGCCAGAGCTCTTTACAAGGATGCGCCATTTGTCATTCTTGATGAGCCCACTGCAGCTCTTGATCCGGTGGCTGAGGCAGAGATTTACAGCAAGTTCAACGATATAGTTGGAGATAAGACTGCGGTATACATCAGCCATAGACTTTCATCATGTAAATTCTGCGATGAAATAGCAGTTTTCCATGAAGGTGGCGTTATTCAGAAAGGTACACATGAGCAATTACTTGCAGATACAACTGGAAAGTATTATGAGCTGTGGAATGCACAGGCCCAGTACTATAACGATGATGTTAAAGAAGCATGCTGAAAAACAGTAAAGCAACTTAAAGTTGCACAAACGCCACCTAGTGTTTATGGCTATTTCTGAAAATGAATTAGTAGGTCAATATTTTTTCACCGGAAGTTTTTTACAGGTTCTGTAACTCATCCCAGTGAACCCACTCGCCACGGGTTTCGAAGAACTGAATTAACAACTGATGGGATGGAAAGATAAGTCCAAAGCAATATTCGGGACGCAGAGGTCGCGTGTTCGAATCACGTCACCTCGATTACAAAAAGCGCTTCTTTCGAAGCGCTTTTTGTTATTAATTCATAGCCTTTTTAATTGCAGCCATAAGTTCGTCATATGTCTCAAAGGCAGGAAGTTCTGGATAATCTGCCTTAATTTTTTCTGTACTCTTAAATAAAAAACCTGCCTTACTTGCCTGAATCATTCCAAGGTCATTGTAGCTATCTCCACTTGCTATAGTCTCATAGCCAATTGACTGAAGAGCTTTTACTGTTGTGAGCTTTGAGTTCTCAATTCTCATCTTAAATCCGGTAATCTCACCATTTTCTGCAACTTCAAGACTATTACAGAAAATTGTTGGCCAGCCAAGCTTCTTCATAAGCGGTGTTGCAAACTGTGTAAAGGTATCACTTATGATGATTACCTGAGTAAAGCTTCTAAGTTCATCAAGGAACTCTTTTGCTCCAGGAAGTGGATCAATCTTTTCAATTGTCTCCTGTATCTCCTTAAGTCCAAGACCATGCTCTTTTAAGATTCCGATACGCCATTTCATAAGCTTATCATAATCCGGCTCATCTCTTGTTGTTCTTTTAAGTTCAGGGATGCCACTTGCCTCAGCAAAAGCTATCCATATTTCCGGTACTAATACTCCCTCAAGATCCAAACATGTAATGTACATTCCTTTATCTCCTCTGTGTGACATTTCTTTTGTTACTTACTTTACCATATTAAACCGATAAAGCAAATAATTTTTCTCAGAAATGTTTAATCATTTAAAAACCATCCACCACGAGTAAGGAATGTTCTGTTTGCTACAAGGCTTGTCACGTCTGTTCCAATTGTACTAGATGCCTGATCAACATAGGTCTGCTGATTTGCCGTTCCAAGCGCTGCATATACATAGAATGAAGACTTGTGAGAACCGTCTACATTATTAAGTCCAAGTGCAAGATGTGATTCCATTTCATGTGCATTATCGGTCTGTCTGAACAGCATGAAGGAATCAACTTCAGGATAGGAGGTTGCCATCAGATATGCATATACAATAGATGCATTCTGATATTCTTCACCAAACTCTGAAGTATATCCAAGCTCTGCAAGGGAGATTCTTCTGCATGAGCCATCTGGTGCGAGCATCTCAGATCTGTGCATATATTCAACAAGGATATTCAGGTTCTGCATTGTAATATATGGTGTTGTAATACTTGTTGAAAGATACTGTGCCTGGCCCTTCCATGCATATGGATCAAATAGTGGTGCATTATATGGATGGAATGATAGATCCCAGTCAATATTTCCTTCTCTTGTAATATAGTAGTTAAATCTGTCCAGATATTCTCTGCTTAAAAAGCTTCCTGAATTTGATTTTCTGTTCCATTCCTGGTCTATTGAATTATAAACATTTACGTTTGCATTCTGGCTCTTAAGTCCGTTGTAGAATATGCGAAAAGCTTTTACATAACTGCTTACGTTTACATCAAGATTTGATGATGAAAGATAATACCATTCTGTTCTAGCATTAACTTCGTTACCAACAATCCAGTTATCTACGTTACCATGTCCTGTTCCGGAATATCGCTCGCCAAGGAAAGCTGCAATAGCTTTCAAATGCTGTGTTCCGGCATCATTTGCTGTATTAAAGGCATATCCAGGGCACTCATGTCCGTCCTGTGAATCCGGATGAATAAGGTCTGCTGCTGCAGCATTAGTCGTGTTCTGAGTGTTAAGTATTACAAGTGTAACCTGAATTCCAAGTGAATTCCATTGACTGACGATGCTATCATACTCATGAACAATTGCTCCATTGAACTGGTAGGTCTGTCCATCGTAAGTATAGCTGATGGTCTCATAGGCATCATTAGTTGTAGGACCACAGAGATTTTCAAGATACATATTGTAAATTGCCTGCTGTACTCCAAGCTCCTGAAGCTCTGTTGTGCCAAGCTTTGCCTGATCTGGGAGAATTCCTTTTATTCCATGATCGTTTCTGGCAACTGTATGAGTTGCAACCGACTCCGGGTTTGTAATATAGTGCTCATTACTTACCTGCACCATTGATCCACCCTGTTTTACGGCTACGATAAATTTTTTGCTAAGATTTGAACCTGATGCATTAAGGTTCAATGGAAATACGAATTGTGCAGATGATGCTCTGTCTGCAGTAGCAACTATCGTTCCAACGCATCCATCCTGATATACTTCATCTGCATATAAATAGAATTTGCCATCATCACTTGAAGGAAGTGAGCTGCAGCTTACATTTGCAACTACATTGCTTCCCTGTATTGTTACTGATGAAAAAGATACTGTTCTTTCGGCAGCTTCTACTACAGAAACTTTTTCAAGCTCTGTCCCCGTTATGCAGCTTCCCACAAGAGATACTGCCATTAAAGCTCCTGCTACGCCTGCAAGAACTCTTTTTACCCAATTTTTTCCTCTCATATACAATTTCCCTCCGGTATTTATTATCTGTAGGTAAATAAAGATTCTAAATCTGAAACGCCTATCGTAGCTGCCGCAGCATTAATATACGTTGAAGCGTTTGCCCCATTTATATTCTTATAATAATCATATCCTAATTTATGATTACCATTCAAGTCCTGTATTCCAAGCGCAAGCTTTCCTTTCATCTCGCTGCTATCATCCATCTGCCTCGCCAGAATGAAACCATCAATGTGCTGATTTCTCATTGCCTGCATATATGCATATACTATAGCTGCTGCCTGAAGCTCCTCACCATAAACCGAAGTATATCCCTGTTCGCTTAGCAATATGCTTCTAACCTGACCGTTTGGCGCAAGAAATTCGCTTTGACACATATAGTCTGTCAGAACATCTATGTTGTACATAGATATATAGGCTGTATCCACACTACGCGTAGTATCTGAACCGCCTGCCCATGGGGATATGGAATACATAGGCATATTATATGGGTGATATGCAAGGTCCCAATTTATATCGCCCTGGGCTTTTACTATTGCATTAAA
Organism: Butyrivibrio sp.; assembly: GCA_045646185.1. Lineage (GTDB taxonomy): Bacteria > Bacillota > Clostridia > Lachnospirales > Lachnospiraceae > Butyrivibrio. Next base: position 61,881 of record JAZRKG010000161.1, read on the forward strand.
GCTATCAAGATAGCTCCTTGCCGAATATCCTCTACTAGGATATTTAACACTATTCCACTGCTGTTCAAGTGATATATACGCTCTCGCATTTGCATTAACGCTTTTTATTGCTGAATAAAAAATTCTGAAGGAGTTTACATATTCCGTAACCGCTGCATCCAGCCCTATATCAGGCAAATAATGCCAGTCAGCTCTGCAGTTGACTTCATTTCCTATTATCCAGTTATCTACCTTGCCATGACCTGTTCCGGAATATCGGTTTGCCAGGAAAGTTGCTATGGCTTCGAGTCTCTCAACTCCATCCTTGTCTGTAGTGTTAAAAGCATAGTAATTGGAGCTGCCTCCTCTGGATAAAGGATGAATAAGACTGCTATCTCCGGTACGATTATTTAATATAATCAGTGTCAGCTGTATTCCTCTTGAATTCATCTGTGGAACCAGCGAATCATACTCTCCTACTATAGCACTATTAAAATAATACGTCTTGCCATTATAGTTATATTCGATTTTTCCGCCACTACTAACATTACATAAATTTCCTATGGGAACATTATATGTACATTGGTCAACGTTCAGATCCACAAGGTCAGAACTATGAAGTCGTACTGCTGCCGGCATGATACCTTTTTTGCCACCGTCAGACCTTGCCTGCGTATGATCTGCACAGCCCTCAGGATTAGTGATATACCTTGCCTGAGAAGCCTGTACCCATACTCCGTTTTGAATATAGGCTACAACAAATTTGTGGTATAGCTGCGTATTGGCTGTATTTTTATTAAGGGGAAAAACAAAATCAATGTGCCCTGCCATGGCAGCACTTGTCACTTCAGTTCCATTTACACCGCCCTGATAGACCTCCTGTGAAAACAGATGAAATAAACCGTCATCACTTGCTGGCAGCGTACTGGCGTCCATTTGTACCAAAACATCACTTCCCTGAATAACGCATTGACTTATACTTGCAACATAGCCTTCTGCAGCTGCTGTAGTATTATTTTTATTAATGACAATTGCTATACATATAGCGACAGAAATAAAAAAGAGCTTTTTTAAAATTTTTGCCTTAGGCTTTTGTCCATTAAAAGTCATCGGTGAATTCCTTTATTTTGCAATAATAGCATCTACAAATTCATCTAATTGCGCAACATCTCCCTCATGTAAAGCACTTTTTATTGTCAAAACCTTTTCTACAATCTCCACATTCTTTAGCACGGCGAGCTTATCCGCCATGAGCTTTCCTGTAACCGGTCCCCAGGTTCCATTTTGCGCCAGGGCAAACACTTTCTTCTGAACACCAAGTGCAATCATGTCATTTATGAAGCTTTCAATTGGTGGATACAAACCTCCATTATATGTAGGACAAAAGATAACAACTCGTTTACATCTCCATACTTCACCTATAAGGTCTGACACATCAGTCTTGGACACGTCCAGGACTGATACCTGCTTTCCCTGTTTCTCCCTAAGTGTTCTCGCAAAAGCCTCTGCAGCACTTTTGGTATGACCGTACAGGCTTCCATATACAACAACAGTCTCGTCATCTTCTGCTTCATAGGATGACCACTTCTGATATTTATCGATAAACCATGAAAGGTCTTTTCTCCATATTGGACCATGCAGCGGCAAAAGCATCTGTATATCTAGATTTTTGGCTTTGCCAAGGACTGCCTGCACCTGCATACCATATTTACCAACTATATTTGCATAATATCTTCTGGCTTCGCTAAGGTACTTATGCTCAAAATCATATTCATCTGCAAATATGCCAGAGTCTACAGCGCCAAAGGTTCCAAAGGCATCGGCACTAAAAAGGGCCTTGCTTTCTGAATCGTATGCAAACATTACTTCTGGCCAGTGCACCATTGGTGCGTTAACAAATGAAAAGCTGTGTTTTCCTGTGCTAAAGGAATCTCCTTCTTTTACTTCCTGTCTTTTGATATTTTTTATATCCGGGAAAAACTGATCCATAAACGCAAAAGTCTTGCTATTACTAACTATTGTCAGGTCCGGATAAAGCGCTGCTACATTTGCGATCTGTGAGCAGTGATCTGGCTCCATGTGTAGTACCACAAGGAAGTCAAGCTTTCTTTCTCCTAATGTTCCCTTAAGGTTTTCCAGAAACTGATCTGCAATGGATTCGTCTGCAGTATCAAAAAGTGCTGTTTTCTCATCTATAACAAGATAGCTATTATAGGAAACTCCATCTGGCAGAGGAAAGAGGTTTTCAAACTTTGCAAGTCTTCTATCACTTCCGCCAATCCACCAGATATCCTTTGTCACTTCTTTTACGTTAATCATTCTATTTCCTCCAACTGGTTTTATTGCTGTTTTTTAAGCAGCTGCTCTTTTATTACTTTTTCCATTGTCTTGATATCAATAGGCTTGGATACATGAGCATTCATACCTGCATCAAATGCTTTTTGCACATCATCTGCATATGCATTTGCAGTCATTGCAATAATTGGAATTGTCCCCGCGTCTGGTCTGTCGAGGTCTCTAATAGCCTTTGCTGTCTCATATCCATTCATAACTGGCATCTGAATGTCAGTCAGTACCATATCGTAATAGCCTGGCTCGGCTTTCTTGAACATATCTACTGCAATCTGTCCATTTTCACCAAGTTCAACTGTAGCGCCTTCCATCTCCATTAGCTCTATCAGGATATCTGCATTTATTTCATTATCCTCAGCTGCAAGGAATCTCAAGCCTTCAAGTGGCAGCTTCTCATCGTCATTTTCGGTTCCTTCAACTATTCCTATGTCTTCTACCAGATGCTTAAAGGTAGATCTAAAGAATGGCTTTTGCAGGAAGTTGTCTATTCCAGCTTTTCTTGCATCTTCTTCAATATCGCTCCAGTCTTCTGCCATCAGTATCATGTATTTTGGAGCAGATTTGCTATTTGCTTTAATCTTTTTAGTTATCTCAAGAGCGCTTTGCTTTTGTACTAACATATCTATAAGTACAAGATCAAAAATCTCATTTTCATTTGCACTTACTTCTATAAGATGCTGAGCATTATAGCCATTTGTAGCCATCATAACTTCTACGCCTGTGCCTTCCATGGCCTTAGCTATCATGTCGCTTTCATCCTTATTGTCATTGATAATGAGCATTCTGTTGATGCCATGTTTTGCCCAGACGTCATCTTCTCTTCTGACAACGGCCTGAAGCCTTAGAGTAACGATAAATGTTGAGCCTTCACCTTCTTTACTCTTTACGCTGATGCCGCCACCCATAAGTTCTATGAGGTTCTTGGTAATTGCCATTCCAAGTCCTGTTCCCTGGATACTCTTTGTAGAATCCTTTTCTTCTCTTGTAAACGGCTCAAAGATTTTTTCCTGGAACTCCTGACTCATGCCAAGTCCATTATCCTTGATAACAAATTCGATATTTTCGTAGCCTTCTGTTGTGGCCGGACTTTCGCTTATAGTAAAGTCTATTTTTCCACCAGCAGGGGTGTATTTTACGGCATTACCAAGGATATTAACAAGAATTTCATTTATTCTCTGTTTGTCACCAATAAAGATATCGTGATGTATATCCTCTGCATGTACCTGGTAGTCCTGCTGTTTGCCCTTTGCCTGGAAAGCAATTACTGAGTTTACTTCTTCCAGGAGAAGTCCCAGAGCAAATTCGTTCATGGCAAGATTGGTCTTTCCACTTTCAATCTTACTCATATCAAGTACATCATTAAGCAGCGACAAAAGGTTCTGACAGGCCAGGGATATCTTATGTGTATATTCTCTTACCTTTACAGGATCGTCTGAATTCTTAGCAATAAGGAGATTAAATCCGGTTATTGCATTCATTGGTGTCCTGAAATCATGAGACATATTTGCAAGGAAGTTGGTCTTGGCCTCATTTGCTGACTTAGCCACATCCAGTACTTCTTCCAGCTGATGATTTCGGTTTAGAGCCTCAGTCTTATCGAACATGGCTACCATAAACGTATCGCCATTATTGTGTTGCGTACGTACTATGGCTATTCTGTACCATCTTTTCTCTTTGGTATTAATATTCTGGACTTCTACTTCTTCTGAAACAACAGCTTCACCTATTCGTAATGCTTTTACTACAGGTTCTGTTATCTTTTCTTCCTGATTAACCAGTGCTTTCCAAATATTTTGCACATTTCTCTGTAGCTCTAGCCTTGGTATTCCAAGTACATCTTCTATATTTGAAGTCAAAAATTCTGCTTCTTTTGTAGAGCCAGAGTATATGATTGCCAGGTCATTATTTTTCTCAACCATGTAATCAAATACCCATTCTCTTTGGTCGATAACCTTATTTTTAGCATCTACGTCTTTTTCTCTTCTCTCATCAAGCTCTTTCATAATGTCGATTATTCGTCTTCCCATTATTGAAAGAGATTTTTCAACCTGCCCTATTTCGTCTGTATAATTTTCATGATAAGGAATATCAAATATACCTTTACTTACGCCTATTGCTGTTTCCTGCAGCTTCATTATTCGCTTACTCAGGCCCCTGGAAAGAAGACTTGATATTATATAAACGATTACAAAAGCAACAAGAACTATGAATATTGTTGTAATAAGCTGATTTCTTATAAGGTTATTAATCTGTGCACGCCTTATGTAGTAGTAAATGCGCCATCCATTTGAGGTTATATCCGAAGGAGCAACAATGTACTTATTATTTTGCGTGTAATCACTGATATTCCCCTGCTGTATTTCACGATAGATATCTGCTTCCTGAGTAGGATCTTCTGATGGTCTTGCCGCAAATATCTCACCATCCTCACTAACCACAATTACTCCATTACTCATATATTCCGTCTGATTTAGGAGAGCGAGGAAATTTGAACTCTGAACCTCCAAAACAATCATTCCAATTCTTCTCGATGCAGTATTATTGTCCAAAAGAGCTCTATATGCATAGATTTCCCCGTCTTCACCTTTGGTCCAGTGAATGGAATAATCATTTCCGCATTCAATGTACCATTCCAGTTCGTTTTCTGTTTCAGGGCGCTTTAAAAAGCTTCCAATAGAATGGGATATAAGTGTTGAATAAATATTAATAGAACTGATATTACTATCGCTACTCATGTAATACCAAATCTGAGGTTCTATATTTTCTGTAAGTTCTTTAGATAAGTCAGATGGATATTTATTGGTACTTTCAAGCTTCTTTCTGAATTCTGAGCTATATGAAAGGAAATCAATAACTTCTTCTATTCTTTTTATGTTATTTTCAAGGCCATATGCAATTGTATCGGCATTATTGGTCATAGTTAATTCGGTCTGGGTAATGATATATCTTCTTGAAGATATATATGTATATATACCCAAACCTATAAGTGGTACTAATACTACAACTATGAAGCTGATTTGCATCTTTGTCCGCATCGAAGCTTTATGATTAAACCAGTCAATAAACCTCTTCATAACTTTTGCCTTTCTGCACAATAAATAGAAGAATTATTATTCATTATGGACAATCAGAGATTTTGCTACCGAATCTGTCTCAAATAGCACCATATCCATGCTGATTTCTCCCCTAATATACTTTTGCAGATTTATTCCAAAATCCATATATGCCCCCGATGCAAATCCCCATTCAGTCCAGGGCATGTATACTCTTTTTTTATCAATTATTACTTGTAAGTCCTTAAATTCATTTGGTTTTCGCAGCCGTACACCCTTTAAAAATGAATCAGCTCCTCTTTGTTCTCTCCACATTGCCAATTGCCCATCATAAGTGGACATTAGTTCTAATATCTGTTGAGCGGTCTCAGAATTTTTGCTATTTGCATTTACGGCAAGTCCATACATCGCACCCCCAATAAGCAAAGGATTTTCACCTGTCGAATCGTAGTAAGGAATCATAACAAAGTTAAGGGATGGTTTGATTGCTACTATTTCAATATAGCTTGCCGTATCGCCGCATAACATTGCTGATTTACCATTTGCAAACTCAGCTATTGCATAATTGTTATCTTCTATAAGCATTTCCTGAGTTATTATTTCACTGTCAACAAGCTTTGCCCAACTATCCATATATGGTCGCCAGGTATAACGCATTGAAGTCTGATTCTTACTATATTTTTCTCCAAACTCCTCTCCTGCTTCGGTAGTGAGATAATCCGCTGTTACATAAGCCATTGAACACACCTGCAGTACATCCCACTGATATATGCCCATAGATATAGGCTTGATACCGTTTTCTTTAAAGGTCATGCACACATTATAAAAATCATCGTAGCTTTTAGGCATCTCCAGCCCATAGCGTTCAAAAATATCTTTGTTACAATAAATTCCAGAATACTGGCAAAGTCCTGGGATAGCGTATATATCCCCATTGTATGTAAAATTTTTGGTTCCTTCTTCCGTGTAAAGGCTTCCAAGCTCGTTTTGATTTACTATGTATCCCTGACTTGCATGATTAAGCATCGTAGGATAGTCTTCAAACATAATATCTGGGCCACGGCCTTCTGCAAGTTCAATATCAATAATCGAACTGTAATTAGTTTTAGCTATATATCGATAGATTATTTTATGATTTGGAAATTTTTCCTCAATAAGGTTTAGACTTTCTTTAACTACATTTTCAGGAAGCCAGCCTGCTATTTCTATTGGCGGTGCTTTCACCTTTCCATTATCATCTTTTTTTAGTTGCACACGTTCTCCACCAGGCTGCCTATCTTCATCTTCCTGCGATGATTCTGAATTTGCAGATGTATCTGCTTGTGTTCTTTGACATCCCGCAAGTGTAAAGGCCAGGCACATAATGCATAGAATCGTGCTGATAATTCTCTTGTTTATTTCCCGCATAGACTAACCTCAATCTTTTTCAGGTTGTAAACTCTTTCGGTTAATTGTTTTTAAGATTTCTCTTTCCATCACATTAAGTTCAAGTGGTTTTGCCATATGTCCATCCATTCCTTCTCTGTAGCATTTTTCCACATCATCAGGATAGGCATTTGCTGACATAGCAAGAATTGGTACTTTTTTTGCATCCGCTCTTGCCATAGATCTGATAGCTTTAGTTGCTTCATATCCATCCATATTAGGCATCATTAAATCCATAAGAATTAGGTCATAGTAATCCTGGGCGTTTTCTGCAAATTTCTTTGTAGCTTCTACACCATCTGATGCCTGCTCACAGCTTGCTCCTTTAAGTTTAAGCATTTCTACAACTATTTCGGCATTTATTTCATTGTCCTCAACTACAAGGAAGCGCATACCTCTTACAGTTGTCTTCTTTTGTATTTCGCTTGTAAAATCAGGCTTTTCAAGTTTATTTTCTGTAGTTGAATTAAAAATTTCTATGGTTTCAATCTTATCCTCGTCTTCTTTTAGCTTTACAGCACGGAGTTTTAAAACAACTGTAAATGTGCTTCCCTCGCCAACTTTACTTACAGCTGAAATACTACCTCCCATAAGGTCAACCAGGTTCTTGGTAATTACAATTCCCATTCCCTTATGCTTCATTCTCTCTACAGAGTCATTGATACTCTCGCTAAATGGATCAAATAGTGTTCTTAAATATTTTTCCTCAATTCCAACTCCGGTATCTGTTACATCTATTCTTATATCCTGGTATTCTTCCAGTTTGCTGCTTTCACCAGTTATTGTTATCCATATTTTTCCACCCTTAGGTGTATACTTAACTGCATTTAAAAGAAGGTGCTTGATAATATCTTTTATTTTTTTCTTATCGCCAATAAAGGTGTTGTATATCAGATGCCTCTTCTCGGCAAAAATTGCAAGATTGCTTTGTTTTGCTGTAAATTCAACTTCTTCAATAGCTTCCTTCACAATGTCAGGAAGATTAAATTCGTTTATTTCAAGCTGTGTCTCACCACTTTCATTTTTACTCATTTCAAGTACGTCGTTTACAAGTCCAAGCATATCTTGATATGCATACTCAATTTTTTCTGTATATTCAGAGATTTTTTCCGGATTGTCTTTGTTATTTCGAAGCAATGTAATATAGCCACCTAATGCGTTCATAGGTGTTCTAAATACATGAGACATATTAGCCAGAAATTGGCTTTTGACTGCATTTGCATTTCTTGCTACTTCAAGCATTTCCTGCATTTGCTTTTCATGAACTCTTCCGACTGTTCTGTCAATAAAATAGATTGCATATTTACCCTGAAGTTCATCAAATGTGTTATGCATTACATGCATAATAAACCAGTGTCTTTCACCGGTTATGATATTTCTTATTTCTAATTCTTCCTCTACATGCTGTCCTGTTGGAAGTGTTGATATTACTTCATATATCTGATTTGCATTCTTGTTTAGCACACCTTTAAACATGAATTTAATGTCTTTTTTGGCATCAGATATGTTTACACCAAGCGAAGATTCCACTGTGCTGGATAGGAAATCCGCTTTCATGGTCTTATCATCGATGATTGCGATTATATTTCCAGAATTATGTAATATAAGATTGAAAGCCCATTCTCTATAGGCTATTTCACTGTCTTTTAAATAAAGCTGTGTTGCATTTAGCCTATTTAATAGCATGATAATTAATAGTCCGACAATTGATAGGGCTACGATTTCAGCAGCAATGACCACCGGCTCTGTATTTTGGATATTTCCTGCAGCAACGATGATTGCTGCAACAGCTAAGACATATACGATTGCTGTAATAACACTCTTTTTGTTCTTATACAATCTTATACCCCTAAAAAAAAAATTGACGAAAAAAGCGACAGTATCAAGTATATCTTATCACTTTTTCGTCAATATTTCTTCAAGTTTATAGTTTTTTAGTTATTTAGTTATTTTTAGCAAATATTTTAGATGTTCCAAGCGGTATTATCACATCTACTACAATGTACTCAAACTGAAAGGCTTATTCCTGATATGCTCTAGGATTGAGCCTATTTACTTCCTAACTTGAGATTCAAGTTCAACATATATCCTTAAGCCAAAAGAAGATCATTCGCAAGCCTTTGTAATAATCTTAAAGGTCTTGATTTCAAAAGGCTCTACGGTAAAGCCAACTTCTTTTTTCACTTTATCATAATAAATCTTACTTTCCTCAAGGTCATTTTCCAAAAGGTCACACTCTTTTATATCTTCAGGTTTAATGTCAACCTTTCCAAAGAGCTTTGCTTTTATATTATGTTTTTTACCATATCCCTCATATAGCCTTACTATAACTGCATCTGATTTTTCTGAAAGCTTAATGCCATCCACAAATATTCCTGATTCTTCATAATCGATTATGTTTTCTGCAAGCGCCTTTAATAAAGCCACAGATAGATTTCTATTCTCCAACAGATGAAAGTGCTTGTTTTCATTAAGAAGTCTGGCCTCTTCGATGACCATTCCTTCTCTATAATTCCCTGTGTGAGAAAGAAGCGAATAGGTAAACTCATGTATTCCCTGATCTGCATTAGGATTGGGAAATATTCCGGATTTAATGAGAGTTAGACGCATCAGCTTTTCTTTGGCGTCATAGCCGTACTTACAATCATTTAGAATCGCAACTCCGTATCCTCTTTTCTCATCTGAAATATCTATCCATTTATGAGCACAACACTCGAACTTAGCTTTTTCCCAGCTAGTCTGCTTTTTAAGGCTTCTTTTTATATTTCCGTACTGGATTTCACATGTAATATTATCAGACTCAACGTTCACAGGAAATGCTGCCTTTAAAAGAGTCTGATGCTCATGCCAGTCTGCTTTTGTCTCAAAATCAATCCTGCGATTGTCTCTGTACATGCGGATGAGCTGTATAATCTTTGAATTTTCAAACATCCTTTCTACCATAATTGTTACTTCATTATCACAAGTCTTAAGCTCAAGATTTTTTACCTTGGTTATATTCCAGAAAACCTCTTCAAAATTTGCATCAATATTCCAACAGTCATATTCCATGGGCTTATCCTGAAAAGCTATTAGACGATTTAATGGACAGGCATCCTTAGGGCGAAGCTCGTACCTGTTTTCCTTATCATAAAGACTCACTATCTCGGCATTTTCATCAAAAATTATATTATAAAAAACTGTGCTTATCTTTATTTCGTTCTTTTCCACGACACATTCTATCTTTTTTGAGCTATTATAATCTTTTGCGAAAACAGCTGCTTCCATATTCTTGAAGGTGGCTTCATTTGATAGATTGTCAAGCGCATTTTCTATTAGCCCTACAGCAGTATCTGTAATTTCCTGATAATCTTTATCGGAATCTATATACACCTCCTCTATTGAAGACCCTGGCAGAATATCATGAAACTGATTTAGCATTATCTTTTTCCAGATAGCTTTAATCTCTGACCTTGGATACTCGTTGCCACAAAGCAGATTCCCCCACACAGACAAAAGCTCTGTCTCCATCATAAGGTACTCAGATCGTCTGTTGTTTCTTTTATTCTTACCAATGGATGTGAAGGTTCCTCTATGGTATTCAAGGTACAGCTCGTCATCCCAGATGGGAACGTTTTGATTATTATCAATATTCTCGAGTAGCTTGTCAAAAAAGTCAGTAACTTTTGTTTTTTCAGTTTTTGGAACCCCGGGGATTCCCATAAAAAGGCGTCTGTCCGTCTCCAGCATTTCCCAGGTCGGTCCACCGCCTCCATCTCCATAGCCATAGCAGGTAAGGACATCATTTGTAATATCTTTTTCCCTAAAAGCCTTCCAGGTTCCCATGATCTGAGAAGCATTTTGCTTTCCATTGTAAGTATAGTTCAAGGTACCTCCGCTTTTACCTGCCTCTTTTGCTTTGTCCACATCACAGGTGGTGATAAGATAAGTGGGAATTCTGCTGCCATCGATTCCCTGCCAGATAAATAAATCGTGGGGAAGTCTGTTAGTATCATTCCATGCAATCTTTGTGGTCATGAAAGCCTTGATTCCGCTCTTTTTAAGAATCTGAGGCAGTGCAGCACTGTAGCCAAACACATCCGGAAGCCACAAAATATGACTGTCCACTTCAAAGTTTTCCTTAAAATATTCCTTTCCATACAGAATCTGCCTGACAAGTGATTCTCCTGAGGTTAAGTTACAGTCCGCCTCAAGCCACATGGCTCCCTCTGGTTCAAATTTTCCCTCCTTAACCTTTTCTTTTATCTTCTCAAAAAGTTCCGGTTCTTCTTTTCTTACAAACTCATACATCTGCGGTGTGCTGGCCATAAAGATATACTCAGGATATCTTTTCATAAGTTCAAGCACTGTGGAGTAGCTCCTTAAGACCTTTTCCTTGGTCTGACGAATTTGCCACTTCCAGGCTACATCAATGTGGGTATGTCCAACACTGGAAACTATGGCTGGAGGCTCTTTTATACCATAGAGATTATCTCTGAGATATTGGGAAGGATCATCAGCTTCACATGCCTTTGTTAACTCGTCCAATATAAAGAAGGCATTTTTATCAGCTGTTAATGAATCAAAAATTTTTTGTGATATTTCAACTACGGTGTTTTGCTCCTCAAAAGCTCCAGCAGTTGTGCCCAGTACCGTCTCTCTTTTTGACGCCGGAATCCCTAGCATGGCCTGCATTGCTTCAAAGGGAACCTTAAAATCAAAGTACCGAGTCTGGACATTTTCATTTCTTGCAGCCACTGTCATCTTCAGGTGGTTTTCGTTTGGCCCCAAGTTGGAATAAGCATAAATCCTGATATCAACGACCCTGTCGTTTCTTTTATCCCAATCCTCTTTTTCAAAAATGATAACGCTGTTATGGTTCATGTCCATACCACATCTCATCTTTCCATCAATATAGATAAGCATTTGTGGATTGTTGGTGTTCCAAATATCCTCGGCTCCTGTTGAAAGGAAAAAGAGCACTTCTTTTCCCCTGTATATTTCCGGAACGGTGATTTGAAGTTGAAAACAGTAATGGGTATCTGATCCGCCCCAAGTACCTCCAAGCCCAAAGCTTTCCCACTTTAAAGAATCCTCTAAAACTGTATTCCTGCTGTTGTATGGAACCTGCTTTACTTTTATACCTTCAGATGTCAATAATTTATTTATAGTTTGCACATCTGAAAATATATTTGCTTTAAGTTCTTCGATTTTATCCCTGATTTTTACATAATTACTATAACTACTTACTGCATAACTCATCCTACGATCCTTTACCCTATTCTACAATGGCTATGTTTTCTCTTGTATTCATGCTTCGTGGCGTTATAGTTATATTTTCTAATGCTACACTCGGAGCATGTCTTATAAACAGGCCATAAGCCGGAACATCTCCAAAACTGTTGTTTTCAGGATAATCTGTTACACTCTCATGTATTTGAGGTAAAATATTAATTTCTTCTACATCATCCCTGTAGGAAATATCAATATCCTTTATAATAATATTACCAAGGTCTTTTCCTGTAACACCATCTTCCATCCTATAGCCCGTGATAATCGAAGGCACTTCTGCATTAATTGCTTTTATTTTTTCTATGACAATATTATCTATTGAGCCGCCCAAAAATCTCTTCTCTTCATCTACATCATCTTCATAGCCAAATTTATTTCTTTTATTAAGACATATAAAAATAGGACAGGTAACGTTATCCATAGTTATATTTCTCACCATAACATTACTCACATTGCTTCCGTCTGCGGACTCTACAGCAATTCCAGAACAGGTTCCCGGATAGATGTCTGGCAGCATAAAATGGCAGTTTTCAACAATAATATCACTTATATCATAATATGTTTCCGTTCCAATTTTAAAGGAATTAGCCACAGTAAGAACCGTGCAGTCCTCAAAATGAACATGATGAGTCCCTCTCATTTCTACATCTTCAGAGGCATTTATTCCATCATGTTCATGTCCCTTAGGCGCCTTCACAACAAGTCCATCATCCGCACAGGAAATAAAGCAATGCTTTACATCAACATTGCTGCTCCCCATTACATCTATACCATCTGTGTTTGCAACATGTCTGTTTCCATTGATCACAAGATTTTCTACATGAATACCATCACATCCATCTATGCACAAATTCCAATCCATCGCCCCCTCTAAGTCAATATTATGTACTGATGAATTTGTACAATTATGAAGCCATATCATATACAATGGTCTTTTTATCTTAGGAAGTCCATTTCCATAACGATCTTCAGCATACCTTATCCTGCTTCTTATTTCGTACCTGATGGAATCCACCGGATAGCCCATTGGATCATAGAGTACAGGAGGCAGTTTTATTTTTTCCATTGGCTCAAGCCTTGGCCTTTTTAGTGGAGGATACACAAAATATTCGCCATTGCCAATAATCTTTCCGCCACCGGAAATTGATGAATTATTTCCATTCTCCATAATCACAAAAGCATCCGTGTACCTGGAAAGGTCTTTAGACGCCACAAGGGCTGACGAAGAAGAAATAAAAAGATTAGTATTGTTATATATTTTGATTGTTCCACAGCAGTACATACCGCCTTCAACAAGGACAGTTCCCCCAGCATTATCCCTTGCGTCTTTTAGTGCGTCATTTATAGCATCAGTACACAATGTCACTCCATCGCCAATTGCCCCATAATCTCTGATATCATAAACTTTACCATTCGGAATCTCTTCGTGATGCAAATATTCCAAAAAAGGTATTCCTCTATAATAATCCCCTTCGTAAATAACTCCATTTTCTGGATACGTCGCTTTATCTCTCAAAAAATCTAGATCTCCCTTCATATCATGTATTCATGAATTCTTTTTTAAAATTCCAGTTTTTTATCATCGCTATAGAAGCTCCAAACATATAATCTGATTCATCATCTCCATGAAAGAATAATATATCTTTGTCATGGTTTCTTCCGCTAGTAAATACAAATCCTGCTGTCAATCTGTCCTTTGCCCACTGATAATTACTCTGATTCAAAATTGTAACGCCTAAATTTTCAAAATTTACAAAATCATTTGTCCTTAAAAGTCCCAGGCCATTTTGTGGAGAGTGCAAAATGTAATAATCAGAGTTTTCCTTTATAACACATACATTTTCACCGCACTCAGCGCAGTTCCCAACGTATTCCCAATTAGTGAGATCCTTTGATTTTGAATAAGAAACTCCATTTTGTTTATAAAAACATATAAAACCATCGTCTAACGGAACAATATATGGGTCTATCATTCTTCCCATTTCTTCAACCGGAATATCACCTTTTACTTTTAACAGTTTCGGACTACTCCAAGACACCAAATCAGTACTGCATATCAGATATATCCTGCTATTTTCATTACCGAACAGTTCTCCGCTTCGTCGTGGATAGGTTTGAATACACATATAGTATTTGTTGTCTTTAACAAAAACATTTCCAGGAGATGAATAGTTATATTCTGCTCCCTTTTGTGAAAAAATTCTCGGTTTAGTCCACGTCTTTAGATCATAACTAATACTCTCTGCAAGGTAAAAAAACTGTCCATCTGCCTCGTTCTGTACAAGACTATAATATAAATGATATATTCCATTAGAAAATATAGCACAGGGGTCTCTAAACCCCTGTGCCTTATTCTGCATCAAAATTACTTTAGCATCGCTACCATTCTTTATATTTGTTTCACCTGTAAAGTTCATAGGCCTCAGTGAACTCATCGATTACATCCTGTCCTCCATCAGCAAGCCATTGATCATATGCACTCCAATACCCTGCTTCATCTATCGTTCCAATTACAAAATTGACCGCAGCATCCATCATTATCGCATCAAGCTCACTACTAAGGTCATTGTATGTTTGTGACTTAAGACCTGAAGTATCATCCAGGATAGCATAATTCATACGCTCTTCAATAGTGTCGTACAGATATGTGAGCATTTCGCTGTCATCATCCTTGCGGACATAATCTGCTGCTGGAAGAATCTGACTTATATCACCTTTTTGTACATCTAAAACCAGACTTCCATTTTCGGTAGTCTTCAATGTTCTTACTCCATCAACAACATCGTAAGTAATGCCCTCTATTCCATAGTTCATCAAATTCTGGTACTCATCTGTACACATTGAATCAAAAAACGAGAGTACTCTTCTAAGTTCTTCTTCAGTCTGAATGGCCCCTTCTCCGTACTTAGGGAACATAACAAGACCATTATATCCGCTTGTTGCGCAAATTCTTGGTTCATCGCCCGTATTCTTGACAAGCGCACCAAGTACCTTGCTATCTGCTGTATCAACAGCCTGAACAAGTCCACTTTGCAGTCCTTGAATATCATCTATAACGCAGAATATTGCACCGTAGTTGCCTGCCATGTACTCAGTTTTACGATCCTCTGCTGTAATTTCATTGAAATTCTTATTCATAACTCCATTATCGTAGAGTTTTTTGATATATTTTAGTGCTTCCATATACTCATCGGTTCCAAAATCTGGAATCATTGTTCCATCTATATATCCCCATCCATTTGGAGCACCAAATGCAACCGCAAGTGTCTGGAATCCATTCCATCCTCTATTTCCTGTTCCCACATAGCTTGTAACAACGCCATAAGTATTATCCACGCCATCACTATCAGGATCATCATATGTGAAAGCATACAAAACATCATACAATTCATCAAACGTTTCAGGCATGTCAAGTCCAAGTACATCAAGCCAGTCCTGACGGATTACCCCTCCATTTCTTGGAAGAACTCGAAGTCTTGGAATTCCCCAGTTAACCCCCTCAATAGCTGATGTCGTCCATCTACTCTCGCCAACAAATTCATATAAATTAGTATAGTCTTTTATAATATCTGTGAGATCCCAAAATTCCCCATCATCTATCATGTCCAGAATGCCCTGATTTTTAAGTACATTGCTATTGGCAGCTATTACCATTGGCAGATCTCCTGAAGCAATTGTTGTTGTAATCTTATCAACATATGATTGTGTCGGAACAAAATTCACTTCCAAAGTAACGCCAAGATTGTCCTTTATATATGTGTACCACTCATCCTCCAGATTCGGAGCTGAATCACTGAAAAGTTCCTGCATCATTGTGATTGTAATTTGTTCCAGTTCAGTTTCTGCAGCACTTTCACTCTCTGTATTAACTGCAGATGTTTCGCCATTAGATTCTGCATTATCTACTGATACAGAAGATGTACTTGTGGAAGATTCTCCTCCGCAGGCAGTCATTAAAACAACGGAAAATGCTAATATAAAGCTGACTATTCTCTTTTTCAATTTTATTTCCTCCTGTGATTTGATTTATTTTTTATTAAGCGCGCTAAATATTCTTTATTAACCTTTTACTGAACCTACCATCATTCCTTTTTCAAAAAAACGCATAATAAATGGATATACACACAATATTGGAACTGTTGCAAAGATAATTACGGCAAAATTAATAGTGGATGGCGCAATGAAATTTGTGGTCTCAGTGACATCAGATACTCCAGCAGATAAAAGAACTATCTGCCTTAGCCATACCTGAATTGGCCACATATTCATATCATTTATATAAATTGTTGCATTAAAGAAATCATTCCAATAGCCAACTGCATAGAAAAGGCCAAAGGTAGCAAGACTAGGTTTTATAAGAGGAAGAACAATTTTATAAAAAATCACAAAGTCATTGCAACCATCAACCTTGGCTGCTTCCAAAAGCTCGGATGGCAATGCCATTATATTTGTTCTAATAAGAATCATATTATATGCACTAACAAGCCCTGGAAGCCAAAGCGCAAAATATGTATCTGTAAGCTTCAATCCTGATACAACCAGATAAGTCGGAATCATTCCACCCGAAAATAGCATCGTGAATACAACAAGCTTATTAATGGCAGATCTTCCCCACATATCCTGTTTAGACAAACCATAGGCCATCATGACTGTAACTGTAAGACTAAGTGCAGTACCCACAATCGTTATAAGAAATGATCTCCATATACTTCCAACGAGCATCTTACTCTTAAAAAGAAATCTATATGCTGATATATCAAAGCTTGTTGGGTATAAAAAAAATCCCCTGGTATTTACATCAGCCACAGAAGATACAGATGCTGAAAAGACGTATAAAAAAGGCACAAGACATAAAAATGCAATCAGAAAAAGAATAACTATATTAAATACATCAAATATCCTGCTTCCCATTGATTCTTTTATCTTTAATGCGGCTGTTGTATTTTTTTCTCGCATCAATATACCCCTTCCTCTCCTGCCTTTTTTGCAATCTTGTTTACAGTTACCACAAGGATTAGACCAACCACTGATTTAAACATACCAATTGCTGTACCATAGCTAATTTTTCCGTTTTGAAGAGCAACCTGATATACATATGTATCAAACACTTCACCAACAGCTCTATTGCTGGAATTAATAGCTAGCAGTATTTGCTCAAAACCTGTGTTCAGAAAATTTCCCATTCGTAATATTAACTGAATTACGATAGTTGCTTTCATAGCAGGAAGCGTTACATGTAAAGTCTGCTGCCACCTGTTAGCTCCATCAATTTTAGCTGCTTCATATAATTGAGTATCCACACCGGCAAGAGTTGCAAGAAAAATAATTGTTCCCCATCCAAATTCCTTCCACATCTGCTCTCCTGTTATCAGCCCAACAAAAGTCGACGGGTTAGAAAGTATGTTAATATTGACTCCAAATGCCTTATTAATCATTTGCGTAATTGCGCCATCCTGAGTGTTGAAAAGCTCTACTACTATGCTGGCAACCACAACCCATGAAACAAAATGCGGAATATAAATAATTCCCTGAATCACGGATTTATATTTTTTTGATTTTAACTCATTAATAAGTATAGAAATTATGATTGGCAGTGGAAAGAAAAAAATTATATTACATATAGCAAGTCGCATTGTGTTGATAAACAAAGTGCTAAACTTGTTGCTCTGGAAAAATTTAATAAAGTACTCAAATCCAACAAATTTACTTCCCAGTATTCCCTTTGTAAGTCTGTAATCCTGGAAAGCCGTAATGAGTCCAAACATGGCTCCGTACTTAAACACGACGAAATATACTATTCCCGGAAGAATCATAAGATATAGAATCCAGTACTTTTTTATACTTCTTTTTAGGCTTAGCTTGCCATTTATAACTGAGGATTTTTTGTTTTTTTCCATACAATAAAGCATCCTTTCCCAATATAATCTACAACTCAATATCTTTAAAAAGTGTGCATCCCATATGTTTAAAATAAATTATCTTCCCATAGATTTCTTCATGTGTTGTGCCTAATTTTTCAACAAGACAGTTTAAACAAAAGAATTCTTCTGCACCTCTGTTTATAAATTTTCTTGTTACTGCAATATCTATTGGTTTAATAGCAGCATCGCATACTATACATTCAAGCTTCTCTACCATAATTATTCTCCCTAGTTTACATAAATACTTAGGATGCATATAATAAAATCTATGAATACATTAGACAACAACAATTCAAACATTCTTTCAGAGCTTGGTCATTTAAGCGTTCTAGCCGTTAGTTATCAGGACTGCAGTGATATGCATCACTGGGGTCCCGGTATGCGCACCCTTTATATATTGCACCATGTACTAAAGGGTTCTGGATATCTTGAAACTCCCAATGGCAAGTTCAAGCTAAATGCCGGTGAGTGCTTTTTTATCTGGCCTTATACCCTTGTCTACTATTATCCTGACCCTGAAAATCCTTGGGAATATGCCTGGGTTGACTTCGAAGGTGACAACGTTGACTCTTTTCTTGCTTCCTATGGCATCACAAAGGATTTTCCTATAGTTACCGGTTTTGATGTTGAAAGACTCAACACATATGGT
The DNA here is from genome assembly GCA_045646185.1 of Butyrivibrio sp. Classification (GTDB taxonomy): domain Bacteria; phylum Bacillota; class Clostridia; order Lachnospirales; family Lachnospiraceae; genus Butyrivibrio. Next base: position 80,531 of record JAZRKG010000161.1, read on the forward strand.
CGCTTAATAGGTAGTATTGATTTGTACACCAAGGACAGAATAGAAGCAGATGCTCTTATGCGTGGTATACTGTGCGTAGTAACAAGCGGAAAGTTGGACAACGATCTCACTAAATTGACAGATCAAGCTGGTAATGAACGTCTATACAATGCTTTAAGACTCATTAAGCGTTACTATCATGTGAGTACTTTTTCTGTTGAGCAAATATGTAGCATATTAAATGTAAATAAGATGACTCTCTATAGGGATTTTAAATCATCTTACAATATGTCCACAAAAGAGTTTCTGACATCTTTCCGCCTTTTGGAAGCAGACAAAATGCTTCGTAAAGGTGCATCTGTTAAAGAGACAGCCTTATCCTGTGGATTTGAAGATCCTCTGTATTTTTCAAAAGTTTATAAAAAAGTCAAAGGCTACTCTCCATCAAAGCTCAAAGAGCACTAATGCTATTCACAAATATCTATTATCCTGCATATAAATACAGCGTTATCATATGGGGCAAGCTTCCATTCAAATGTTGCGTTTTTAGCCTTCATACGTTCTTTCGTCCAAATCTCTCTCATTTCCAAAGTTTTTCCTGTACTCATAGGAAGTCCCAGCATATCAAGATTAAACCTTACTTCTATCTCCTCAGCTTCTAAATTAAATGCTCCTATTGCAATGTCACCATTTGTCAGATTCTTTGCATATACAAGAGCAGTTTCCCTTCTAAATATTTTGTCGAGTCTATATGGTTGTCTGCATATTGCGTCCTGATTAATTGTGATTAAATCTGGCTGTTTTAATACTTCTATCATTTCATCAGAGAGGGACGAAATATCACAGCCTATCATAAGTGGTGCCCCCATAAAGGCCCATATGGCAAAATGCGTACGATACTGTATATCACTGCAGCCACCAAGTCCAACATTACCCTTCCCTCGCATTCCTACAACTAGCATATCCATGTCATTAAAACATCCTGTACTGTTATAGGGCAAAAGCTCCTCTTGTTTTAATGTAAGGTCTTTAATAGATTCCCATGTGTCAAATATATCTCCTGTAGATCTCCACATTGATGCGCCTGATTGTTTTATCCATTCATGTGTTTCATCTGCTCCCCATGAGCACGCGCTAAAAAGAATGTCCCTTCCACAATTTTCAAGCGCCAATCCCATTCTCCTATATAATATTTCTCCGGGAACTATCTTGCTATGATAACAATAGTCATATTTAAGAAAATCAACTTCCCAATCAGCAAAGGTTGCTGCATCTATAAATTCATGTTCATAGCTGCCAGGATATCCAGCGCATGTTAGATTTCCGGCACAGCTGTACATTCCAAATTTAAGGCCTTTAGAATGAATATAGTCTGCTAAAGCTTTTATTCCATTCGGGAATTTTTCTGGATCAGGAACAAGTCTACCATTGCAATCTCTATCCTTAAGTGACCAGCAATCATCAATTACTACATACTCATAGCCAGCCTCTTTAAGCCCCGTTTCGATCAGTCTATTTGCAACGCTTCTAATAAGCTCATCGCTTATATCAGCTCCATACGTATTCCATGAATTCCATCCCATTGGCGGTGTAAGTTTGACCATAATTATTCTCCTTATCGATTTACTCTCTATAAGAAATATACTTTCTATCACCGTTTATTCAAATGGAATAATAGAACGTAAACATGGAATAATCTAACTATCTGATATATATTCATAAAATCATCAAATATTTCTTTGGAGTCATAAATAAATGCTGTTACTCCATACATCAAAAGGGCTCAATCCCAGATATGCTCTAGGATTGAGCCCTGTGCGTCCAAACTCGAAATCTTATCACTTTTTTCGTCAATATTTCTTCAAGTTTATAGTTTTTTAGTTATTTAGTTATTTTTAGCAAATATTTTAGAATACATTCCGTCTACAAGGAAATATTTCCCACATTTCTCAAGCTCTCTAAGTACTGTATTATATCCCTGTTCAGTTTCGTACCAGTTATTATATAAAATGTTTTTGGTATTCACCGGAGATATTATCACATCAACCCCTGGAAACTCAGACTGGAAGGTCATAAGAGCTCTTCTTGCATGAAATGCCTGACAGCATACTATGATTTTCTTTAAATCATTTCCTTTCAGCATCGCAGCACTGTACCTTGCATTTTCAAAGGTATTGGTTGAATTTTTCTCTATGATGATTCTGGATTCGTCAACACCTTCTCTTTTGAGAACGTTAGCAAGATATTCTGCTTCCGTTTCTGGAAGCTCAAGTTCTTCAATATCTCTGGCTTCTTCTGCAAAGGAGCCCATTTTGTAACTATATTTACCAGTAGTCATGATAAAAGGCGCATAACGTGATTTCCAGAGTCTTGCTGCAGCTACTGCCAGCGCAGGCTGTGGAGAACCAGGAATTATGATAATATCAGCCTTTTCCAAACCATCCTGTACAAAAATAAACTGTCCTATTTCTTTTAACGATCTTTTATTAACTATATTGTTTGACATGCCTTTATCTGACCATTATCTTTTTTATTTCTGCAATATATACAGTATGATAATCGCCGTCCTGATAGAATTTATCGATAATTTCCTGAGGAATTATTCCGCCCTTTTCCAGCTCTTGGCTGGCAAGAACCTGGCACAATACTACTTCTTTTGCCTCATCGATATAAGGTATACCCTCATCATAATCAACGTTTAGTCTTGCACCAGCAAGCTTATCCTCATCTCTTCCAGATACAGATCCCAAATATTTAAGTGCTCCATGATATTTCTTTAAATCCATAAAAGATACTGAGAATTCTCCGGACTGATCTATGAATTCCTTGGTATATCTGCTGGATCTTACAAATACAAAAACGACATGCTTGCCCCATATAAAACCACTTCCGCCCCATGAGATGGTCATACTATTAGCCTTACCATCATGGGCTGAAGTTAAAAGGGCCCACTTGTCGTCTCCAAATCTGCTTTCTTCCGGAATAACATCATTTAAATCAACAGGTTGAAAATTATGTTGCATGAGTTAATACCCCCTCTTGTATTAATCGCATTTAATCATGCCGTGTTAATTATCAGAAATCTCTTATTCTATCTTCTTCTGAAAGTCCAGTGTTTTCAATCTTTTTGATTGTAACGTCATAACTGTAGCTTTCGTTCACTTTTATAGTAACATGGTCCCCTACTTTATGTCCAAGTAATTGTTTGCCAAGTGGAGACTCAATGCTTATAAGCCCTCTTAAGGAATCGCCTCTCATTGTGGTTACAATCTTATATACTTCTTCTGAATTATCCTCTTCCACAAGAACTGTAACTGTCTTGTTAAGTCCAACCTGGTCATCAGTAGTCTTATCTTCAATAACCTTTGCTGTTTTGATCATTCTTTCCAAGAATCTAATTCTGCTTTCATTCTGATTTTTGGCCTTTTTAGCAGCATAATATTCAAAGTTTTCACTAAGATCACCCTGTGCTCTTGCTTCCTTAACATGTTCAAGCAGTTCTTTTCTAACCACGATTTTTCTGTGGTCTATTTCTGCCTGCATATCATCTATATCTTTTTGTGTTAATTCATTATTCATATTAAGTCCCTCATTTTATATAAAAAAGTATAGTAAAAAAGACAGCCTTTGGGGTGCTGTCTTTTTTAGAGAAGGTATTTCTTTCTTATGGGGTATAGCAAAAAACTATATAATGTATTGGGGGGTTACAAATAGTATAATAGCATCCACCTACTTATTCGTAAATCCGCACCTTCCACAAAGTTAACAATTCAATCAGCGTTTTTTTGTATGAATTGCACAATAGTCTTTTGTTTATATTTCCATACTGAAATCTTCAGGTATATCATGGCCTTCGAATAATGCTTCAAATTCTTCTCTGCCAATCTTCTCTTTCTCAATAAGAAGCTCTGCGCTCTTATGAAGCACGTCCTGATACTCTAGTATAATTTCTTTTGCCTTGCTATAGCATGCATCAATTATTGCTTTTACTTCTTTATCGATTTCTCCAGACATAAGCTCACTATGTTTTTTATTGTGTGTTATATCATATCCGATAAATACGTCTTCACCAGCTTCGTCATAGTTGATTACGCCAATGTTTTTGGACATACCATATTTTGTAACCATATTTCTTGCTTCACTTGTAGCTTTTTTAATATCGCTGGAAGCACCTGTTGTTATGTCACCAAATATTATTTCCTCAGCAATTCGTCCGCCAAGAGATACCATAATATCTTCGAGCATTCTGTTTCTTGAAAGGAACATTTCATCTTTTTCAGGAAGAGGCATTGTATAGCCTGCTGCGCCTGCACCTGTTGGAATGATTGATACTGTATATACAGGACCTACATCAGGAAGTACATGGAATAGAATTGCATGGCCAGTTTCATGGTATGCAGTAATCTTCTTCTCCTTTTCTGATATAACGTGGCTGTGCTTTTCAACACCAATACCCACATTGATAAAGGCTTTCTGTATATCTTCCTGAGTTGTATAGTTTCTATCAGCCATGGCTGTATTTATTGCCGCTTCATTTAACAGGTTTTCAAGATCTGCTCCAGTAAAGCCTGCTGTTGTCTGCGCAACCTGTTTTAAATCTACATCATCGCCAAGCTTTTTATTTCTTGCATGAATTTTGAGAATTGCTTCTCTTCCGCCTACGTCTGGTGGGCTGACCGTAATCTTTCTGTCGAATCGTCCTGGTCTGAGTATGGCTGGATCGAGAATATCTACTCTGTTAGTAGCCGCCATTACGATAATGCCTTCGTTTGTACCAAAGCCATCCATTTCAACAAGGAGCTGATTCAGTGTCTGCTCACGTTCATCGTGACCACCACCCATACCGGTTCCTCTTCTTCGAGCAACTGCATCAATCTCATCTATAAAGATGATACATGGTGCATTTTTCTTGGCTTCTTCAAAAAGATCTCTAACTCTGCTGGCACCAACACCAACAAACATTTCTACAAAGTCAGAACCGGATATTGTAAAGAATGGTACTCCTGCTTCACCTGCAACAGCCTTGGCAAGAAGCGTTTTACCCGTACCTGGTCGTCCTTCTAAAAGAACACCCTTAGGGATTCTGGCACCAAGCTTAATAAATTTACCTGGCGACTTCAAAAACTCGATTATTTCTGCAAGCTGCTCTTTTTCTTCTGTCAGTCCTGCAACATCCTCAAGTCTTATCTTATTTTCATCGCTATTGGAGAGCTTTGCTCTGCTTTTTCCAAAATTCATCATCCTGCTGCCGCCAGCAGAAGCATTTTGCGCATTATTCATCATTACAAATATAAATGCGATGACTATTAATGCGATTATTATTGGAATAATATTTACCAGTAATGAATTTTCTCTTGATATATCTCTGACTGATGGATAAACTCCATTTTCAATCAAAAGTTGTTCAACTTCTGTTACGTCAGTTACATAAATAGTTTCGTCTTCGCCATCTACTGTGCGTACTCTCACCGCACCAGTAGGTGTTTCAGCATTCTGATAAATAATCGCTCCGGCAATATTTTCATTTTGCAAATCAGTCTCAAGCTGTCCCAAGTTATAGCTTGAGCTTGTGCCTGTATCTACATCACCAAAAAACTGTAGAAATACTACGATTGCCATCATTGCAAGTACCAGCAGGAAAATATAATTATAATTTCTGCTTGCTTTCATCTTAGCCCCCTACTTATTATTCTAGTTTTAGTCAAACTCTACTACGCCAATATATGGCAAATTGCGGTATTTCTGATCGTAATCAAGACCGTAACCTACTACAAATTCATCAGGAATATTAAATCCTGAATAATCAACCTTTACATCGGTAACTCTTCTTTCAGGCTTATCCAAAAGAGTACACAGTTTGATATCAGCTGGCTCTCTGTCGCCAAGCATTTTGATAAGATAGCTAAGTGTTCTGCCTGAATCAATGATATCTTCAACAATAAGAACATGCTTATCTTTTAATGGCTCATCCAAATCCTTAACGATCTTAACTACACCACTTGATTTTGTATCACTTCCATAGCTTGATGCTGACATAAAATCCATGGTTACAGGAACTTTAATTCTCTTAGCCAGTTCGCACATAAAGAAAACTCCACCCTTTAAAACGCAAACAAGGTGTACTGTTTTTCCCTCATAATCCTTTGTAATCTGATCTCCTAATGCCTGAATTCTAGCATCTACTTCTTCTTCCGTTAATAGAACACGGACTTTTTCTGACATTATTCTATTCCTCCATTATCTTTATCTGTAGCACTGTCTTAGTGTTACTGTCTATCTTGTAGCCGCTACTAATACGATAGCCTACTACCCATACTACATGATTGCCATCTGCAAGAATAAATACCTTGTCTCTCATGCTGGATGGTATTTTTTCATTGATCATGTATTTATTTAGTGTCTGACTTCCATTTCCGGTCATAATGTAATCGCCTTTTTGTCTGTGTCTGAACACTAAAGATGCTTGTATTTTATCATAATCAAAGATTTTAGTATATGTATCATCCGGAATATTTTGCAAATCAAACTCACCGGTTTTATTAGTTTTGATTAGTCCCAGTCCCTTGATATGAATTTCTTCTGCCAGCATCTCACTTTGTTTTGAAAAGAGTTCGAGATTATCTGTTTCTTCTTCATACGTCATTTTTTTGAAAAGATACAGCTTATCATACTCTCTGACTGCTTTTAATTCATATGGTAAATCAATGCCTTTGCTACCATCAGTATTTTCTGTCAGCTTTATTATGTTGTATACATGTGTCGCTGTAATGTCTTTTCTATAGAAAGTCAATTTTTCAAGACATAGCAATATGATATTTTCCTTGATGATTTCAGGATTTTTATCAAACTCCTTAAGTTTTATAAGACACTTATCACTACTTTCGTCAAAAGATACAGCCTCATCCATTGCTTCTCTGGCCTTTTGCCTTATATATTCGTCTGCCTTATCAAGTGACTGTGCTGTATGTGCCAAATGTTCTACCGCTTTATTATTTATTTCTCCGGTAGCATAAGGTAATATGTGATGTCTGATTCTATTCCTGGCATGGTCATCTTCAAGATTTGTGCTGTCTGTGCAAAAACTTATTCCATTTTCTTGCAGGTAAGCTTCAATTTCTGTTCTGCTTATTTCGAGAAGTGGCCTTATAATCCTGCCTCTGACAGGTCTTATTCCAATTACTCCATGAAGCCCGCTTCCTCTGAACATGTTGTATAACATTGTTTCTGCCAAATCGTTCTGGTTATGAGCAATGGCGATACGGCTTGCTTTATTCTTTGCTGCGACTTCTTCAAAGATTCTATATCTTTCGTATCTGCCTGCTTCTTCCTCAGTCATTCCCATTTTTTCAGCAAGCCTAGTAATATTCACTTCATGTAAAATGTATGCCAGTCCTCTTTCGCTACAAAGTTTTTTTACATAAAGGGCATCGTCAGATGCATCCTCTCGTAATCCATGATTTACATGAACCACAATAAGGTCAAAATTCATTTCTTTTGAAAGCTTATCCAGAACTACCAAAAGGCATGTAGAATCAGCTCCACCAGACACTCCGGCAATAACCTTATCTCCATCTGATATCATTTTATTCTTTTTAATATAATCCTTGACCTTTTCTTCCAGATTCATATATTTCCCATTCAATAAAAATTGCAGACAACAAAGCCACTCGCAATGTAGTCTGCATTATTTACCCTGATCTTCATCTTTAAAAATTATTTCACCCGGATAAACCAATCCAAGCTTTTCTCTCGCAACGTCTTCTATGTATTTACGTGTCTGAGTATATTTTTCATATTCGGCAATTTCTTCACTTCGCTCTGTTTCCTGCTCTATCTGAAGTTCCAGAGCTTCTTCTTTTGCCTTATATTCTTTTTCTTTTTTTAATAGACTAACACTCTTAACAGACACAACCGTCAGTAGAAGTAAAACAACAACTATGGACAATAATATGCCCAGCCTGTTCTGCAAAGAGCTGCCCCTTTTATACCTAGCTCTTGTTGCCATATTCACCCTCATACACTTATATTTCAACGAATATACGTTTTATTAATTGTATAACACTTGTTACCTCTATGTCAAATATAGCGGTACAGATTGGATACATCTTCTTTATGTACTGTTTCCTGAACGTCCAGCACTTCTACGTTAACATCTTTGTTGCCAAACTGAATTGTCAATTTGTCTCCAACCTTTACATCTGTTGAAGCTTTGGCAGGCCTGCCATTTATCTGAACTCTGCCTGCATCACAGGCTTCATTCGCTACTGTACGTCTCTTTATAAGTCTTGTTACTTTTAAATACTTATCTAATCTCATTTGTACCCTCCATATGTGGAATGCACTTTATTGAAAAGGCCCGTAGACAAAGTCTACAGGCCAATAGTTACATTAATTATTTCTTGTTTACAGCATCCTTAAGAGCCTTACCAGCCTTAAACTTAGGTGCGAATGATGCTGCGATCTTCATAACATCGCCTGTCTGTGGGTTTCTACCCTCTCTTGCTGCTCTCTTAGATACTTCGAATGTACCAAAGCCAACAAGCTGAACCTTATTCTTTTTCTT
>JAZRKG010000162.1:0-24114 GCA_045646185.1 Butyrivibrio sp.
AGTAAGGAAGAAAAAATGCGTAGAACTAAGATTATTTGTACAATTGGACCAGCAAGTGAAAGTGAAGAAAATTTAAGAGAGATTATGAAAGCAGGCATGAACGTTGCCCGTTTCAATTTTTCACACGGATCACATGACGAACATAAGAGAAAATTTGAGAGAATTAGAAAACTTCGTGAAGAGTTACAGTTGCCTATCGCAACAATGCTTGATACTAAGGGCCCTGAAATAAGACTTAAGGACTTCAAGAATGGCAAGGAAATGCTTGAAGCAGGACAGAAGTTTACTCTTACTACAAGAGAAGTCGAAGGAACAAAGGAAATTGTTTCTGTAACATATAAGGATTTGCCAAAGGACTGCCGTGAGGATATGAGAATCCTTCTGGATGATGGTCTTATTGAACTGCACGTAGATAGCGTTTCAGATACAGATATTGTTTGTACTGTAGAAAATGGCGGAAAGATTTCTGATAAAAAAGGCGTCAACGTTCCAGGCGCTGTACTTACAATGCCTTATTTAAGTGAGCAGGATACATCTGATATTATCTTTGGATGTGAGATGGGCTTTGATTTTATAGCAGCATCTTTTGTAAGAACCAAGCAGGATGTATTAGATATCAGAAAGATTCTTCAGGAGCACAATAGCCCAATGAAGATCATCTCAAAGATTGAAAGCATTCAGGGTATTGCAAACCTAGAAGAAATCCTTAATGAGTCAGATGGCATCATGGTTGCCCGTGGTGATCTTGGTGTTGAGCTTCCATTTGAAGAAGTTCCTGTACAGCAGAAAAAGATGATCAAGCTTGCAGAGGCTCAGGGCAAATACGTTATTACTGCAACACAGATGCTGGATTCAATGATTCACAATCCACGTCCTACAAGAGCTGAGGCAACAGACGTTGCAAACGCTATTTATGACGGAACTACAGCAATAATGCTTTCTGGAGAAACAGCTGCCGGAGATTATCCTATTGAAGCTGTAAAGACTATGGCTAAGATTGCTGAGAGAACTGAGCAGGATATTGACTATGTAGGCAGATTGAAAAAGAGACCAGACAGTCTTGGAAGTGATGTTACAACAGCTATCTCACATGCAACATGTACTGTTGCAGCAGAAGTTGAAGCTGATGCAATCATTTCTGTAACAATGTCAGGCTTTACAGCTCGTATGGTATCGAAATATAAGCCAAGCTGCCCAGTAATAGGCTGCGCTGTTAATCCTACAGTTTGTCGTCAGGCTAATTTGTTATGGGGAGTAATACCTCTCCACATCAGACAGGAAGATACAGCAGAAGAACTGTTTAGAGAAGCAATTAGCTCAGCTATAGCTGCTGGATATATCAAGAAGGGTGATAAGGTTGTTATCACAGCAGGAATTCCTCTTGGAATATCTGGAAGAACTAACATGATCAGAGTAGAAGAAGTATAATATATAATAAATAGTAGTTAAAAGGTTCGGTTCAATAATGGGGAAAATAATATTACTCATGGGAAAAAGTGCATCAGGAAAGGATCACATATATAAAGGTCTGTTGAAAAATAGTGATCTGAATTTGCAAAAGGTAGTGTTATACACTACACGTCCTATGCGTCAGGGTGAACAGGATGGTGTTCAGTATTATTTTACCGATGAAAAAGGTTATGAGAATTTCAGGGATAACCGAAAGATAATTGAAGAGAGAACTTACGATACTATGTATGGGCTGTGGAGATATTTTACAGCAGATGATGGTCAGATTGATCTGACTAAGGGAAACTATCTTATGATAGGTACTCTGGATACGTTAGTATCTTTAAAAAACTATTATGGTGAAGAAAACATCTGCCATATAATGATTACAGCAGATGACGGTCAGAGACTGGAGTGGGCTTTAAGGAGAGAAAGAAAGCAGGATAATCCTAAGTTCGATGAGATGTGCAGAAGGTATCTGGCTGACGAAGAAGACTTTAGTAAAGAAAGACTTGAATGGGCAGGTGTTACCAACTTTATTTTAAATGATGAAACACTTGAAGATTGCTTAAAAAAGGCTGAGAAATTTATATCAGATAATTGCAGATAGAATCCTTACATGAGGGGAAGGATGTGCTTATATGGATATAAAGGTTAATAATGTACAGCAGGCTAATCAAATACAACAGACTGAGACAGTCAATCAGGCTAATGGAGACTTTAAGTTCATACTTACCAGCAAGATAGATGATGCATCACTGGCAGAGCGCCTAAACCTGATGATGCAGGAGATTACTCAGCAGGGAGATAAGATTAGCAAGAAAAAAGACATACGCGAAATGCAAAGATATAGGAAGCTTATAAAAGAGTTTCTTAATGAGGTGGTTACACGCTCGCATGTTTTTAGCAGAGAAAACTTTCTGGATAGGAAGGGAAGACATCGCGTATATGGTATAATAAGACTCGTAGATGAAAATCTTGACGAGCTTGCTCAGGAATTGGTAAAGGACGAAAAAGATTCAATATCGATTCTTGGAAAAATTGGTGAAATACAAGGATTATTATTAGATATATTTACATAAACAGGCTTGGCTAAACAGCTAAGCCTATTTATCTTTATTGGGGGATGTGGCATGGCTGATTTTGCCGATATTATCGATCAAAAGCAAATAGTTGAACATATGCAGAATGCTCTTAAAACAGAGAAAATTTCCCATGCCTATATTATCGAAGGCGAAGAAAATTCCGGAAAAGAGTTTATTACAAATATTTTTGCAAAAGCAATCCAATGTGAAGACAGGAAGAATGAAAATGACTTTATAGAAGCATGTAATACTTGTCATTCCTGTGTGCAGGCTGCAAGTCATTCACATCCGGATATAATTACAGTAACTCATGATAAGCCAGCTACAATAAGTGTTGATGATATTAGAGAGCAGATAAGAGATAGTGTAATTATTAAGCCATATTCTGCAAGGCACAAAATATATATTATTCCTGAAGGGGAAAAAATGAATGTGGCGGCTCAGAATGCTCTTTTAAAAACACTTGAAGAGCCACCGGAATACGTAATTATTTTCATATTAACCAATAATCTAAATGCATTTTTGCAGACTATAATTAGCAGATGCATTGTGCTTAGCATGCGTCCGGCGCAGGATGAATCCATAAAGCAGTTTTTGATGAATAATTATCATGTAGTGGATTACAAGGCAGAGATCTGCGCCTCTTTTGCAAGAGGAAATGTGGGAAAAGCACTAGAGCTTGCACAGGATGAACATTTTGAAAATCTGAAGAATTCAACAATAGAATTGATATCAAAGCTATCACATCTCGAGATTCATGAGATAAATGCAATGGTTCAGGAAATTCTTACCCCAAAGGAAGAAGAGGAAGAAAAACCAAAAGAAAAGAAAGCCTCTAAAGATAAAAAAGAAAAGAAAGAGGAAGATACCAAGAAAAAAACAAGTAAAGCAGATCTGCATGCCCTAGATGATTTTATGGATGTTTTGCTATATTTTTTCAGAGATGTACTTGTATATAAGGCAGAGGAAAATGCTGATCACTTGATTTTCGGAGACAAATTATCGTATATTAGAAATATTACTGATCATTGTACATACAAGGGAATAAATCATATAATAGAATCATTAGAAGTGGCTCAAAATAGATTGAGATTCAATGTAAATAGAGACTTAACACTTCAAAAGTTATTTATAGATATTAAGGAGAACATATGACAACAGTTATCGGCGTAAGATTTAGAACTGCCGGAAAAATATATTTTTTCTCACCAGGCAATTTTGATATAAAAAGAGGTGACCACGTAATAGTTGAGACAGCAAGAGGTGTTGAATACGGAACGGTAGTTGGTGAACCTAAGGAAGTTGAAGATGACAAGGTTATAAAGCCTTTGAAAACAGTACTTCGTATAGCAAGTGCCAAGGATGACGAGCAGGAAAAAACAAACAGAGAAAAAGAAAAAGAAGCATTTAGAATATGCCTTGAAAAAATTCGTAAGCATAATCTTGAGATGAAGCTTATCGATGCAGAATATACTTTTGATAATAACAAGGTTCTGTTTTACTTTACCGCAGACGGACGAATCGATTTTAGAGAATTAGTAAAAGACCTTGCTGCTGTATTTAGAACCAGAATAGAGCTTAGACAGATTGGTGTAAGAGACGAGACCAAGATAATTGGTGGATATGGTATATGTGGAAGACCTTTGTGCTGCCACTCATATCTGTCAGATTTTGTGCCTGTTTCAATCAAGATGGCCAAGGAGCAGAGCCTGTCACTTAACCCTACAAAGATATCCGGTGTATGTGGAAGACTTATGTGCTGCCTCAAGAACGAAGAGGATGTATATGAAGAACTGAACCGTAAGCTGCCAGGCGTTGGAGACATTGTAGCGTCTACAGAAGATGGCCTTAAGGGTGAAGTAATCAGCACAAACGTACTTCGACAGACAGTAAAGATACTTGTTGAAGAAAACGACGAAAAAGAAGTACATGAGTACGCAGTAGACAAGCTTAAGTTTATAAAGAAAAAACAGAAGCATAAGAATAACAACAATAAAGCGGATGATGATTTAAAAGAATTAGAACAGTTAGAGCGCATAGAAAAGCAGGAAGGAAAATCAAAGCTTAATGACAATTGATCTGCGACCAGGCGAAAGAATTGATGATTTACAGAGGAATGGATACAGGATCATTCAGGATCCTTCCCGATTCTGTTTTGGAATGGACGCAGTATTACTTTCTGGTTTTGCAAAAGCTGGTGAAGGTGCCAGGGTCCTGGACCTTGGTACAGGTACCGGAATAATACCGATACTTATGGAAGCAAAAACTGATGCAGCCCAGCTTATAGGATTGGAGATTCAAAAGGAAAGCGCAGAAATGGCAAGAAGAAGTGTTAACCTTAACAATCTCCAGGATAAAATACAAATAGTAGATGGTGATATTAAAGAGGCAGGGCAAATATTTGACGCTGCCTCTTTTGACGTTATAACCAGCAATCCGCCTTATATGATTAACCAGCATGGACTTCAAAATCCGGATAGTCCAAAGGCAATAGCAAGACATGAAGTAATGTGCACTCTGGAAGATGTTGTAGCTGCAGCTGCAAAGCTTCTAAAACCAGGTGGAAAACTCTTTATGGTTCACAGACCATTCAGGCTTGCAGAAATAATGGTTATGATGAGCAAGTATAAAATTGAACCAAAAAGAATGCGCCTAATCTATCCATTTGTAGACCATGAACCCAATATGGTGCTAATAGAAGGTGTAAGAGGCGGAAAGCCGAGAATGACGGTAGAAAAACCTTTGATAATATATAAAGAACAGGGAGTATATACACAGGAACTGTTAAAAGAATACTATGATTAAAGCAATAGATGATTGTTTAAACGGTTCGAACCTGGAGGAATAATAATGGCAGGAAAGCTATATTTATGTGCAACGCCAATAGGCAATTTGCAGGATATGACATTTAGAGTTTTAGAAACTCTCAAAGAAGTAGATATAATAGCCGCAGAGGATACAAGAAATAGTATAAAGCTGCTTAATCACTTTGATATACATACACCAATGACAAGCTATCATGAATATAACAAAGTTGAAAAAGCTTTATATCTGATTGGGCTTATGCAGGAAGGAAAAAACGTAGCTCTTATAACAGATGCCGGAACTCCGGCTATTTCTGACCCTGGAGAAGTGCTGGTAAGAATGTGCCATGAGTCCTGCATTACTGTAACATCTCTGCCAGGTCCCGCAGCCTGCATTACAGCACTTACTCTATCAGGACTTAGTACCAGAAGGTTTTGCTTTGAGGGATTTTTGCCTGGAAGTGATGATAAAAAGAACAGAAAGCAGATTTTGGAAGACCTCAAGGATGAAAGCAGAACAATAATCGTTTATGAAGCGCCGCATCATCTTAAAGCTGCTTTAAAAGACTTATATGAAACCCTGGGTGAAAGACGTATATCAATTTGTAGAGAACTTACCAAGCGATTCGAAGACGTTCAGACAACTACTCTGGAAAGCGCTATAGCCTATTACGCAGATAATGAGCCCCGAGGAGAATATGTACTTGTCATTGAAGGCAGGAGTCTAGCTGAAAAGGAAATGGAAAAGCAGGCAAAATGGCAGGAAATGACAATCGCAGAGCATATGGCTTATTACGAGGATCAGGGAATTGCTCATAAAGATGCAATGAAAAAAGTGGCAGCAGACAGAGGGATGGGAAAAAGAGATGTATATCAGGCATTGCTTGATGCTGAAGAAAAGGGTGATGCTGTTAGCGCAGATTAACTGAATAAAAAGTTGAAAATAGTGCATAATTCATAGTTTTTTAATGATTTTTTTTGGCAAAATTATTGTTAAAATCTTGACTTTGTAGTATAAATAAAGACAGTGGTGACAATTTGGCTGACAATTAGCCAATTTGAATAAAATATTTTTAAAGAAGGAGAGGTTACTATAATGGCAACTATCGATTTAAGTCAATATGGTATTACAGGAGTAAAGGAAGTCGTTTACAACCCATCTTACGAGCAGCTCTTTGCTGACGAAACAGATCCAAGTCTTGAAGGCTATGACAAAGGTCAGGTTACAGAACTTGGTGCAGTAAATGTTATGACAGGTATTTATACAGGTCGTTCACCTAAAGATAAGTTCATTGTAGAAGATGAAAAGTCAAAGGATACAGTTTGGTGGACATCAGATGAATATCCAAATGATAACCACAGAGCATCACAGGCAGCTTGGGAAGCATGTAAGAAACTTGCTGTTGAGCAGCTCTCCGGCAAAAAGCTTTATGTTATCGATGGTTTCTGCGGAGCTAACAAGGACACACGTCTTGCAGTTCGTTTCATCATGGAAGTAGCTTGGCAGGCACATTTCGTAAAGAACATGTTCATCCGTCCTACAGAAGAAGAGCAGGCAAACTTCAAACCTGATTTCGTTGTTTACAACGCTTCTAAGGCAAAGGTTGAAAACTATAAGGAACTTGGTCTCAATTCTGAGACAGCAGTTCTCTTCAACGTTACAAGTAAGGAACAGGTTATCCTTAACACATGGTACGGTGGAGAAATGAAGAAGGGTCTGTTCTCAATGCAGAACTACTTCCTTCCACTTCAGGGCATGGCTTCAATGCACTGCTCAGCTAACACAGATATGGATGGTAAGCACACAGCTATCTTCTTTGGTCTTTCAGGAACAGGTAAGACAACTCTTTCAACTGATCCTAAGAGACTTCTTATCGGTGATGATGAGCACGGTTGGGATGACAACGGTGTATTCAACCTTGAAGGTGGATGCTACGCTAAGGTTATCGGCCTTGATAAGGAATCAGAGCCAGATATCTACAACGCAATCAAGAGAAATGCTCTTCTTGAGAACGTAACAGTAGATGCAAACGGAAAGATTGATTTTGATGATAAGAGCGTTACAGAGAATACTCGTGTATCATATCCTATCGAGTTCATCGATAAGATTGCTCAGAAGGTAAATAAAGTATCTTCAGGTCCAGATGCTGATAACGTAATCTTCCTTTCAGCTGATGCATTTGGAGTACTTCCTCCAGTATCTATCCTTACACCAGAGCAGACAAAGTACTACTTCCTTTCAGGATTTACTGCTAAGCTTGCTGGTACTGAGAGAGGTATCACAGAGCCTACACCTACATTCTCAGCTTGCTTCGGTCAGGCATTCCTTGAGCTTCACCCAACAAAGTATGCTGAGGAGCTTGTTAAGAAGATGGAGAAGTCTGGAGCAAAGGCTTACCTTGTTAACACAGGATGGAATGGAACAGGAAAGAGAATCACAATTAAGGATACAAGAGGTATCATCGATGCTATCCTTAATGGTGATGTTCTTAAGGCTGAGACAAAGAAGATTCCTTACTTTGATTTCGAAGTTCCTACATCACTTCCAGGAGTTGATCCTGCAATTCTTGATCCTAGAGATACATATGCAAATGCATCTGAGTGGGAAGAGAAGGCAAAGGATCTTGCTTCAAGATTCCAGAAGAACTTTGTTAAGTATACAGGTAATGACGCTGGTAAGGCACTTGTTGCTGCAGGTCCTCAGCTGTAATTATCCAGATACCTTAGTAAACTAATAAGGCGCCATGCTAACGCGAGTTGGCATGGCGTTTTTTGGAGTAATAATGAATATTTTGAATAATATAGATGAAAACACTTTAAAAATAATACTCTTAATACTTATTATTCTGATTATCCTTGTAATAGTCTGCCTTTTTATAAGGAACCTGATTAAAAACAGGCCATTACCAATGGACGAGCTTGAAGGACACGAGTTTGAATATTACTGCGCAGACTTATTAAAAAAGCATGGCTTTCTGGATGTTGAAGTTACTAAAGGAAGCGGAGATTTTGGAGCAGATATACTCGCAGAAAAAGATGGAATTACCTATGCCTTTCAATGCAAATGCTATGATAAACCAATAGGAGTGCATGCCATAGAAGAAATCTATGCTGGAAGAGATTTCTATGACAAAATGGTGGGAGTTGTCATGACAAATCAATATTTCACTGCTCCTGCGGTAAAAATGGCTGAGAAATTCAACATTCTTTTATGGGATAGAGGCTATATTGATGAGATGGAAAAAGAATGACGATATAGATTTCTAAGCCAAAGGGAATATAAGTCTATGAAACTGTTAAACCAATATTTGAAAGAAAAATATGGATGTAAAGTATATAAGCTATCTATATCTGCAAAAGTAACCTGCCCAAACAGAGATGGAACATTGGGAACAAGAGGCTGCATCTTCTGCTCTGAAGGTGGGTCAGGTGATTTTGCGCAGGATCCTGTAAAGTCTATAAAAGAGCAGATAGAAGCTGCTAAGTTAAAGGTTAGCAACAAGATCAAAGGAAAAGCATTATATATAGCTTATTTTCAGAGCTTTACCAATACATATGCCAATATAGATTATCTTAGAGAAATATACTTACAGGCCATAGAGCCGGAAGAGATTGTAGCTCTGTCAATAGGTACAAGACCGGACTGCCTTGGAGATGATGTTATAGCACTTCTTTCAGAGATAAACAAAATTAAACCGGTGTGGATTGAGCTGGGACTCCAGACAATAAAAGAAACATCTGCAATATATATAAGAAGAGGCTATGGCCTCAAAGTTTATGATGAGGCAGTACAAAAGCTAAGAGCAGAAAACATAGATGTAATAACCCATGTGATACTCGGACTTCCGGGTGAGAGTATAGAGGATATGGAGAAAACTGTAAAATATGTGGTTTCTTCAGGAGTACAGGGAATAAAGCTGCAGCTACTGCACGTATTAAAAAATACAGATCTGGCCATAGATTATAATGAAGGCAAATTTGAAACAATGACTCTGGATGAGTACATAGATGTGTTAAAAAGGCTTGTCCCACTAATTCCCGATAATGTGATTATTCACAGACTCACAGGTGATGGACCTAAAAAGAGCCTGATTGCACCATTGTGGAGCGGAGACAAAAAGACCGTTTTGAATCGAATTAACAGGGAAGTCATAGGTTTGGAAAAAAGGTAACATGAAAATACAGATAAAAGATGATTTTGACTTACAAAAAATAGCTGAAAGCGGACAGTGCTTTAGATGGAATCCTGTGGATAATGGCGGAATAAATATTATCGCAGGTGGAAAATCCCTAAACATATTCGGGACAGATAAAAAAGACACATACCTTGTGGACTGCAATGAAGACGATTATAAAAACTTCTGGTCACACTATTTTGACCTTGAAAACAATTATAAAAAAATCAGAGAAAAAATATCAAAGGATGAAGACCCATTTTTATACGAGGCTGCGGAATATGGCAAGGGAATAAGGATATTAAATCAGGACCCCTGGGAGATGATTATAAGCTTTATTATCTCTCAAAGGAAAAGTATTCCTGCCATAAAAAACTCAATAGAAAGGCTGAGTGCCCTTGCAGGCAGCAGGATCGAGGGAACAGAGAAGTATGCTTTTCCAACTGTGGAGCAGTTGTCTAAGGTTTCAATAAAAGAGCTAAATGATTGCGGAATGGGATATAGATCAGAATATATATATCAGACCTCACAAAGCGTTGCAGATGGGAGCATAAAGCTGGATGAACTGGGCAAACTTAATGACGAAAAACTTCTAGAGGCACTAATGGCTTTAAAAGGAGTAGGAATAAAGGTTGCTTCCTGCACAATATTATTTGGTTTTCATAGATTGAATGCTTTTCCGATAGATGTATGGATAGACAGGGTGCTAAAAAATGAATATAACGGAAAATTTCCATTCGAAGTATATGAGCCCTTTAACGGCGTAATGCAGCAATATTTGTTTTTCTATTATAGGAATATGGAGAAAGCAGCTAAAAAACTAGGTAAATGATAGCTTTCAATAAACACAGACTAGTCATTTACTATAATATTTTTTAAAGTAACATCTCTACCGGCTACAATATGGCTATCGATGCTCTTGCAAAAAGGGCAGCGGTAGTCATTTTGTGCATTTGGAGAGTATTCCTTCTGACAACTGTTACAGACGGCCTTTACCGGGACTTCAATTACTTCTAGCTCAGAGCCCTCAAGAGATGTGCCAGCTACAGCTTCTGGATAGTATTTATGCAGATAATACGGAAGAACTCCTGTCATGGCACCTACTTCAACGACTATTTTGTCTACATGCTCTATTTTATTTTCTTTGGCAGTATTTTCAGCCAGATTTACCATTTTGACAATGTAACTTAATTCGTGCATTTTTTCTCCAAAAGCATATTACTGAAAACTTTATATATATTGTGTTTTCAGACATAGGATACCACAAAACTCAGTATTTTTGGGCGTTGAACAAAAAAGTTTTCTAATTTCAGAATAATTATAACGATAATCAGTAAATTAATTATAAAAAATTTCCACCTATTTAACATCATTATTATAAAAAAAGTGTATAATGTAAAAGGATTTCTATACAATTCTTTATAGGTGGAGGTTTGGGAAATGGCTATTGAGAATATCATACCGTTTCTAATTGTATTTCCATTTGTTATGGCACTTGTAATGTTTATTACAAGAGTTAACAAAGTAAGGAATGCAATTTCTTACGCAAGTGCAGTCGTTATCATGGCTGCTGTAGGTTTGCTGACAGCACAGTGGATAGCTGGAGGATGTCAGGAACTGATTCTATACTATGACACGGAGCTTGTAGATCACATCATCCTTGTGGCTGAGCTGGTGCTCATGGTTGTAGTAACTATCCTGTGCTTCAAATATCGTAAGTACTGGATAAGCTTACTTTCTATTGTTCCAACACTTTTCATTGCATATTTTGAATTGAAAGGACCAGAAATGGCAAGTGCTGGTCATATTTATGTTGACCATCTTTCAATTTTAATGTGTCTTATTGTAGGAGTGATTGGCGGTCTTATTGTAGTTTATGCTGTAGGTTACATGCATGGCTACCATCATCACCACACAGATATAGCTGATAGAAGATACTATTTCTTCACATTGTTATTCCTGTTTTTGGGAGCAATGTTTGGTTTTGTATTGTCTGAAAATCTGTTGTGGATTGATTTCTTCTGGGAGCTTACAAGTATATGCTCATTCCTGCTTATTGGATACACCAAGGAACCAGTTGCTATCAATAACTCATTTAGAGCTTTATGGATGAACCTTTTAGGTGGAACAGCTCTTGCTATTGGTATCATTTACTTTGGTTACAATTCAGGAGTTATGACTCTTCATGAGTTAGTAGATATGGGAGTTGCTGGAGAAGTAGTTGCAACAATACCTGTTGCACTCATTGCATTTGCTGCCCTTACAAAAGCAGCTCAGCTTCCATTCTCAACATGGCTTATTGGCGCCATGGTTGCTCCTACACCATCATCTGCACTTCTTCATAGTGCAACAATGGTAAAAGCAGGTATCTATGTACTGTACAGACTGGCACCTGCCATGAGTGGAACAACAACTGGTACAATGATTTCATTTATCGGTGGTTTCACATTCCTTATAACATCATTTATGGCTATTGCTCAGAGTGATGGTAAAAAAGTTCTGGCGTTTTCAACAATATCAAACCTGGGACTTATGGTTGCCTGCGCTGGTGTAGGTACACCTGAAACAATTTGGGCAGGCGTATTTCTGATGCTCTTCCATGCAATATCCAAGTCACTTCTGTTCCAGGATGTTGGTGCTACAGAAAATGCACTTCATTCCAGAAGCGTAGAAGATATGCACGGACTTCTGTATATCTTACCAAGACTGGCAATATTCATGTTCATCGGTATTGCAGGTATGTTCCTTGCACCATTTGGTATGCTGATATCTAAATGGGCAGCTCTGAAGGCTTCTGTTGATGAGAGAAACATCATCCTTGTTATGATGATCTGTTTTGGTTCAGCAACAACATCCTTCTATTGGACAAAGTGGATGGGTAAGATCATTAGTCAGAGCCATTTGAAAGAAACAAAATATAAAGATATTACAAAGAAGAACGAGGTAATATCACTCACAATACATGCCATTTTAATGGTTATGCTGTGCGTTTTATTCCCACTTCTTTCTAAAGTATATGTAACACCTCTTATTGGCGAGATGTTTGGAGATGCAATTGAAGTTATGTCACAGGGACTTCTCTATGCGCTGGTTATAGTAATCATGCTGGTATTTGCAGTTCCATTCCTTGCTTATCTGTATGGCAAAAAGATGCGCAAGACTATGGTATTGTCATACATGAATGGTGTTAATACAGGTGAAAACAAGAAGTTCGTAGATTCCTTCGGTGAAGAAAAGACTTTGTGGCTGTCTAACTACTATATTCACAAGGTTATCGGATCAAGAAAGCTGATGATTCCTAGCCAGGTATTTACAGTAGCGGTACTTGTCATAATGCTTTGTATGATAATAGGAGGTGTTAGATTATGAGTAAAGGTTTAATACTTATGCTCTGTTATATCTTCCTGGCTCCTTTTGTCGGCGGGCTTTTAGAAGGATTTGACAGAAAAATTTCAGCAAGAATGCAGCGAAGAGTTGGACCACCACTTCTTCAGCCATTCTACGATGTAATCAAGCTTTTCAACAAAGAGACAATCACAGTTGAAATTGCTCAGACATTTTTGATACTTACATATTTTGTTCTGATGGTAGTTACAGGTGCAATGTTCTTCTACGGAAGTGACATTCTGATGTGCTTCTTTGTACTGTCTACCGCAGCAACATTTTTATACTTTGCCGGTGTTATTACAAGCTCACCATATTCATCAATCGGTGCTCAGAGAGAGCTCATTCAGATGATGACCTATGAGCCTGCAGTACTTCTTACCTGCGTAGGCTTTTACCTTGCAGCAGGAAGCTTCAACGTTGGCGATATTGCACAGACAGATATTAGTTACATTACATATTTACCAGGATTTTTTGCAGCCTTTGTATTTATTTTGACTATTAAGATGCGTAAGTCACCTTTTGATACAAGTACTTCACATCACATGCATCAGGAGCTGGTAAAGGGAATTACTACTGAAATGGCATCCAAGAATCTGGCATTGTTCCAGGTAACTGAGTGGTACGAAAATGTATTTCTCATGGGTGTTATAGGATTATTTATAGTTAATTCCAATCCTATTAGTATAGTAGTTGCTATAATCGTGATTCTTGCTACATACTTCCTTGAAATCCTCATCGATAATTCAAGTGCTCGTGTGAAATGGCAAGAAATGCTGAAGATTACATGGATAGTAACATTCTTTACAGCAGGCGTTAATCTGATTATTTTGATGATAGTAAAATAACAAGGTAGAGGTAGGAAACATGGCAAACATTAAAAGATCTCCTTGGCTGCTCCACTATGATGGCAGCAGCTGCAATGGATGTGATATTGAAGTCCTGGCATGTCTTACACCAGTATATGATGCTGAGAGACTTGGCGTCATGAATACAGGTGACCCAATGCAGGCAGACATACTGCTTGTAACTGGTGGTATCAATGCACAGAATGAGCCTGTTGTAAAACAGCTCTATGATCAGATGCCAAATCCAAAGGTTGTTGTAGCCGTTGGAGTATGTGCATGCACAGGCGGTGTATTTAAGGATTGTTACAACATTCTTGGTGGCGCAGACACAGTTATTCCTGTAGACGTATACGTTCCAGGATGTGCTGCAAGACCACAGGCAATTATTGACGGCATAGCCCAGGCTATTGAAATCTTCCAGAAACGTTCTGATGATTACAAAGCTCAGGTTAAAGCAAAAAAGTCAGGAAAAGAGGTGCAGGTAAATGGCTGAAATAAAGAACCCTGAAAATATTTTAGAGGAAATTGAGCTGTCTGACCTGCTTAAAAGAGCTTTAGAGCTCAAGAAGGACGGACTTCGTTTTTCACAGGCTTGTGCTGCTTATGTAAACGATAAGTTTGAACTTAGCTACTCTTTTTCAAATTATGAAACATATCAGCTGCACAACCTCAGAATCGTAATAGATATTGATCAGGAAGTTCCTAGTATTACAGAAATCGTTCCTGCAGCAGTATTCTATGAGAACGAAATGAAGGAAGTGTTTGGCGTAAAGATTAAGATGATAAGTCTCGATTACGACAACAAGCTCTATAGAATTCGTCAAGAGGCTCCACTTGGACCAAAGAAGGAGGAAAACTAATATGGGAATGAGAAGCGTAGTGCCTTTTGGTCCACAACATCCTGTTCTTCCAGAACCAATTCACCTGGATCTGGTAATTGAGGATGAGAGAATCATTGAGGCGGTTCCATCAATTGGATTTATTCATAGAGGTCTTGAAGGACTTGTTGATAAAAGAGACTTCAACCAGATGACCTATGTAGTAGAGAGAACCTGCGGTATCTGTAGTTTCCAGCATGGAATGGGATATTGCGAAGCAGTAGAGCACATCTTTGGAGTAGATATTCCTGTAAGAGCTAAATATTTAAGAACTCTTTGGGCAGAGCTTGGAAGAATGCACTCTCACCTGTTATGGCTTGGTCTTCTGGCTGATGGATTTGGATTTGAAAACCTCTTCTATCAGTGCTGGAGAGTAAGAGAAAAAGTCCTCGATATGCAGGAAATGACATCCGGTGGAAGACTTATTTTCTCAGTTAACAAGGTTGGTGGTGTTATTAAAGACATCCCACAGGAACAGTTAAATATCATCCTTAAGACAATGGATGAAGTAGAAGAAGAACTGAAAGCTATCAAGAATACATTCTTTGAAGACTATACAGTACAGTCCAGATTAAAGGGTGTTGGTGTACTTACAAAAGAGCAGGTACATGCCCTTGGTGCAGTTGGACCATTTGCAAGAGCAAGCGGTGTGAACGTAGATATGAGACTTACAGGCTACGGCGCATATCCTGATCTTGAATTTGAGCCAATCGTAAGTACTGCAGGAGATAGCTACGCAAGATGCTATATCCGTATGATGGAAGTATTCCAGTCAATAGACCTTATCAGACAGGTAATTGGCAAGATGCCTTCAGAGACAGATTTATCAGTTGCTGTAAAAGGTAATCCTGATGGCGAGTATTTCATGAGAGTAGAGCAGCCAAGAGGCGAGGCTTTCTATTATGTAAAGGCTAACGGTAAGCCTAATCTGCAGCGTATGAGAGTTAGAACTCCTACGTTCGCAAACATACCGGCACTTTGTGAGATGCTTAAGAACACAGAATTGGCAGATGTAGGATTATTAGTACTTACAATTGATCCATGTATCAGTTGTACAGAACGATAATGAAGCTCGAAAGGTAGGATAAGATGGCAATAATGAAATTTGCGCCACAAGCGCTTAAAAATTTATTTTTAAAGCCGGTTACAACTAGCTACCCTGCACAGCCAGCTGAGTATCCGGAGCGTAGTAGAGGACATATCGATATTGTAATTGATGAATGTATATCTTGCGGTATGTGCGTGAGAGTATGCCCATCAAGTGCACTTGCGGTAGATAGAGACAAGGGTACATGGACTATCAACAGATATGATTGTATTGTCTGTGGTTTCTGTGCAGAGAAATGTCCTAAAAAGTGCCTGACAGTTAACCCTGGATATCAGACTCCTGGTGGAGAAAAGCTTGACGCAGTTTATACTAAATCTCCTGAAGTACTTGCAGCAGAAGCAGCAAAACGTAAGGAGGCTGCAGAGAAAGCGGCAGCAGCGGCTAAAGCTAAAGCAGAAGCAGCTGCAAAGGCCAAGGCAGAAGCTGAGGCTCAGGCTCAGGGAGCAGCTCCAGAAAAGACTGAATAAATTTTTAAAAAATCAATCTATCCCCGCGCAGTTTATTTGCGCGGGGAATTTTAACTCAGTCGTTACTTAAGGGGAATACATGGAAAATAGCTTTGTTGTATATGCGCTAACTATATATGGACTTGTTCAGGGAGTAGGATTTAGGCCCTTTGTAGCTGAGCTTGCAGAAAAAAATGCAATTAGCGGCACTGTACGAAATGCAGGAGGAATAGTACATGCTGTTTTTGCAGGAGAAAAAACAGATGTAGACAAAGCGATAGCAATACTAAAAAGCCTGGATGGACATTCGGATATGATTCCAGGTGCAAGAGTAGATAGTATAGTAATAAGTGATAAAGACGAAATCGATGCTGACGCAAGGCAAAAAATAGATGTCGGTCAGTTTAAAATTATAGATAGTACAGGTAAAAAAGACAGGATACGATTCCTTCCAGCAGACATTGCAACCTGTGACAGATGCGCAGCGGAACTGGAGGATAGAAACAATAGAAGATATAGACACCCATTTATAAGTTGTGTAAGCTGCGGCCCAAGATTTTCCATTATGGAAAAAGTTCCTTATGATAGGGATACGGTTACGATGAAGGACTTTGAGCTATGTCCCAAGTGCCAAAATGAGTATACAGCGCAGGGGAATATTCGGAGACATGCTCAGACCATATGCTGCAGAGAATGTGGACCCAAGCTGACATTGTATATTGGAAAAACAGCCGAAGAAAAAGCAGATAACGACAATAACGAAAGCCTTATAGATGCAGTAGCCAGAGAAATAAAAAACGGGAAAATAGCAGCAATAAAAAACGTCGGTGGATATCACTTTGCTTTTGATGCCAAAAACAGTGAGCCGGCTAAAAGACTTAGAGCCTTTAAAAATAGAGAAAAAAAGCCTTTTGCAGTAATGTTTTCAAGCATCGAGGAAATAAAGGAATACTGCGAAGTATCAGAGACGGAAGAGCGTCTTCTGACAGGGACTGCCAGACCAATTGTTCTTTTGAGAAAAAAAGAAATAAGTGGAAATGAAACGGCAAGTAACGAGGATATAAATGGGATTTCCATGGAAGTATGTGGAGAAAGTCATTATATTGGTGCAATGCTTCCATGTGATCCGGTTCAGATTTTACTGTTAAAAGAATGCGGACCACTGGTCATGACTAGCGGAAATTTGGGCGGAGAGCCAATAATTACAGACAATGAACGCATGCTGGAGCTTATGAAAAAGGGAATACCTGAGGTGGTTCTGGCAAATGATAGAGACATTTACAACGGCCTTGATGACTCAATCTATCAGGTTACACAGACAAAGACAAGAGAAGTAATACAGATAATAAGACGAGCCAGAGGACTTGTACCAGAGCCGGTTATTATCGATAAATATTTTTCAGAAGATATTTTTGCCGCAGGCGGTGACCTGAAAAATGCATTTGCACTGGGAAGAGATAACTTTGTCTTCCTAAGTGGCCACTATGGAGACCTGGAGGAATATGCAGCCAAGGCCAAAAGACGTGATGGCATAGATCATATGGAAGAGCTGCTGGGAATAGAGCCAGTCGAATATGCCTGCGATAAGCATCCTGCCTATTTCTCTTCAAAGGATATAAGAGATAATGAGCATATGGAGATACAGCATCACTATGCTCACATAATGGCAGTTGTGGCAGAGCATTCAATAAATGAGCCGGTATTGGGAATAGCTATAGATGGAACGGGCTATGGCGATGACAAAACAATCTGGGGCGGAGAGTTCCTTTTATGCGATAAAAACAATTACTGGAGAAAAGGACATCTTGAAACTATTACGGTAACAGGCGGAGACGCAGCTGCAAAAAAGGCTGAGCTTTTGGCAATGAGTTATATAAAGTCAGCAATTGATAATAAAAAGCTTGGTGCCGAAGATAATCCCTATATAAACGATTCGAGAATGCAGGTAATAGAAAAGGCTATTGATAATAAAATCAATATAGCCGGAGTATCTTCCCTGGGAAGACTGTTTGATGCAGTGTCAGCAATACTTGAGATATGCACTGAGAATACCTTTGAGGGAGAATGCCCTTCAAAGCTGCAGGCGGCTGCTGAAAATTATGAAAAATCTCATAAGACAGAAACTGATGCCAGAGAACTCTTTTACCATATTGAAAATAAGGATGGCGCATTCATTGCAGATACAGACAGGCTGATAGCCGAAATTATCACATTAAAAAAAGGCAGAATTGACGTAGCAAAAATAGCCTACGAATTCCATCTGGCAATTGCAGATATGTGCAAGGCAATGTGTGATAAAATATTAAGAGATACAGGTATAAACAAAATTGCAATAAGTGGTGGCTCTGCTTATAATGCTCTTTTGCTAAGACTTCTTTTGCCAGAGCTTGAAGAAGCCGGGTATGAAGTATATATAAATGAAAAGGTTCCAAGCGGAGATGGTGGTCTTGCTCTGGGACAGGCATATATTATGGCGATAAATGATTCGCTTATGAAGTAATAGGAGAAACAAAGATTATGTGTGTAGCACTTCCGGGAGTAGTAACTGATACATCAGAAGAAAAATATGCAACAGTAGATTTCAATGGCAATACTGTACGCGCTGCTAAAGGCCTTGTGGATATAGCTGTAGGTGACAGAGTGCTTGTTCATGCCGGATGCATTATCCAAAAGGTAAGCAAGGATGAAGCGGAGGAAATGGAAGAACTGTTTAAGGAGCTGGATGTACTGTGATAAACAAATACCTGGAATATTTAAAAAATTATGATGGCGCAGATGTAACCATAATGGAGGTCTGCGGAAGCCATACTGCTGCTATTGCCAAATCAGGCATTAAATCAGTAATATCACCTAAAATTCATCTGGTTTCAGGTCCGGGATGCCCAGTGTGCGTAAGTCCGTCAGGATATGTGGATAAGCTGATAGACCTTGCCTTAAATCAGGGGATAACTATCGTAACCTTTGGAGATTTACTTAGAATACCTGGAAGTAAATACACCCTTAATGAAATAAAGGGTCAGGGAGCGGCGGTAGAAATGGTCTATTCTCCAATGGACATGATAGAGCTGGCCCAGAATAATCCGGATATACAGTACGTATTTGGAGCTGTAGGATTTGAAACTACAATCCCTGTATACACACTTTTGCTGGATCTTATAATTGATAAAAAGCTTGAAAACGTAAGGATACTTACCGCTCTAAAGTGCATGCCCCCTGTAATTGACTGGCTATGCACGAATGGGGCGCACATAGATGGCTTCATTGCGCCGGGGCATGTAAGTGTTATAACTGGAAGCAAAGCATATGAGCCCTTGTCAGATAAATATGAAATTCCATTTGGCATAACCGGCTTTACTCCAAAAGAGCTGGTGGCTGGCATTTATGGCATAGTAAAGCTTTTGGAAAATAAGGATAAGTATAAAGAACAAAGCGGAGCCCTTGTTAGAAACTTCTATACGTCAGTTGTAACTGATGAGGGAAATACAATGGCTCTTGAAAAAATAGACCATTACTTTGAACACGGCAGTGCTGTGTGGAGAGGTATGGGTAACATTGCAGATTCTGGCCTGTATTTGAGAAAGGAATATGAAAAATATGATGCAGGCAGCAGGAACCTTGATGATGACAAAAAAATAAACAGCGCCTGCAAGTGTGACCAGGTTTTGATGGGAAAAATCACCTCAAAGGAATGTCCACTTTTTGGAAAAGTGTGCTCTCCTCTTAATCCGCAAGGTGCGTGCATGGTTTCTTCTGAAGGAAGCTGCTATCAGAATTATTTGAACAAATAAATTTACCAGAGGAAACTGGCAGAAAGAAGGATTTTATAAATGATAATTACAATGGCACATGGAAGCGGCGGAGCCGCTACATCTGAGCTTATTGATGAAATATTTGTAAAGGCTTTTGATAATAAGGTTCTTACTGAACTTGAAGACAGTGCGGTAGTTGACGGAAGCAGTAAAATTGCCATAACTACAGATAGCTTTGTTGTAACACCTATAGAATTCCCAGGTGGAGATATAGGAAGACTTTGCGTATGTGGTACAGTAAACGATTTGCTCATGAGAGGTGCTATGCCTAAATACCTGACCTGTGGTTTTATCATCCAGGAAGGTGCAGATACCGAGGTATTAAAAAAGATAGTTAAGTCCATGGCTGACACTGCAAAAGAGGCAGGAGTCAATATCGTAGCCGGCGACACAAAAGTTGTAGAAGGAAACGGGCAGATAGTTATAAATACTGCCGGCGTTGGCTTTGTACCAGAAGGTATAAACATATCAGCTAAAAATATCACTGCAGGGGATGTGATCATCGTATCCGGTAATCTGGGAGATCATCATGCAGCAATCCTGGGCAGCAGGCTGGCCATTGATAATAAGATTGAGAGCGATAACGCTCCTCTTGGAGAAATGGTTAATGGATTGCTTAAAGCAAATATTCCGGTGCATACCTTAAGAGATGTAACCAGAGGTGGACTTGCTACAGTTCTTAAAGAACTATCAGAAACCTCAAAGGTGAGGATCGAGCTTAATGAAGAAGATCTGCCGGTAAGCTCAGAAGTAAGAGACTTCTGCGGACTATTAGGTCTTGATCCTCTCTATATGGGAAATGAAGGCAAAATGATAGCTGCTCTTCCTGCAGAGTATGCAGAAAAGGCACTGGAAATAATCAGGAATAGTAAGTATGGCGAAAATGCGGCTGTAATAGGTCAGGTTCTGGAGACTGAGAATCCAAAAGGAGAGCTGTATTTAAAGACAGCAATAGGCGGACTTAGACAGCTTGATGTATTACAGGGTGAGGGCCTTCCAAGAATTTGCTGATATTGTAAAAGCTTTTTGGAGCCTGGTTTTTATGGTAAGGAGATTTAAATGAGTAGTTGTGATACATGCGCGTATAACGAATACGACGAAGATCTTGAGGAGTATTGCTGTAGCGTAAATATGGACGAAGATGATTATGCAAGATTTGTCACAAGCAGCTATAAGCAGTGTCCATTTTACAAAAATGGTGATGAATATGCTGTAGTAAGACATCAGATGTGATATTATTTATGAAAATAGTTTTAAGGGGTTAGTTTGGGGTGCTGTTTAATTCATTTTATTTTTTAGTATTTTTTCCGATAGTTGTACTTGTATATTTTGTAATACCTAAGAAAGTAAGGCATATTTGGCTGCTTGTTGCCAGCTATTATTTTTACATGAGCTGGAATGCCAAATATGCTATTTTGATTGCAATATCCACCATAATCACATGGGCATGCGGTCTGGCAATTGATAAAATATCTGAAAAGAACGGGAGCCAGTCTAAAAAGAAAATGGTTGTGGCGCTGGCTTTTATAAGTAATCTGTCGATTCTTTTTTTCTTTAAATATTTTGATTTCCTTATAGATACAATAAACATGGCTTTGCGTACTGCAAGGCTATCTCTTATAAACAATCCATTTGATATTCTTCTTCCTGTTGGAATATCCTTTTATACATTTCAGGCACTCGGATATACCATGGATGTATACCGTGGCAAAATAAAAGCAGAAAAGAATATTCTTTTGTATGCTCTCTTCGTAGCATTTTTTCCTCAATTGGTCGCAGGACCAATAGAAAGATCTGAGAGCCTTTTAAAGCAGATTAGAAATCAGGAAAATATAAAAGTATGGAATTATGACCGAATAGTAAATGGCCTAATCATGATGATTTGGGGACTGTTTATGAAGATGGTCATTGCAGATAGGATTTCAACAGTAGTAGATACTGTGTTTAAGGCTATCTATAACTATGGGGCTACAGAGCTTATCTATGCTGCAGTATTCTTTTCTATACAGATATATTGCGATTTTGCAGCATACTCCATAATTGCCATTGGCGCAGCAAAGGTGATGGGATTTACCCTTATGGAGAATTTCAATACTCCGTATTTTGCAGTCAGTATCTCAGATTTCTGGCACAGATGGCATATATCCCTGAGCACATGGTTTAGAGATTACCTCTATATACCACTTGGAGGCAGCAGGTGTAGCAAGGCCAAAAAATACAGAAACTTAATGATAACCTTCCTTGTAAGTGGACTTTGGCATGGAGCAGGCTGGACTTTTGTAGTGTGGGGCTGCATACATGGTCTTTATCAGATAATTGGAGATTTACTAACACCTATCAGGAAAAAGACTATTGATGTTCTTCATATAAACACCAATGTTTTTAGCTATAGGCTTGGAAAAATAGTAATTACCTTTATTCTGACCACTTTTGCATGGATATTTTTTAGAGCAAAGACTCTTGGTGATGCCACCTATTATATTTCAAGGATGATTACACACATTGATCCATGGAAGCTTTTGGATGGAGCTATCTATAACTTGGGACTTGACAGGTTTGAGAGCAATGTATTATTTGTGGCGCTGATTATTTTATTGCTTGTGGATTTGCTGAAATACATAAAAAAAGAAAGCCTTGCTGATTTTCTTTTAAAGCAGAATCTATGGTTTAGATGGGTTGTGGTAATTGGGCTTATTATAAGCATTCTTGTATACGGAAGATATGGAGTGGAATTTGATTCTGCTCAGTTTATTTATTTTGAATTTTGACGCTTGTGGGGTTTTTATGAAAAAGGCCATTAGAATAATTGCATTTTCAATAGTAACGATGCTGGCTATAGCCTGTGTATACCACGTGCTTTCGTGGAAGGATACTTATGGAAACTATGATTCTTCTGTAAATCAGCTATATTCAACACCATCCAATACAATAGATGTGGCTTTTGCAGGCAGCAGCCATTGCTATGCCGGCATCAACCCTGACGTCCTATGGGAAACAAAAGGCATATCATCATTTGATATGGCAATCTCCGGTCAGGATAAATCATCTACGCTCCATTATGTAAAGGAACTTTGTAAAACACAAAATCCACAGGTAGTATTTGTAGACTTATATGGAGTAACTTTTGAAAGACATGCAATGCAGGGAAATGTATATAGAAATATGTTGTCCATGAAGCTTTCTCTTAATGCAGCGGATTTGATATATAGCTACATTGAAGAAGATCAGCTGGATTATATTCTACGTTGGCCTATTGTCCATACCAGATATAGGGAGCTTCAGAATTACGATTTCTATCAGTATGAATATAGCGTCTATGGACGTGGATATATGTACAATTATGAAGTGTGGCCTGTAGAACATAATTATGAAATTGCAGCAGATAATGAGTCCGTCTCTGAGATTAGCGAGGAAAATATCAGCTGGATAAAAGACTTCCAAGAGCTTGCAAGTAAAGAAGGCTTCGATTTGTACTTTATGCTACTGCCAATGGAAGCAACTGAAGAAGAAAATGCCATATTAAACGGGGTTTTCCAATATCTTGATGCTGAGAATATTACATATTTTGATTTTAATGAATTGTCAGCAGAGCTAGGGATGTCCTACAGCTCTGACTTTGCGGATCCAACACATTTAAATACCTTCGGGGCTGAAAAACTAACTTCTTATATTGGTAATTTTTTGGAAGAAGAATATGAGCTTGAGGATCATAGAGAAGATAGCAAATATGCTTATTGGGATCAAAGTCTTCTTTATGGCCAACATAGGTATTATAGCTATATTATGCAGGGAAGACCCGATATTGATGACTTTTCCGGCTGGATGGCAGACTATGATAATTGCTATGTAATACTGGCAACACAAGATGGTTATAGAGATGCATCGTTGGATATCGAAGGGGCTTTGTCCAAATTTGGCCTGAATACTAGTGTAGTGTCTCGTTGACGATTAATCAAAGTCCGTCCCTGTCACAAGACAGGGTACAATGAGCTCAGTTTGATCCTTGCGTCAGCGGTTCTGAATTGCCAGTTTACAGTTGCTTGATTTTTATTACGTTCATTCTCCCATGCTTCCAATTCGGATCTGAGATCAGTTATGTTATCGATCCTTCGATCCAAGCACTGTCTT
>JAZRKG010000163.1:0-10599 GCA_045646185.1 Butyrivibrio sp.
AGAATGAACGTAATAAAAATCAAGCAACTGTAAACTGGCAATTCAGAACCGCTGACGCAAGGATCAAACTGAGCTCATTGTACCCTGTCTTGTGACAGGGACGGACTTTGATTAATCGTCAACGAGACACTACACTAGTAACAAAGTCTTAATCTTACTAGTAGAAAACGGTAGCTGCACATTCTTACTAGTAATCCCTCCAAAAATGGATCGTTAACTCCGCTCTAATTAATTATGATAGATATTAATTTGAACTATGAGGATTCTTATCTAAATGACACTGACCCCGTCCTGGGGGTCCACTTGGGGTCAAAAAACCCACAACCATTCGGTTGTGGGTTTCTGAATTCTGCATAGCAAATATTCTCATCTCTTTGAGAACGTTTTGAGGTGTTGAAGTGCCGTATTTTAGGCATTTCTTCATCAAGTTGCTGTTTACCTGCTGCGTACGGTAGAAAGCTCAGGGCTACTGTATGCGGTTGGTGGCAACTTTGTTATTCTTTATTGTCAAACCATTTAGGAACTTTGTGAGACAATCTCACAAGACTACCATCTTTGTAAATTGCAAATCTCCTAAAATCTTCTGTGTTATCATATACCGCAACTATAGTAAACTTTTTCATCTACTCAAAAAAGATTCCTTTCAACAACTTCTTTTTGCCTTCTTTGTAGTAAAAAATCTCCTACCATCTCATAGAAATCTTTTTCTTCTTCAGTCTCACTCTCAAGAACAAGCTGTAAAGTATCCTTAGGATTTAATTTAGCTATTTCTTTATAGATATCACTATATTTTTTTACATCACACATAGACGTACCTCGTAAATCAATACAATAATTTTAAAAAAGAGAGTTCACGCATGAACTCTCCGGGCTATGGGCATCTCAAGATTCCATAGCGCATCCACTACATAAATTGCTCACTTAGTAGGCTGTGCATCACCTATATATGATAGAATAGCCAAGCTCCACGCTCGGCTAGGTCCCAAGTGATATTTACACCTGGCAACTCTGTTATTGATATAATAGCATATTTATAGGCTTTTTCAAGTTATAGCCTCTAGAATCAGTATTCATTTGAATCCACTTACAGTTCTTTTGACAGTAATATAAAGCCTTCATCTGCAGCAGGCTTCATATCCTTATCTCTTGCACAGGGATCAAAGAAACACTCCTTAATCTTCGTGTTAAATCCCATGTGATCATACATTTTTTTGTTGCCTTCTTCCTCCATCCCCACACCTATCGTTGCCAAAGAAAAGTTCTTTGACTTCAGATCGGATAATGCTGTATTCATCAGCATACTGCCGTATCCTTTGCCGCGATACTCCTTATTGACGCGGAATGCACATAAATAGGCTATATCCTTGCCATCAGCGAAGTCTTTATCCTCCAACTCCAGAAAAATGTAGAGTTCACCGACGATATTTTCTTCATCACACAGACTCCAGAATATGGCATTCCCCGATTCGATATTATCATAGAAAAAGCGGGCAGTGGGAGTTGCCTCATTGTAATTACTATAGTTCCAAAGGGAAAGCATATCTCTGGCAGATTTTTGTCTGATAGTAAAGCTTGTTTCCGGATTATTCATGTTGCCCGTGACCAGCTCAACAATCTTTAGATCACATTCATCTACATATCCGATATCTTCTTTAAAGTCTCAAAGACGAATCTTTTCAATTTCATCTTCTGCAGTATGCGAAAATGGGAAAAGAGCCTGCATAAAACCGGTAAATACCGCTTGGTACTTGATATTTCCTTTTGGATCCTTGATCTTAAATAGCCCTTTAAACTCGAGATCAGTCTGACGCTGATGAGTTTCTTCATACAATTCTCGAATAGCAGCATCTCGGGCTGTTTCTCCCGGTTCTATGCCTCCCGCCGGAAATTCCCATTGCTGCCTCCAGGAATTGAAACCAATCAGGTATTCACCATTAACTGATATAACGGCAAAAGAGCCGGTAACATTATCAAAATCGCCTATATCATCTTCGCTTACTTTCAAGTATTCCAATAGCGTCCATCCGCTTTTATTATGTGCTAACATAAACACCCCCTCTTTTGTGCTCAAAATACTTCTTTCATCGGTCAGTTTCTCCTGTTATCATTCCTCATCTTCTTAATCGACAAAATTGTAGAATTCTACATTTTTATCGATTATCACAAAGAAAGTAAAATAGCCAAGTTCCTCTCTGCCAGCTCATTACAGAGCAATGTCTACATTATATCAAATCATTCTTAGAGTAGTTATACAAGAACATATCATTGTCAAAAAATGGACCACTAACCCCGTCCCCAGGGACCATCAGGTGAGGCAAGGTTGCCAAGTATCATTACTCCGGATATTATTATGGCAAAAAGAGCTGCAAATACTGTCAGTTTCTGGGCTGCTGACACGGCTTCGATTATATTTTTCAGCTCTAATAATTTGTATTCTTTTATCCCTACGGAAAAGGATTTGATGAAGTCTTTCCACTCACCCATGATCATAAGTCCCGGGATCAGTATGAGCAGTATCAGTAGTAAGGATGGGAGATCAAGGAACCATGTCACTGCTGATAGCCCCCAGCTGCCAAATGCTATCTGTAATGCAAAAACAACAACAAATAATAAGAGTTCTCCTAAAATAACCATTCTTATATTTTTCTTCATGATCAGACTCCTTTCCATGTGGATAGAGCCAAATCTAAAATGATAAATTCTTTTGGCACTATCCTAAATCCCGTTTTTCTGAAAAAACAGGAATCTGCGATACAACTTGAAACTACCACATTATCACATAAAAATATATAGTACCTTTTTTGCAGGAGTCTTAGGAAAACATCCTCTATTATTATGCGTTTGCAAAACGCCTGACTGAGTATATAAATCCTGTATGCTCAGCTTCCTGTAGATTGGTAATGCTTCATTCCCAGATGGAAAAGAGCTGTCATCACTGCAAATACCACTGCTCCGGATAGCGGAGTCACAAGTGCTGTCCATGCAGGCCAGCCATAAAGCGGTTTATTCATTATCCACGATGCCGGAACATGCATTGTAAGGGCAAATGGAGCTATGACTGTGAAAAGAGCTCTAAGCGGCAGCGGATATATATCAATCGGGTACTGGCAGGCACTTCGGCCACCATAGGTAATGGCATTGACCAGTTCTACTGACTTGACGCTGAAAATAGAAAAAATAGCCTCGATCATGAAAAGCCCAAGTATCAGAAGGCAGCTCATGGCAATAGATTCTACCAATACAAGCACTTTGAGTGGGCTCCAGACAATTTCAGAGAGACTACTTCCCATTATGAGTGCCGCCACTCCTACTGCTATACAGGTAATCCTTCTGGGATCTGTTCCTCCGCATAAAACCTGAGTCAGCACGCCTCTTGGCCTAAGCAGAAATGTGTCAAGTCGGCCTGTTCTAACCATTGATGGAAAGTCACCAGTGATACCTCTTCCGAATAATTCCGTTAGATAAAAAGATACTGACATTATCCCGAAAAAGAAATAGAGATTTCCACCGCTCCATCCTTTCAGGCTCTCAAATCTGTCAACAATCAGAATGACCACCATCATCTCGCCGCCTTCCATAACAAGCTGTGCGAGAGTCTGCATGATAAAAGAGCTTGGATACTGCAAATGACTCTTAAGAAGCATTCCTATTGACTTAATATATAATCGCAAAGTATTCATATATCTTCCTTACTACTGATGCTCTCACACCTGAATTATTTTCTTACACATTCAGCTGCCAGCGCTTCCTGCTGCCTCCAAACAGTGACTACTCAGCCTCCCTGAACTATCATCCTTTTCTTATTAGAATTCCACAAAAATGCTCCAAGTGCAATAAGGATTACCACCCAGAGTGCCTGAAGCCCATAAATCTTAAGTGCATCATGAGGCAGATATGCCCCTGTATACAATCTGATAGGTGCATCAAGAAGCTGCGCGTATGGCAAAAAAGTAATAGCCTTTTGCCAACTCTCAGGGAATAGCGTTAGTGGGAAAAGATTTCCTGAAAAAGTCACCATCAAAAGATTAAGCATACCCTGCATGCCCCTTGGGTCAAGGGTCTTCATTGTAAAAGCCACCGTGATGTTCTCAAGAGCACAGACACATAAAAGTCCCAGCAACAGAGCCGGCAAGGCTGCCAGAAGCCCGGAAAAAGATGACGGCAGGCTCAATCCCCATCCCTGTGGAAGCAGGAATGCCATCACTAGCATAGGTACAGCGCGCATGAGGCTCCCCATGAGCTTCTGCGCCATGATCCTGGCATAATAGAATCCGTACATGTCCACAGGTCTGCACATATCATAGGCTATATCTCCGGATCTTATCTTGTCCAGCAGTTCTGCATCAGAAGCCACCATCATACGGAAAAAGGCCTGCTGCAACCAGACATAGGTTGCCACACTTTCAATTGGCAGAGTCTGTGGTTTACTGTTATAGAGTGCCCGGTACAACGCTACCAGAATAATGCCGAAAAACATCTGGCAGACTATGCCTCCTATCATGGCTCCTCGATATTGAAGCTCCATACGAAGCCTCATTTTAAAAATGGTAAAGTATGGCATAATATTCCTCTTTTTTGGACCTGGGGGACGGGGTTTGCGGTCCATTTTTTACCACTGTATGATTGTCCTTATAGATCCAGCTCCTTGTACATAGCAGCAATCATATGATCAGTGTTCTGGGGTTGTAATGTAAGCTCGCTGATGTTTCCTGCTTCCTGCAATAATCCCAGAAGCTTCGATGTAGGAAGCTTGGTCGGGTTATAGCTTAGTTCTATTCCATCTTCTGTATAACTACAACTAACGCCCTCAGGAAGCCTTAAGTCCGTGATAGTTCCGTCGTATTTTATATTTACATTTCTGACAACGTCATAGCGCTCAAGAAGGTCCGGAAGCTTTCCGTCAAAGAGCTTCTTGCCATGGCCAAGGACCATAACTCTTGAACAAAGTGCCTCGATGTCTTCCATATCGTGGGTTGTGAGCATGATGGTCGTTCCGTACTCTTTGTTTTCCCATTTAAGGAAATCCCTAAGAGCCAGCTTACTGACCGCATCAAGGCCAATAGTTGGCTCATCAAGAAATAATAGCTGTGGCCTGTGTAGAAGTGATCCGCACAGTTCTGCTCTCATTCTTTGTCCGAGACTAAGGAGTCTTAGCGGCGTCCTCATGTATGATTCAAGCTGAAGTGCGTCCGTCAGCTCTTTTAACCTGGATTCATAATCACCCTGAGGAATTCTGTATATGTCCCTAAGAAGCGAGTAGCTGTCGATAATCGGTACATCCCACCATAGCTGGCTTCGTTGGCCAAACACTACTCCGATGTTCTTGACATGCTTTTTTCTCTCTTTCCAGGGAACGATACCTCCAACCTGCACTTCGCCACCATTCGGTGTCAGGATACCCGATAGGATTTTGACTGTGGTTGACTTGCCTGCTCCATTAGGTCCGATGTAACCTACAAGTTCTCCTTTTTCAACGGAAAAAGAGACGCCTTTAAGGGCATTCACTATTTCTTTTTCCCTCAAAAGTTTTCCTTTTTCATGTTTCTTTTTTACTATGAAATTCTTCTGTAAATTACTGACCTCTATATAACTCATAATTATCCCCAAAATAAAGAGTCGCTTGCGACGCTTCTATGACATTAAAAAGCGGCAAGTCACTCAACTAACTTACCGCCTATAATCGTTATAACAGTTTCTTGGCAACAATCAGATATCTGTGGGCTGCTGCCTTCCCTGCTTTACTCATTAAAAATATTATACACATCACTTAATGCGTGCGCAATTGTATGATTAGTAATAACGTGTTAAATATCGTATTTCTTCAGAAGCATATCCAAAGCTTCTCGCAGAAGTATTGCCTCTCCGACATCCTCCCTTTTGGCAAGCTTTGCCAGCCTCTGAAGCTGGTCCTGGGTATAGTGGCTTGTTTTGGGAACCATTTTCTCCTCTTTTGCCATGGCCACGCGGTTTCTTCCGCCCATCTTGGCCCTGTACAATGCTCCATCAGCTTTTCTCACAAGCTCTGCACATCGTGATGCATCCACGAATGCAGTAGCCATGCCAATAGTAATGGTATGACCGGCTCCATCGCCTGTTTTTACAGGGAAGTTGTTCTTAAGGTCGTTGAGGAAGAGAAAAATATCTTCTCTTTCAGTAGTTCCTCTAAAAATGATACCAAACTCATCACCACCTATGCGGTATACCCGCGCTCCTCTAGGCGCCTGAGATTGTATATACTTACCTGTCTCAATTAGAACGCGATCTCCCTCTTCTACTCCAAAATCGGTATTGATATGCATAAATTTATCAAAATCAACAAGTGCTATCACTACGGTTTCACCATCTGATTCTACATCAGACTCCAATATCTCTGTAAGATCCTTCTCAAACTGATCTCCTGTTGGAAACTTAAGTACATCATTTACTGCAGTTCTCTTTTTTGCAAGCTGCTGCTGTGCAAGGTTTTTGTGGTCTTCAACTGTTATTGGTCTCTTCGTTGCCATAATATGCCTCCTTGTTTTGAAATAATATTTTAATATATTATTTTAGAAATAATATGTCTATGTATTAATCATATACTACATATATATCGATATGTCAATAATTTATGTTTTGAAATATTTTTTATTTCGTATATTATGAATTCATTCGCTTACTGAGCCTGTGCAGTAAAAAGACCCGGTGCATTTCTACACCGAGTCTTCAATATTCTTTATAATCACTTCACCGACAATCTCTCCACCGCACATTATTGCTAGTGCTCTTCGATTAAGATCCTTTTGGCGCTGAATATACTTATTTACCTTTTCTTCTGAGTATTCATAAGGCGTGTATTTTGTTTTATCTAGCCAAAGATCCGGATCATTCTCATATTCTTTGAAATAGCTATGATACATTTCCGGGGTCATAGCCATAAGCTGTATGAGACTATCTTCATTCTCCGTAAACATCAAATGTCCCCCTGTATAACACAAATTTATTTTTTAGCAATATACTGATTATACTTCACCATAATTACCTTCTCAACTCTAAAGCTTAGAAAACAAGGGCGTTTTCACGCCCCCTGTCCTCTACTTTAGTAAGATCACCTTTCCATTCCGAAATCACTTTTGTGTTCAATTTTCATATAAAAATAAAAGCTACTATACAGAACTGTTGACAATTTTTGAATTTTTTTGCAGTTTACCTGCTGCGTACAGTAGAAAGCTCAGGGCTACTGTATGCTGCTGGTGGCAACTTTAAGTCAAATTCTTCAGAGTCGTTATATTCTCAATAAATTCATTACCATAGCTGTCATAATATCTTTTTCATCTGGATTGGATTCTGCAATCATAAGGGTAATAGCCACAAGTGCTCCAT
This sequence comes from Butyrivibrio sp., assembly GCA_045646185.1. Lineage (GTDB taxonomy): Bacteria > Bacillota > Clostridia > Lachnospirales > Lachnospiraceae > Butyrivibrio. The sequence continues at coordinate 7,360 of JAZRKG010000163.1, forward strand.
CACTTATTATCTTCTGTCCATCCCTAAAAAGTGCGTTGTTTCTGCTCAAAAACTCCAAGAACAACGATGCTGCAATTCTCTTACAACCATCCTCAAAAGGATGGTCTTTTATCATGAAATAAAGAAGATTGGCTGCCTTTTCCTCTAGCGAAGGATATACCTCTCCTCCAAAAACATCCTGATATACTGCTGCCAAAATGCCTTCCACCTTACCAGTTTCCTTCTCTACACCAAATACGTCTGATTTGAATGTATCCTCCATATGATTAACCATCTCTCTGCAATCCTTATAGGTGATTCTGTATATTGGACTTGAGCCTTCAGGCTTCTCAAGAGACTGGTGATCATACTGATCCAAAAGCACAAGCGCCTGCGTGTACAGATTAACTGCCTTTAGCACATCCTGTTGTTCAATATCAAGCGTACCTGCTATCATCTTTGTTTGTATTTCCACAGTTTTTTGAAGTGCCTGTAACCTGCGCTCGTTGATAGCATAGCCATTTAAAGTATACTGTTTAAGTACCGCACTTGCCCATCGTCTGAAAGCTATACCTCTCTTTGAATTAACTCGATATCCAACAGAAAGTATCATATCAAGATTATAAATCTTTGGTTTTCTTCCTCCGGAACTTTTGTCGGAAAAACCGACAGAAGTCTCATCAAGCTCTCCTGAGCTAAGAATATTGCTAATATGCTCGCTTACCGTAGCATGCTTAACATCAAATAACTGCTCGATTTGTTTCTGTGTTAGCCAAACTGTTTCTTGCTCAGGACTTATCTGCACCTCTATCTCTGTATTCCCGTCTGTAAATAAAACAATTTCATTCTTTGCCATTAAATTCCCCTCTATCCTTCATTATTTTCTCATATTCAAGCTGATAAGCAATCAGCCTCGGAATATACTCCGGAGGAGTCCTGCGCCCTGCTTCCCAATCCTCTAAAGTACGAACCGGTATACCAGTGTGATTCGAAAACTCTTTTCTTGTTTCTCCCGTGCTCTCTCTTAATTGCTTAATTTTCTCTGCTATATCCATAATTGCACCTCCACGCATTGCGATAAATCTATAATAGCACATCACTCTCCATATCGCAATGCGTGCTTTTATATGTAATTAAAAAAGGGAGTCCACACTTGAACTCCCTTTTCCACATTCCTTATTCCATATAGCTTTCCTCCAGAATTCTTAGTCCTTCCTTATAATCCTGTCCCAAAACTTCCTGTGTTTTTTGGAAGTCATACTTCTCATGTAGTCTGTCATGAACCTTTAAGAACTCTTTCTTTCCGTATTTCCTTATATATAATGCCTGAGCCTTTGCTGCATTTGCTCCGTCATTTGATGGAATATAGAATCCTTTATTGCATTTTTCGAGCTCATCACACTCATAACATCCGTCCAAATCTTTTTCCTTACAGCATTTCACATTCGGACATATTCTGTCCTCAGCACAGGTGGCAAAAGAGCAGACATTGTACTTCGTTCTGCAGGATCCGCACCACTCTGAAAGGAAACAGTGATTACAGGAAAAGCCACAATAAGCAACAGGATCAACACCCTTTCGTGCTATCTTGCAAAGTTTATTCTTGATTCGGCGCATGGCTTCTATATGCATGATCCAGTGACGGCTAAATGGCATCTGAATCAGTCCTTTTATATCCTTTCCGCACCAGTAATCAATCAGCCAAAAGGCATTCTCATTCTCACTGACACATTTACTCCGGATAAGTTTTTCCTTTACATCGCCGCCGAATTTTTGCTTTAAATCCTTGTATATCAGATCTCCAAGAATCTGATCCGTAGACTCCTTTACAGCTTTTACATACAGATATAGTTCTTTAATATTCAGTTTTTCTGAAAACTCTGCAATCTCGTTTCCCTGAAGTTCATTACCCGTAGTAATAATAGGTGCGCCAATGCGATTATGAAAGTCATTTGTATAAAGGATTTGACTATCCCCTGCAATCATCTCATGGGCAACTATATCTTCAATCCTGAAAATATGCCAGATAGAATAGGCAAGGGTTTTACTGTGATATCCGTCCGCACCCGCAAAGGGCATTTTGGCAAAGGCCTCATCCGGGTATCCACTCACAATCTGAGTAATCTGCTCAAACATTTCCTCACGGAAAGCCAAAAGCTTCTGAATAGCCTCTTTAAAGGTTGCTTCCTTCGTCAGCAATTTCTGTATTTCTTTATTGTTTTCTGACCATGATTTGTCCATAATCTATCTTCTCTCATCGGTTAATTCAGCATTATTATTCCTTAGTTCTTTCTTTCATTTTAATAAAGTCATATCAAAATAGGCAAGCCTTACCCTTAATCTTTAAGCCCAAAAGTGGACCACTAACCCCGTCTCCAGGGACCATTATGCTATTGCTTTAGTTCTTTTGCCAATTAAACAATAGTATGTCACCATGAGCATCAGAAAAGCGCCTATCCATGCAGATACTTCAGAAATGGCAATTCCCTTAAATCCGTTCCTTCCTACCAAAAAGCCAAAGATCAGTCTCATAATGACTTCGAGCCCGCCTGAGAGCATTGGTATAAAGGTATTGCCCAACCCCTGAACAGAGTATCTGTATACAAAAAGCCAGCCCAGGGCAAAAAAGCTTATTCCCATGATCGGCATGAAATCGGTACAATAACCGATTATCATGTTGTCAGTCAGCAGCATCCTTGCCAGGCTTCCAGGCACAAATATCATAAGGAGCGATATAGGCACATTCACAAGTGTAGAGAGCATCAAGCCCTGTCTTACTCCTGTGCGTATCCTGTCATATTTGCCAGCGCCCTTATTTTGCCCCACAAAGGTCATCATGGAAAGACCTACGGACATTCCGAACTGCTCAAAGAGTGATGCAAATTTCATGCAGGCTGAATAGGCTGCCACATATGCGCTTCCCATAAGATTTACGAAGTACTGCAATACCATAGCCCCTGCAGCTGTGACCGAATTCATAAGTGCCACAGGAAGTCCTATTTTCATCAGTTCAACCAATATATTCTTTTCATCTGCTATTTCTGACGTGTCTTTTCCCAGACTCATAAAATCGATGGTTCTAAGCTTTTTAAGGCACAAAAGGTATGATACAAACTGAGAGACCACTGTTGCCACTGCTGCTCCGACAACTCCTGTGCCAAAGGCCATTATGAAAATAATATCAAGCATGATGTTCACGAGTGATGAACAGATCATAGCAGTGAAGGGGCGTTCTGGAATCTCCCATTGACTGGAGAATTG
>JAZRKG010000164.1:0-37007 GCA_045646185.1 Butyrivibrio sp.
AGTTATTGATTTACTGGGTATCACTCTTTGATAGGAGATTCTTTATATGTCTAAACTTATACGTCCTGCCAGTCTCGATTCCGTTATTGAAAGAAACTGGCCTGAAGGAGTAAAAAAAACAAAACAGCGAATAGAAATATATAAGATTCTGTCTGAAAGTGATATTCCTATGTCAGCTTCTGATATATTCAAAAAGCTTACTATTGAAAACGAAAAAGAGAGCTACGCTTTTTCTACTGTTTATAGGTCCTTGCAGGCCTTCGAAAATGCCGGTGTTGTTTCTAAAACAATCTTTTCAACAGAAGATAATGCCCTTTATGAATTAAAAACAGGCCGACATAGGCACTATGCTGTCTGCCTGAAATGCCATAAAAAGTTTCCATTAAAGGGATGTCCAATTCTAGATACGCGTCGCATGATGGCTGGTGAAATGTCAGATTTTACAATAACTGGTCATCAGCTAGAAATTTATGGTTATTGTGGCACATGTAAGGTTGACTAAATTGTGCACATTGTATATTTATGTCTAAATTATTAACAAATCTATGTACATTTAGTCATACCAGTGTCATATTTAGATGCTACTATTTATACAAGATAGACAATATTCTTTCTTGGGCGTGGGGCATCTATGAAAAAAGAGACTAAAATTATTGGTTTTATTGTTTCAATTGTAGTTGTTTTCAATCTATTAGCTTGGTTTATGCCAGGCTTTTCTGATATGTACCGTCAGTACGTATTTCCGTTTTTAACAGTTCCAATGGGAATTATTACTTCTGTTTTTAGCTTTTCAGTCGGCGAAATAATGATTGTTGCAGGCATTATATGGTGCATTGTGCTTGCCATTATTTCCTTGTTTCATTTGTTTATGTTTCTAAAAAAACATTTTTCCAGACAATTAGGTTCGAAGTTCTTTTCTTTTGAAAATTTTTTTAGCAAAATAGCAAAAACATTCTATCGTACTACAGCCTGGATTCTTGCAATTATTGCAATCGTAATGAGTTGCAATTGTTTTGCTCTTTATCATTGTAGCAGCATTGATTCTAACATGCCTGTTCTTGATGAATATTCTCTTCAGGAGCTTGCTACACTTAGAGATTATGTAGTAAAAAAATGCAACAGCCTGTCAAAGCTTGTTCCACATGATGAACACGGAAATGTTATTTACGAAGGAGATATGTCTGCCACTGCTGTAGAAGCTATCGCTGGTATTTCTGATATGTTCCCAGCCCTTAGCGGTTATTCTGTTTCTCCAAAAGCACTTTATTTTTCTGATTTTATTAGTCAACAATATATGCAGGGATATTATTTTCCATTTTCAATGGAAGCAAATTATAATGACACCATGTCTATCATGAATAAGCCTTTTACTATGTGCCATGAGCTGGCGCATACCCATGGGTATATTCTCGAAGATGAGGCTAATCTAATTGGCTTTCTGGCATGTATTTATTCTGATGATATTGTATTTCAATATAGTGGATATCTTGGAGTTCTTAATTATATAAACAACGATTTTTATAAAGCTGTTGATAAGGATGTATATGATTCCCACGTAAAAATCTCTTCTCTGGTAAAGCACGATAATGAATTTCTTACAGATTCTTCCTGGGAAATGGTGGAGTCCAAAGCTGTAATTAAAACAGCAACAGTAAAAAAGGCTGCATCTACATTCGTAGACACAACCTTAAAAACCAATGGTGTTTTAACTGGTAAAGCCAGCTATAATCACGTTGTTGGATTAATTATGGAATACTATAAATATTCACCTGAGCTTGTTGAAAACCCATTTATGCTGGCATCAAATTAACACATCAATTACTACTTTCAGAAGATGCTTCATCTGCGGATGAGGTATCTTCTGTTTCATTTTCAGAAGATGCGCTTGATACAGCATCTGCAGCTGATTCCACTTCAGAACTTTCTTCTTTTATATATTCTGTGAGTGTCGCTGAAAAAGATCCGTCCTCTGACAATCCCTCAAAGGTCATTCCAAAAAGATCTGCTTCATCTAAACCTTCTACCTCTGCTGTATAGCTATTACCTTCAGCAGTTGTAATTACAATGCTCCATTTATCTGTAGGTACATATACTTCAAACACAATCCCCATCAGAATTTCACCGCTACCAAGTTCAACTCCATCAATAATCATGTTATCACTATCCGTATCCTCTGCTTCGTCTCTTAAAATAATGCTTGTAATAGTCTGACCTGTTTTATTAACAATATATCCTTGTACGTCGACATACCTACCTTCTAACTCAGCTTCCTGCTTTTCTTTTTCTGAAATTTCCAAAAGGCTGGATTCAAGCGCTTCAAAACTGGCTGTCAGTTCATTTATTGATGGTAATACCTCATCAATCTTTGTATCATTCATTTTTTCATACTCAAGTTCATCAAATTTTTCTGATGCAGATACCAGAGTCTCGAGTTGTTCTCCATAAGAAGAATCTATCAAATCTCCATACGTGTCCTGCGCTATACTTCGAGCATTATCCATAGCCTGCAATGCCACTTGTACTTCTGATAGTTTCTCTTCTGATGGTCCGCATGCTGTTAATGATATTGCCATTATTGACATTAAACAAATCATGCATTTCTTCTTTACTTTCATAAGCATAAAATCGTTTCCTTTTTAATTATCATTTCCAAAAAAATTCGTTTTTATTATATCGTAAAACTCTCAAAACCTTCAAATTTAATCAAAATCAATCATTTTTTGTGCAAAATGCATAAATCTTAAAAAAATCTTAAAGCATTTTGAATAAATTTGTAGTGGATTTTATTAAAAATAGAATATATAATCTTTACTTGTACTAATACTGAAGCAATTATTTATTGCATTAAGATTGCAAAGTAAGAGTTAAGAGGAGAAAAAAATTATGAAGAAGAATATCGTAGCATTATTATCAGTATTTGTTTTATCAGCAGCAGTTCTTGCTGGTTGTGGTTCAAGCGAAGTTGCATCTGAAGAAGTTGTAACAGAGGCTACAACAGAAGAGTCAGTTGAAGAAGTAGCAGTTGAAGCTACAACAGAAGAGTCAGTTGAAGAGGCTTCAGACGAGGCTTCATCAGAAGAGTCTACAGAGGAGGCTTCAGACGAAGCTTCTACAGAAGAGTCAGTTGAAGACGCAGCAGATGCAGCTTCATCAGAGGCTTCAAACAACTAATTTTTAGTTGTATATAGATCTAGACGTGTTTTCGATTGCTTTAGTATAGTTTGAGACAGTGCATTGCACTGTCTCGTTTTTTATACCCAAATCCAGTACTGTCACAGTTTTTTTACAGTTATATAATAAAATAATAATATATGCGTTAATAGAAGAATTACCTTATGTATGTTAAACTGATATTAATTGTACGGAAAGGAGTTTTTTAGCATGAGATTATTACTTGCTGAAGACGAAAAAGAATTATCAAATGCCCTTGTCGCTATATTAAAACACAGCAACTATACTGTTGATGCGGTTTATAACGGTACGGATGCCCTGGATTATGCGCTGTCCGGTGAATATGACGGCATCATTCTGGATATCATGATGCCAGGAATGGATGGCATGGAAGTTTTATCTCATATAAGAGAAAAGAGCATTTCTACACCAGTTCTATTTCTAACAGCTCGTTCTGAAATTGATGACAGAATTAAGGGATTAGATCTTGGAGCGGATGATTATCTTACTAAACCTTTTGATATGGGCGAGCTTCTTGCAAGAATACGTGCAATGACCAGAAGAAAAACTGATTTCTCACAGCCTAATCTTTCATGTGGAAACCTCACTCTTGACCGCTCAAGCTATGAGCTTTCTACACCTGATCATGAAACTATAAGACTTTCAAGTAGAGAATTCCAAATGATGGAAATGCTCATGACATCTCCTGGACATATTGTTTCCGTCGATAGTTTTATGGACCATATCTGGGCTGATGGCGAAGCTGACGTAAACGTTGTCTGGGTATACATTTCCAACCTCAGAAAAAAACTGGCTTCTCTTGATTCAACAGCTGAAATAAAAGCTTCCCGCGGTTTGGGATATTCAATTAATGAAAAATCTTAATATACTTTGACATAATCGGAGAACTGCTATGGTTAATACTTTACGCAAAAAATTTATTATTACAGCTATGTCATCTCTTTTGGTTGTATTAATACTAATTTTTGGAGTCATAAACATTGTTAATGTCCTGGAGATTGCAAGCACTGCCGACGAAACACTTAGTATGCTGGCTGAAAACGATGGTTTTTTCCCGGAAAATAATATGTATAAACCAGATAATATGGAAGGAACCGAGCCACCATCAAGTCCCTCTGGGGCTAGTAGTACAAGTAATAGTGCTACGGAAAGCATTTCTTTAAATCAATCACCTGGCTCAGCTCCCGGAAGCCATAAAATGCAGCCAAATTCTGAATATATCAGAAACATGGAACTGCCTTATTCTACAAGATACTTTTGGGTAAGGTTCAATTCCAAAAACAATGTTACTGAAATAAATACTGGTCACGTTGCTGCGGTATCTTCAGATGCTGCAGCCGATTATGCGCAAGCCGTTTTAGATAAAGATTCTACAAAAAATGGATACATAAATTCCTACAGATATCATATTAAAACCAATTCAGATGGCTCCTCACTCATTGTTTTTCTGGATTGTTCACAGTCATTTCTGAATGCCAAAAAGCTTTTTGTTCAAACACTTATTATTGGTCTTGTAAGTCTCGTTGGCATGTTTATACTGGTATTTATTTTCTCTGGTCGTGCTGTATCACCAGTTGTTGAATCTTTGGAAAAACAAAAGCGCTTTATTACTGATGCCGGCCATGAGTTAAAGACGCCGCTTGCAGTTATTTCAGCTAATATTGATGTTTTGGAAATAGAATCCGGCAAGTCAGAATGGACCAGCAGTATAAAAAATCAAGTTAAGAGATTAAATGATTTAATAAAGAATCTTCTTACCCTAGCCAGAATGGATGAAGAAAATTTGCATCCTGTTTTTGCTGAATTCAACATAAGCAAAGCTATATGTGATTGTGCTACTTCTTTTTCTGCTGTAGCAGAATCACGAAATAAAAAGTATGACTTAAACATCCAGGATAATATTATTTTTTATGGAGATCAAAATGGTATAAATCAGCTTGCTTCACTGCTTATAGACAATGCAATGAAGTATTCTTCTGAAAATGGACATGTACAGATTCTTTTAAATAAAGAAAAGAGCAATATTCATTTTGAAGTTTCTAATACCTGTGACAATATGCCTACAGGGAATTTAAACAGATTATTTGACCGATTCTATCGAGCCGACTCTTCCAGAAACCGCGAAACAGGCGGATATGGTATTGGTCTTTCTGTTGCAAAAGCGGTTGCTCTCTCTCATGGCGGTACTATTGAAGCCAAACGTGATGGAGACAGTATTATAAGATTCGTTGTTATATTACCTGTAAAAAAAGCTAATAAAAATTAATGCATTAAAGCCTCGATTCAAACAGAATCGAGGCTTTAGTTTTATATAATTCTTTAGTTGTTATTGCCTGGTGCCTGGCCACCGCCACCTGGGCCACCCTGACCCATGTTACCGCCAGAAGGCATCTCACCTGATGGCATTTCTCCTGATGGCATCTCACCATCTGTAGGCATTTCACCGCTGGAATCCATTCCTGAATTATCCATTCCTCCGCGGCCTCCGCCCATACCACCGCCGCCTGGACCTCCGCCCATGCCCATTCCCTGGCTTGAGCCTGCAGTTGTGCTGATGCTGCTAACTGTTATTTCTTCTGATAAATCTCCAGCTGTTATTGTGTAGGTTCCCTCTGTTAAATCAGGTGTACTAATAACAATGTTTTGGAAGTTCTTGGATGGAGTATAGCTAATTACAACATTTCCATCGCTATCTGTAAGAGTTACCTCTGTTCCACCAGATACTGTGCTCTCAAATGTATATGAGATACTATACTGAGTTGAATCTGTATCGAATGTTTCTACCATTCCACTGGCACCTGCAGCTACTACTGTACCACCAGAAATAGTTGCTGAGTAACCTGTATCAAGTGCGCCATTCATGGATTCTGTCGGCCCATCTACATATACTTCTCCACCTTCAATATAGAGCATTCCATTTGAATCAATACCATCGCCTTGTGCATTTACATATACTGTACCACCAGTGATTCTAATGTATGCATTATCATCTGAATCCATTACTGCACTCCAGTCATTGCTTTCCTGTGCTGTGCTTGTTGAAGCATTAAGTCCATCGTCTGAAGCAACAACTGTAATGTCGCCACCTGTGATATCAATTGTATCACCCTCTAATCCTTCATAGCTCTCGGTAATATTGATTGTACCACCAGCTATAATAAGCGCTGTTGCAGCATGTATGCCATCATCTGAAGCAGTAATTGTTATATCGCCGCCTTCAATATATATATATCCCTTACCTGTCTCCTCTTCGTTGCTGGTCTGGATACCGTCTTTACCATCCCCTGATGTAAGAGTAAAGGTACCATCCTTGATTCTAACTGAATCATTTGCAACAATTGCATGACCTGTTGCTGTTATTACGTAAGTACCACCTGTAAACTTAAGATCATCCTTTCCTACGATGCCATGATCATAGTTTGCATTGATAACCAGTGTTCCTGATCCATTAAAGGTCACATCCGATTTACTGAAAATAACACCATCAACATTATTTTCATCTGTCTGAACATATTCACTACCTGTATCTGATAATGTATTTGTTGTGCCTGCAGCAAGTGTTATAAATACTTTATCTCCAGACTTAATATAAATGCATGCACTGTCATCGTTAGTAATGGTTACTCCATTTAATACCAGCTGTACTTTTGTTGTATCCTCAGCTGCCACAATTATCTGACCATCTGAGAGCTCGCCACTAATAATATATGTACCTTCATCAGTAATTGTAACAGTTGTTCCATCTACTGTTGCTCCACTTCCAGATACCTCAATGCTATCTCCATTTAAAGTAATTGCAGTTGAAGTGGATTCGTCATATCCTGTTTCAAGATCCCTTAATGTAAACATACTGCTCAAATCAAGTGTTGATGGATCTGTTATCATTCCGTCTGTACTTGTTGAAGTAGTTGTTGATAAATATGTTCCAGTACCTGTTCCTGTATCTTCTGTTGAAGAATCTGCCTCCTCGCTCTCCTCTGTCGTCACCTGTTCTTCAGTCACGCTTGCTGCTGTACTTGTAGAACTAGCATCGCTACTGCAAGCTGTAAAAATAAGGGACATTGAAGCAAGAGCTGCAATTATTCCTATTTTTGTTTTTCTAATCATTGTTTTTCCCTCTTAACATAATACCTGTGTACACGTTTCGATATACACAGGCATTGTCTATGTTTTATTTATAGTTCGTCAGATTTTCCTGCGACTGGTCTGCTACAGGAAATCTCAAGATTTCCGTTTCTCTGTCTCATCTCATCTATCATGGCTTTTACAGACACGCCATTTCTAAATGATACTGTATATGTAAGCTTGTAAAGGCTTCCCATTCCAGATGTTCTTACGTCTTCAAGCTTTGCGCTTGTTGTATATCTCTCAAAGAGATCGTCAAATACACCTTCAAAATCAAGTCCTTCAGGAACTGTAATTTTCATAGTTCTGAAGTTATCACCCTTTTCTCCAAAGCTACTCTTGTTGAGAATAAGGTTAACAATGCTGATTATAACTGCAAACATGCAGGCAATTCCGATGTAGCCCATTCCTGTTGCAAGACCAACTGCCATTGCGAGGAATACTGTTGTAATTTCCTGGCCGCTACCTGCTGCAGATCTGAATCTTACAAGTGAAAAGGCACCTGCTACTGCAACACCTGCACCAATATTTCCGTTTACCATCATTATTACTACTTCTACAATTGCTGGAAGAAGTGCAAGCGTTACTACATAACTCTTACTATACTTGTTTCCAAGAGTGTACATGAATGCGATAAATACGCCTATAGCTAATGAGCAAAGTGTTGCTCCAAAAAATGTGTTGGCTGTGATTTCACCATTTGTGATAATTGAACTAAATAATAAGTTAAGCACTGATCCTATCTCCCTTCTTAAGATATTCGACTTTGTTTTCTCTCTCTGCAACAAGCTTTTGCTGCATCATCTGTTCATAGCCTTTTCCATATTTTGAAAAAGATGTTTTTCTGATATTAAGCTCGTCTAAAATATGTGCAAGTTCCATTGGAATTGCCCCTGCAATCTTTAGCTCCATAAGGTGCTGTCCTGGCTGTAATATCTCATTTCCTACATTTCCATATTTTAAATCCAGGTTTTCTGTTCTCCATCTGATGTTTCTGTCAAATGTAATTCTGAGCTCTGGATCTTCAACGCCTGCCATTGCTATTCTGTCGTAAGAAATTGCCATTGCTGGAGCGATGCCTTTGTAAAAACTCATGAAGTAATCAATTTCATTTGAAATCTGAGACTGCTTTGCTACCGGCTCGCCATCTACAAGATAGGCAAGTGACTGTTCATAAGGCATTCCGATTCTTCTTTTATAAACGATTCCCTTATACTTCTTTTTAATCTCTATAAAAGAAGTAGTATCATCTTTTGGAATACCGTAGCTGCGAAGTCTAAGTTTTTCTTTATAAATTGGTTTTTCCAATGATCTTCTGATCAGTTTGTAATCAGGAGTATCAAAATATATATTTAAAATGGATGTCTCGCCATAACTATCAACCTCAGCCATTCCCTGAAGTCGCTCTCTAAGAGCGTTATATTGATCATCATCCATCAAGTATTTTAATTCTATTCTCTGAAAAACATCCTTAAAGCTACCCATAGCGTTTACCTCACTTCTATGATTATCTTTATCTTATGGTCTTATTCTACAGGGCTTACCTAAATCATACCTAAAAGAAAAATATTTTTTTATAAATTTTCGTAAAAACAATACGATATATATTATAATAGAATAAAAGGGGGTGTTCACAATGCATAAGTATAAACCAGGTGACAAAGTTATCGTACTTGACTACAATGGCAAACCACAAGTTCCTTATGTAGTCGCAAAAATTGAAGACATTGTTGGTCCTGACAGAGTCAGATTATTTCTACCAGACCACGCTTGCTGCCTAGAGTTCTTATATAGGTTACAACCTATTGATGAAGATACCTATGAGCAATGTCTTAAATCTACTATTCGTAGAGAAAAGCCGCTACCATCAGATTTAAGAATGAACATCGCTGCATTTGCTGCAGAGCATCCTGGACGTAAGGATGATATCTACAGTAATTTTGAATTTGATAAGCATTACATCAGCGTAATACATGCTTATTCAGGAAAAGTTCAGATGTTTGGAGAAGATTTCATTTCAGAAGATGTTGAATTTGAATATCAATATGCTGTTCAGGGGCTGAAGAAAACAAGAAAATTCTTCCACGAGCTGGATGAATCCATTCCTCTTATTCAGGAACAGGATATTTAACTTATTTTAATATGAAATCAGAATCATTTACTGCAGCCTGACCTATACCAATAATAATAAATAAATATGGTGTAGACATAATCTGAGCAAAAGATATCATATTATTGCAAGTATAAGAAATTAAGCATACCAAAAAGACAAGGGCAAATTTGTTCTTGTCTTTTTTATATTTACTAATAAAAGAGTGTATAAAAGTACCTATAACAAATAGATAAGAAAGAAGTCCTACTATCCCATTGTTTATAGTAAGAGTCAAAAACTCATTATGAGCGTTGGTTAATCTGGCATTTCCAAATCTATTATCCAGTATAAGAGCCAGCTCCTGTTTACTATATGAGTATCCTGCAAAATAGTCCTGGCCGATTCCAAATAGCTTTCTCTTAATGTTCAATTCGCCAAATAGCTCTATAGAGTATTTCCATATAAAGCCTCTTCCATTGCCCCATTCATCATCAAAGCCGTTTAGAAACATAATGGTTGCTGTTATTACCCCGGCAATTATTAGTGCTATTGCAATTCCCTTATATGTTCTTTGTCTCCATTGAATATTCATTTCTCCAAGCAATTTGCTTAAGGATATCAAAAAGAATGCTGCGCCAAATAGTATTAGACCTGCTCTATTATTTACAATTTCAATACAGAGGTTTCCCGGATCATAATCGTATCCATATATTTTGATCAAAAACCTTGATATCTCCAAGGATAATCCACATATAAGACAAACTCTGAGATATGTTATCCACATTTTTCTCTCTGATAGACATACAAGTAATAGGACTATGTGCATTACTCCCAGAATTATTAAGATAGACGTGCTTCCCTGAGTCATTGCAGCAACATATCCGATAAGCACATATAGAATAAGTAGTTTATGCCCCTTTATAGTATTATCTCCTACTATCAAAAGGCTTGTTCCTATAGGTAAAAAAACCGAAAGGTATCCACAGTACCAATTTATATTACCTATGGTAGATAGAAAAAAGGTGTCCGTTCCAGAACCATATATTGAAAAGATTCCAAAACGGTTTAATATTCCCATGAGCATGACAACAAAGCCCGGTACAAGAAATATATACCATAGATATTCCTTCCATTTCATATACTTGGAAAAAATGAAATAATAAAATATGAAAAAAGTCCATGTAAAGAAGCCAAGATTCCAACCTGTTGTTCCCCAGCCACTTTCGCTTTTATCTATGGAAAATAAGTATGTAATCAGATTTGTTAACAGAAAAAAAAACATGACTATATCAGTTATTTTTATTTTCTTGTAGAAGTTTATCTCTGGCTTTTTTAAAAATGCAAGAATAGTAATTAGAACTAATAAAATACCCGCTCCAATTACAGAAAAAATCCTATACAGATAAAATTTTGTATTTCCAAGGTCCATATAGGTACCTTTAGTATAAAGGGACAGTACAAAGCACATCATGAACAAATATGTCCACAATGTCATCCAAATACTTTCTGTTATCGCTTTGATGGTATCTGACTTATTCTCCAAAAGCCCTTATCTCCTCTGTAAAATACTTGCTAAAAATATCTCCAGATGGTCTAATGATAAAACTCATATCTTTATTTGTAGCGGGATGCTTAAACTCCAGCTGATAACTGCATAAAGCGATTTCTCCAAATCCCATTATGGCCTTGCCTGTCATATTACATCCATATCTGTTATCGCCATATATTGGGCATCCTATGTTAGAAAGTTGCGCTCTTATCTGATGAAACCTCCCTGTTTCAAGCTCAACTTTTATCAAAGACAATTCCTCGACACTTTTCAGGCATTCATAGTTAAGCACTGCTTTTTTTGCGTCTGCACTATCATTTTCTACTATAATAGCATTGCCCTGGCTATTTCTTGATAAATAGTTTATAAGTTTTGCACTATCTTCTTTTGGTTTTCCACACACAACGGCCAGGTATCTCTTACTAATTTCATGTTCCCTTAACTGTGTACTAAGATTTGCTGCTGCCTTTTTATCTTTTGCCAAAAGCACAATTCCTTCAACTGGCTGATCCAGTCTGTTGATTAACGCAATATAAGGCGGCAAGTTTTTGCCTTGCCGCCCTTTATTTTTTTCACTTCGTGCAATATGGTTTCTAACTGCATTTACCAAATCCATATTACCAATTCTGGCACTTTCTGTTGCCATGCCAGAAGGCTTTGCACATACTATTATTTTGTCATCTTCATATAAGTAATTTATGTCGTCCATTAAACTTATGAATATCAGACTTTAAATCGATATCCTACTCCCCAGATTGTCTCAATGTATTGTGGGTTTGCTGTATCCAGCTCAATTTTTTCTCTGATCTTTTTAATATGAACTGTTACTGTAGCAATGTCTCCGATAGAATCCATGTTCCAGATTTTTCTAAAGAGCTCTTCTTTAGTGAATACGTGGTTAGGATTTTCTGCAAGGAATGTAAGCAGATCAAATTCCTTTGTTGTAAAGCTCTTTTCAGCATCATTAACATAAACTCTTCTGGCTGTCTTATCAATCTTGAGTCCTCTGATTTCTACTACATCATTTGACTCATGTCCTGCACCTACAAGTCTGCTATAACTTGCAAGGTGAGCTTTAACTCTTGCTACAAGCTCTGATGGGCTAAATGGCTTGGTGATGTAATCATCAGCTCCAAGTCCTAATCCTCTGATTTTATCTATATCATCCTTTTTAGCTGAAACCATAAGGATAGGTACATTCTTTTTTTCTCTGATATGTTTGCATACTTCAAATCCATCCATACCAGGAAGCATGAGGTCGAGAATAATTAAGTCAAACTCATTTGCCAGAGCTGTCTGTAAGCCCACATCACCCTTATTTTCAATAGTTACTTCAAAATCGCTTAGCTCAAGGTAATCTTTCTCAAGATCTGCAATAGCTTCTTCATCTTCAACAATGAGAATTTTATTCATGTAATTAACCTCCAACTTGAATTTTATGCTTCCTGTGCAACTGTATCTGTTTCTGGTTTTTCAGGATCTTCTGCATACTTACGAAGTACAAAATGCATGCATGTTCCTTCGCCTTCGTGGCTGGTCGCCCATATATAGCCTCCATGATCTTCAATAATCTTTTTAACTATAGATAGTCCGATACCACTTCCGCCTTTTTTTGTATTTCTAGACAGGTCTGTTCTATAGAACCTGTCAAAAATATTCTGAATATCCTTTTGAGCTATTCCAATTCCATTATCTTCTATCTCTACTCTGATAGAATCAAGCTCATCCAAAAGTCTTATATCAATAACTCCCGTGCCATCTTCCCTGCCAAGATATTTGACACTGTTACTGACAATGTTGTTGATTACTCGTTTCAGCTGCTCAGCATCTGCCACTATAATTGTATCAGGTGTTGTCAGATTGGAATAGTTTAGCTTGATATTTTTACTGTCTAAATCCATTCCAATTTCCTCGATGCAATCTCCAAAATAAGTTGCCACATTTATCTTTTGGAAATTATATGGGATTCTGTTATTATCAATGCTCGAATATAATGTAAGTTCATTGATCAGATTATCCATATCATTGGCTTTATTAAAAATGGTTCTAATATACTTTTCCTGCTTTTCCGGTGTATCTGCAATTCCTTCAATAATACCCTGCGAATAACCTTTTATTGCTGTAATAGGAGTCTTAAGGTCATGAGATATGTTGCTAATAAGCTCTTTGTTTTGATGCTCTCTTTCTATCTTCTCTTCTGCAGATTCTTTTAGCCTGAGTCTCATGTCATCGTAGCTTCTATATAACTCTCCAATCTCACCCTTTTCATCAAGGTCAATTGGAAGCACATAATCAAAGTTGCCATCTTTGATATGCTGCATCGCTACGTTCAAATCATCTATCGGTTTCATGATGCCACGTTTGATCCAATTGGTCATCATAAAGCTGGTAATCAGGAGAATAAGTCCAATGGCAATACTCATGTATATCCACATTTTAGAAGATACAACGGCCTTTACCATTGTTACTACAAATAGGCTTCCACAACTTCCATCAGAAAATTCAAAGTCAAATTGTCTTAGAAACTGTCCTGTGGTTATGTAATAAATATTATCAGTTACATTATTATCTGCTCCATAGCTTGGTAAAATATCAAATATTTCCTCAGCGTATTCGGCATCACTGGTGTAAAATAACTCGTCACCTTTTCGAATTACCAAAAAAGATGTTTTTTCATTTATATCTTTGCTAATGGAATCAAGATAATCCACATCTTCTAGTATATCTGGCGTACTTTTCATATCGTTCAGAACTCTTTCAAATATTTCATCTGTCATGCTCTGAAAGGTTCCGCCCATATCTGCTACCATGTTGTAATCAAAATTTTGATTAATCGTAAACGCGTCATCTCCAAAAGCCAGGACACGTCCAATTAACAGAAACGCTATAAGCGCTAATACTAGAGGCAGGATTACGATTGTAACTGACGTGATAGTCAGTCTTGTACGAAATCGCATACAAATCCCCCATAAAAACATTGCCGATATATTTTATTTTAACATATATCGGCAAAAAGTTACGTTTTATTTATATATTTTTTATCAAAAATTCGACAAGAGCTGCACAATCTGCTGCAGCCTTTTTCTCAAACACAGGATAATCCACAACATCACTGCCATCTGCCTTATCTGAGATAGCTCTGATGATTACGTATGGTATATTATTCAAATAACTTGCCTGTGCTATTGCAGCACCTTCCATTTCAGTACACATGCCATCAAATTCGGTTTTGATTGCCTGCTTTATACTATCATCTGCAATAAACTGATCTCCACTGCAGACTCTGCCCTTCCAAACGCCTGTGTCTGGAGCAGCAGCTTTTACAGCAGCCTCAGCCTTTTCAATAAGCCATTCATCAGCAGGAAATTCACGTCTGCCCATCTGTGGCACTTCGCCTTTTTTGTATCCAAATATTGTAGCATCAACGTCATGATAACATGCGTCTGTGGAAAGAACGATATCGCCAATATTTATTCTTGCATCAAGTGATCCGGCAACACCTGTATTTATTATATGTGTTACTCCAAATACATCTGACAATATCTGAACGCAAATTCCTGCATTAACCTTTGCAATACCACTTTTAACTACAACTACTTCTGTATTTCCTATTGTTCCTTCATAAAATTCCATGGAAGCCTTATTGACAGTTCTTGTTACATTCATATCTGCCTTCAAGGTTGCTACTTCAACGTCCATGGCACCAATAATACCAATCTTTTTATCTGACATTTTTATCCCTCTTTTTTATTTATTTCTGTTTTTAAATGCTTCGTAGGATGCTTGCAAATAGCGCTTTATATTACTGTAATCTCTATTTGCAACCGCTGTATATAGTATATCAACAAGCGCGAGCTGTGCAAAGCGTGAACTTGTCACACCACTCTTTTTATCTATCTCTGGCGATGTTGTAAAGAGTACATCCTTTGCCATTTGTGAAAGTGGTGTATTCCCCAGCTTCGTAATAGCTATAATCTCTGCGCCTCTTTCTTTTACCATATTACAAATCTCTACAATCTCTGGCGTTCTGCCATTATCACTAATTATAATAGCTACATCATTTTCTGTCATCTGCGATGCAGTCATAATGGACATGTGTGTGTCTGAATTGTAGGTCACATGGTATGCAAGCTTTTGAAACTTGGCAAAAAGGTCTCCTGCCGCGATAGTTGAAGAACCAACAGCATATATATTTATTTGCTTTGCATTTACTATTCTTGTAACCGCATCATTAAAGCTACCTTCATCAAATAGTCTATATGTTGTCTGAATGGCCTGGACACTGGTAGCAAAAATATTATCTGCAATAGACTGAATTGAAGTATATTCTTCAACCTCTTTAAAAACAATCTTTGGCGGATTTTTATTTTCACCTCCGTCTTTTACCTCTGTATATAGTTCTTTCTTAAATTCCTTTAAACCAGAATAATCCAAGGATTTAAAAAAACGCATCCATGCGCCTTCACTGGTTCCTGAACGTTTTGCCAATTCAGATAAAGGAAAATTAAATATATCATCGCGATGTTTCAGGCAATAGTCTGCTGCCTTTTGCTCTGATTTAGCAAGGGTAGGATATAAACTTTTGATTTTAGTTTCTACTATTGTCATGGCATTCACCTCTTTATTAAAAAGTATAACATAAATTAACACAATTTAGTTGCGATTATAAATTTTTTATAAAGTGTATTTACAATATTTTGGGGTATGTTAAGATAATATTAGTAATAATTACTATTTTCTATGAGGGTACTATATATGTCTTTAAAATATAGTAAACAGCGTGAGATGATTTATGAGTTTTTAAAGGACAGAAAGGATCATCCCACAGCCGATGTCGTATATCATGGTGTAAAAAATGATTGTCCTAATATCAGTCTTGGTACTGTATACCGCAATTTGATGCTTTTGTCAGAACTGGGGGAAATTCAGCGACTAAGTGTTGGCGATGGAGCAGAACATTTTGACCCGGTTACTGCCGAGCATAATCATTTTGTGTGTAACAGATGTGGTCAAATTTATGATCTGGATATGGATAATATGAACGACATTGATGAGGTAGCAGCCAGGCATATACATGGCAAAGTTGATTTCCACAAGTTCTATTTTTATGGTACTTGCGAAAATTGTCTGGCAGAATCAGAAAATAGTTAATCGGCAAGGATGACTATTTCTAAAAGTTTATTTTTACAGGGCTTTTAGCCTTGTGTGTGCAATGGCACAGGAAAGGAGATTTATTTATGAAATGGGTATGTCAGGTTTGTGGTTATGTACATGAGGGAGATCAGCCTCCACAGGAATGTCCTGTTTGTCATGTATCTTCAGATAAGTTCACTCAGCAGGCTGATGATCTTGTTTGGGCTGCAGAACATGTTGTTGGCGTTGCCAAGGGTGCTCCAGAGGATATTATCGAGGATTTACGTTCAAACTTTAACGGCGAGTGTTCAGAAGTAGGTATGTATCTTGCAATGAGCCGCCAGGCCTACAGAGAAGGTTATCCAGAGGTTGGTGATTACTATGCTAAGGCTGCCTGGGAAGAGGCAGAGCATGCTGCCAAGTTTGCTGAACTGTTAGGTGAAGTCCTTACTGATTCTACTAAAAAGAATCTTCAGATGCGTGTAGATGCCGAGAATGGTGCTACTGCTGGTAAGGTGGATCTTGCTAAGCGCGCTAAAGCTCTTGATCTTGATGCAATTCATGATACTGTTCATGAAATGGCAAGAGATGAAGCAAGACATGGCAAGGCTTTCAAGGGTCTTCTTGATAGATATTTCGGATAATTGAATAATCGATTTTGATATAAGTGGGATTTCTATTTTTATTTTAGATTTCCCACTTATTTTTTTGCCAAAAAAACTTGAATTTTGAATAAAACTAAAATATTTTACAATATTCTCTTGCGCCTTTATTTATATAGTGCAACAATATAAAAGGGTATTTTATTTCTATATTTTTACGTTTTGGGAGGCGAAATGGGAGCGTATTTATTTGTACATTTCAAAGAAAAATTTACACCTGATGGGGAGCAGATTTATTTTGCTCTTTCTAAAAATGGTTTCGACTGGGAGCAGGTAAATGGTGGTAATCCTGTTCTTACAAGCCATCTTGGGGATGAAGGCGTTCGAGACCATACTATTACAAGAACCAAGGATGGTAAGTTTGTTATCCTTGCTACAGATCTTGGTCTTGCTAATTATTTTAAAACAAAATACAGAGATTCCTGGAATGTTGTTAACCACGAAGGCAGCAAGTACCTGGCTAAATGGGAATCGGAGGACCTGGTCCACTGGTCTGATCAGGAACTTGTAAAGATGGTTCCAGATTCTTTTGGCTGTGCCTGGGCACCTGATATTATCTATGACAAAAACAATGATGACTATATGGTTCATTGGTCTTCATTTAATCCTGATCATAATGAAAAGTTCATGAGCATTTATTATGCTAAAACAAAGGATTTTAAAACCTTTAATGGACCTCATTTTTTAATAGACAAAGAAGATACTGGCATTATTGATTCGAATATCTTTGAACAGGATGGCTGGTACTATTTATTCTTAAAGAGTGACTTTAATCCTGCTCATATTTATCTTGTTAAGAGTCAGAATCTTACCGGTCCTTACGAGAGAGTATATGAATTTGATGAAGAGATGAATAAACTTGAAGATGGGCAGTATGAAGCACCAACAAGCTTTAGATTATCAGACGGCAGGGTCTGCCTCATGCTTGATTTTTATGGTTGTGAAAAAGATAAACAGGGGTACGTTCCTTTTGTATCCGAGGATATTTCTACAGGTAAATTTGTAAGGGCTGATGAGTCTTTTTCATTCCCTTATGGTTTCAAACATGGAACTGTCCTGGAAATAACTGACGAAGAATACGATAGAATAAAAGAGTTTTATCCTAACTAAAAAACGGTCATCGCCTATATTTGGGCGATGACCGTTATTATTACTTATGAATCAAAGAACTGACGACCGTCATCTGTTACTAATCTTGATGTCTGAGGATATTCGAAGATAAGATTGTTGTCTTTATTCTCTTCCAGATAGCTTGCAAATCTTTCTGCATACCACTTAGCCATTGCAAGATTATGCATTGCACAGTTTCCGCAGTTTTCTGGACCAGCTCCTGGAACATCTGTAGCATTCTCAACTGACTTAAATGCTCTTAATAAGAGATCGAATATCTCTTTTGGTGCACGATTTCCTTTAAGGATAAGATAGAAGCCTGTAAGACATCCCATTGGGCCCCAATATACAATCTCTTCTTTCCAATCCGGATCATTTCTAAGGAATGTAGCAATTATGTGCTCAAGAGAGTGCATAGCTGCAACATCAACTGCAGGCTCTCTATTTGGCTTTGTGACTCTTATATCATATGTTGTCACCATTCCGCCACCAACAGTGTCTACTCTGCTGATAAAAATTCCTGGAACAATTTTTGTATGATCCACTGTAAAACTAGGTATTAAATCCATCCTAGGACCTCCTTACTTTTAAACAATTATTTGTTAACAATCTTCTCTATTACATCAACAATAGTATTAGTAGCACTTTCCTGGCTATTTTTTACCATGTTTTCAATAAACTTATCTTTATTCTCATACATATCGAATACACTCTCAACAAGAATATCCTCATCAAGCTCGTCATTATCAATGACAATACTGAAGCCTTGTTTCTTGAATGATTCTGCATTTAATATCTGATCTCCGCGGCTTGATTTTGTTGACAGTGGAATCAGAATATTTGGCTTACGAAGAGCTAGCAGCTCACATATTGAGTTTGCGCCTGCTCTTGATACTACTACATCAGCCATTGCAAAAATGTCTTTTAGATCTTCTTTTACATATTCGAACTGCTTATATCCTGGAACTGACAACTTTAAATTGTCCATTTTTTCTTTTCCACAAATATGAACAACGTTAAAATCTGGCAACAAACGAGGAAGGGCATATCTTACAGTCTCATTAACTGACTGTGCGCCAAGGCTTCCACCGATTATCATAAGTACTGACTTGTCATCTGTAAAACCGCACAGCTTTTTGCCATCTTCAGCTTTTCCCTGCATCAGTTCTTCCCTGATTGGAGTACCTGTAAGTACAGCTTTATCTGCAGGAAGCTTCTCTATTGTCTCTGGGAAGTTACAGCATACCTTTGTAGCCCCTGGTATACAGAGTTTATTGGCAAGTCCAGGTGTCATATCGGACTCATGAAGTACAAATGGTATTTTGCATGCCTTTGCTGCCTTTACAACTGGAACACTTACAAATCCGCCCTTTGAAAAAACTACATCTGGCTGGATTTCTTTAAGAATTTTTTTTGCTTCTCCAAATCCTTTCATTACTCTAAATGGATCTGAAAAATTCTTGGCATCAAAGTATCTGCGAAGCTTGCCGGTTGCAATTCCGTAATATGGGATGCCATAATCTGCAATGAGTCTTTTTTCAATACCATTGTAGGAACCGATATAATAAATGTCATAACCCTTTTTCTTTAGTGCTGGAATAAGAGCTATATTTGGTGTTACGTGACCTGCTGAGCCTCCACCAGTTAGAACTATTTTCTTACTCACTTTTAACTACCCTCTTTACTTTTTCTATTCCTCTTATTAAATAAAAAATGTATTGATCAAACAGCCTGTTTAACTGCTTCTTCTAAAGCATAGGATAACTGGTCAGGACAAGAAGTATTTTTGAAACCACATTTGATTCCTCTAAGTCTTTCTATTGCATCTTCTGCCTTCATGCCTTCTACAAGCTTGGAAATTCCCTGCAAATTGCCATTGCAGCCACTTGTAAATTTAACACTTTTTATAGTGTGTTCTGCTCCTTCAAGCTCAATTTCTATCTGAGTTGAGCATGTGCCTTTTGTCTTATAAATCATTTCTACCCACCTGTTTACTAATAAATGTATCTATTTTTGCCCAATACTTCTCTGTATCCACATGTATGCCTTCAATGTGGTCAGCACCGATTATTGTACAATATTCTTTGTCAACTGTCGATGCTTCGAAAAGTTCTTTACACATCTTTGGATTTATAAATTTGTCGCTATCCCCGTGTATGAATAGTGTTGGAGTTTTTGATCTTTTTGCGGCCTGAATACAGTTGCCATCATTGATATCATAATCAGCTCTTGCCTTTATTTCAAGTCGGATGATCCAAAGCAAAATAGATGCAGGAAAAATAGAACCTTTGAGCATATGATATACATCTGCAAACTGCTGCCTTACTGTTGTGTAGCTGCTATCTTCTACTGCAGCTATTACATTTTCCGGAAGATGCTCTCCTGTTGTCATAAGAACTGTAGCAGCACCCATTGATACTCCATGAAGCACTATCTTGGCATCTTTATCTCTTTTGATTATCCAATATATCCACTGCATTATATCATATCTATCCTGGACACCATATCCGGCATAGCCACCTTCGCTCTTTCCATGTCCCCTAAGATCAGGTAAAAGAGTGTTGAATCCTTTTTCCTGGTAATGCTTTGCGTAGGCTCCCATGTATTCACAATTATCATTTATTCCATGTATGCAAATAGCATACTTATGAGATTCCTCTTTTGCCGAAATATATGAAGCGTGAAGACGTAATTTATCTAGTGAATCAAGGTATATGTCTTTTTTATCCTGATTATTTCTAACCCAAAGTCTTCCACTTTGTATCATCTCATTGCTATGTTGTTCATCCGGCTCATGAAGCTTTGGTACAGCAGCCATTTTATAGAGCTTATCTCCAATAAACAAGCCACCTACTAGTGTTGAAAAAATGCCCATAAAAAACACATTGCCTTTTTTACTCATATCTGCTCCTAATAAAATCTATTATTTCGCTATTTTAAAACAACTCTACCTTTAATTGTAACATATTTGTAAAATTTAAATTCACTTTATAGTTTTTTAATATCTATATTTTTCCCCTACTTTTATTTAGTTTTTCTATTTCTTTTTAGTCATATATAGAGTAAAATTTTACATAAATCAAAAATATTTAAGAGGTATTTAAAATTATGGCAAAAAAACTTAAGAAAGCACAAATAATTATCGACCCTAACTTTGTAGTTGGTGAGGTTGATAAGAGAATCTATGGTTCTTTTATTGAGCATCTTGGCCGTGCTGTTTACGAAGGTATATATCAGCCTGGCAATAAGTTTGCAGATAAAAATGGCCTTAGAAAAGACGTTATGGAACTGATAAAAGAAATCAATGTTCCTATTGTTCGCTATCCTGGTGGAAACTTTGTTTCTGCTTATAATTGGGAGGATGGCGTAGGTCCTGTTAAGGATCGTCCTAAAAAGATTGAACTCGCATGGGGTGTTGTTGAAACAAATGAGTTTGGTCTTAATGAATTTATGTCATGGGCAAAAAAGGTTGGTACAGAGCCAATGTATGCTGTAAACCTTGGCACAAGAGGAATAGATGATGCCAAGAATATTGTTGAGTACTGCAATATTAAGAGTGGTACTTATTATAGTGATTTACGTATTAAACACGGCGTAAAAGACCCACATAACATTAAGCTGTGGTGTCTTGGTAACGAAATGGATGGTCCTTGGCAGATGGGTCACCGTACTGCTGCTGAATACGGTATGCTTGCAGCCCGTGCTGGTAAGATCATGAAGCTGGTTGATCCAACAATTGAAACTGTTGCCTGCGGTTCTTCTGCTCTTACAATGCCAACTTTTGGAGAGTGGGAAGCTACTGTTCTTGACTGCAGCTATGACACAACAGATTACCTATCACTGCACCAATATTATGGAAATCAGGAAGATGATACACCTAACTTCCTTGCTAATTCTGTTGCTATGGACCAGTTTATCACTCAGGTTCTTTCTGTATGTGACTACGTAAAGGCTATAAAGAGAAGTAAAAAGACTATCAATCTTTCTTTTGACGAATGGAATGTCTGGTATCATTCAAATGAGCAGGATAAAAAGCTTGAAAAATGGGTACAGCATCCTCATCAGCTTGAAGATGTTTATAATTTTGAGGACCTGCTTTTGGTTGGTAGCATGCTGATCACTCTTCTGCGACACGCTGATCGTGTAAAGATTGCCTGCCTGGCTCAGCTTGTAAATGTTATTGCACCTATTATGACTTCTGATACAGGTGCATGGAGACAGACTATTTTTTATCCATACATGCATGCTTCAGTATATGGCAGAGGTACAGCTTTAAATACAGTTGTAAAAGTTGACACTTATGAATCCAAGCACGGCGATGCTCCATTTGTTGATTCTGTTGCTATTCTTGATGAAGAAAGTGGTTCACTTACAGTATTTGCTGTTAACAAAAATCTTGAAGAAGATATTGAGCTTAATATGGATCTTCGTCAGTTTGCTGGATATGAGCTTGAAGAACATATTCTTTGTACTCATGATGATCTTAAGGCAGTTAACACTGAGGAAAACCCTAATAATGTTAAGCCTGTTCCTTATAATGGTACAAAGCTCGAAAAAGGAAAGCTTACTTCCGTACTTCCAAAGAAGAGCTGGAATGTAATCAGATTTACAAAGAAATAATATTAATCCATAAAAAATACGCGTCATCTCTTTTAATAATACTGAGGTGACGCGTTTGTTTTTAAGTTAAAACTGGAAGTATATGAATGTACTTACCTGCGATAGAGAAATAAATGACCAAATAAATAGTACTGCCAGCCCAAAGGTGAATTTTTTGGTAACCTTAGCGCTTGTTGCAATTTCATAGGCATTTTTCCTAGTGTTAACAAAAAAGCATATTGCAAGCAAAATAATCAATGTTGCTATGTATAAAGCATTTTCAAAGCTTGGTGCTACCATTGAGATTATCTGAGATAAAACATAGTTCTCTGCCAGGTCTAATTGAGAGGCAGTTCTTGTCAAAAATCCCGGGTATGTAAAGTAAAATAGTCTTTTAAACATTCCTATTGCATAGGTCATGTCACTCGCTCCAAAGAAAAACAGCGAAATAACAAAAAATGTAAATGTAAAAACCTGTCCTATAATTTTGGGAACTTTTATTAAAGGCTTATCTCTAAATAGATACTTGCCTTTGTTACTACCTTCTACAGCAACTATTCCAATATCGTCCCATACAACTAACAAGCCCTGCATGAGTCCCCAGCATATATATGTCCAGCCTGCTCCATGCCACAAGCCGCTAAGGACAAATACTATCAGTACATTTAATACTGTTCTTGCCTTACCTTTTCTACTACCGCCAAGTGGAATATAAACATATTTAACAAAGAATCTGGAAAGTGTCATATGCCATCTCTGCCACAATTCTTTTACCGTAGCTGCTTTATATGGCGAATTAAAGTTTATTGGCAATTCGATATTCATCATAAATGCAATGCCGCTTGCCATATCGCAATATCCACTAAAGTCAAAGTATATCTGGAAAGTATAGGCAAGCATCACTGCTATTACCGTCAGTGTATCCAGGTAAAATGTCTGCTCAAATCCATAGTTAACTACAAGACTTAAATTATCTGCCAATAGTACTTTTTTTGATAATCCCAGAACAAAAAGGATAATACCCTTTTGAAAGTTTTCCGGATTAATTTTTCTTTTTTCAGGAGATTTAAACTGAGATAATATTTCTTCGTGGAAAGCAATTGGTCCTTCTATAAGCTTTGGAAAAAATGTTACATAAAGAGCATAGTCAATTAGAGAATAATGCTCTGCTTCTCCTCTCCCTCTGTCGATAATATAGGACATCTGTTGAAAGGTATAGAAGCTTATTCCAATTGGCATTATTATTTGTGCGGACTTATAATTCATTCCCAGTGCTTCCACTACGCTTCCGACAAAGAAATCATAATATTTGAAATAAAATAAAAAGGCTAAATTTACAATGATACCTATTATTTTTAAAGCTCTTACTTTAGCTCTGGCATTAAATTGATTCATTGCAGCACTGATAACGTAGTTAACTACTATACTTGCGCACATTATCAACATTATATTTACGCCAAATCTGCTATAGAAAAACAAAGACATTGCGATAATAAAGATATCTGCAAAGCTTTTGTTTTCAAGCTTATTTAATAAAAACCAACCTATTAGTGTGATTGGTAAAAATAATAATATAAAAGAAAATGAATTAAAAAGCATTTTTATCCCTTATTACTGTTGTATTGATGAAAATCATTCATTTTGCTCTATATTATCATATTTAAAGGCAACCGAGTAGAAATTATTTTTCTTCAAGGTTGCCTTTGTTTTTATTTATAATATTATTCCGTTTTCCTTATACATTTTCCAGGATTTATTTATTTTTCCTGTAGCTATTACCGCCATAATTCCTACTATGAATATCAGCCATCCGCCTAATCTACCGTAGACTGCTATATAATAGATCACATTAATAATACCATAAATAAGCAATACGATTGATGCTGCAAAGCTTTTTGTTAAATGTATAATAAGTCCTAATGCTGCTACCAGTATTACGTCGATTATTACTGTGCCTGGATACTCTCCCATAAACACCAGTAACAACTCTAAAGCAGCAACAGCATAGCACAATATTGATGCCGATAATGCTGTTGTATTTTCTTTTTTAAGATGTGGAAGCTTTATAAACTGGTCTTTTGCCATCGAGCCTTGCTGGTAATATTGATTGAATTGCATCTGATTATTCATCGGCTGTTGATAACCTTGATTGTACTGCATCTGATTATTCATCGGCTGTTGATAGCCTTGATTGTACTGCATCTGATTATTCATTAGCTGCTGATAACCTTGATTGTACTGCATCTGATTATTCATTGGCTGCTGATAGCCTTGATTATACTGTACCTGATTATTCATATATGTATTATCCATCCCCATTTTCCTCCAAAAAACTTTTTGACTTTACAATATTAGCATAACGTATCTACTTAAAATAGGTTTTTTTCAGATAAAAATGTACATGTAATTCCTTTGTAATTGCGAAATAAATATGATTTCTTTTAAATACGTTTGAGTTAACTGTCTTTACAAGATATAATTCTTATTGTGATATTTTGATTATAATTACGTGTATTTATAAGAGGTTTCATGTTTTCTAATAGTATTAAATTTATAAAAAATTTTTTTATATTTGTTCTTGCATTATTAATTCTAATTGGCGGTATTGTTTATGTTTTTGACCCATTCTATCACTATCATAAGCCCTGGTTTGGACTTACAGCAGTTCTTAATGATAAGGAATATCAATGCATTGGAACACTTAGAAACTTTGATTATAACGCTTTAATCGTTGGATCTTCTGTTACAGAAAATAATAATAATACCTGGTATGATGAAGCTTTCGGATGCACTACTATTAAGGCAACAAGAAGCTACGGTGCAACTGCTGATTTATGCTATCTGCTGGATATCAGTTATGAAAATCACGATTTGGACTATGTTTTTTATAATATTGATCCTTCTTCGCTATCAGGCTCTACTGAAACAACTTTTGAATCAACCGGATGTCCTATGTATCTTTATGATACTAATCCTTTTAATGATTATCAGTATTTGTTTAATAAGGATGTATTATTATCTAAGATTCCTTATATGCTTGCCCAAAATTTAAATGGCTATGATGATGCGTTATCTTACAATTGGGCTCAGTGGAAAGTTTTTAATTCAGCAAGTGCCCTTGGTCTTTATTTTAGGCCTATTAATGTTTCAGAGATGATGGCTGAAGATGTATATCAGACTGAATTAGAGGGAAATATTAATCTTTTAACAACTATGGTTTCTGAGCATCCTGATACACAGTTCAAGTTCTTTTTTCCTCCTTATTCCATGTTATGGTGGGATGGTTCCTATCGTAATGGAGAAAGTGATGCTGTAATTTATAATGAAAAAGAAACAATCAAAGCTCTTTTAGCTTATGACAATGTTGAAATTTATTATTTTCAAGACAATGAAGATATAATCACTAATTTAGAGTTATATTTAGATTCTCTTCATTTTTCTCCTGAAATCAATCAGTTTATGTGTGAAGAAATGGCTGCCGGTAACGACCAGCTCACTCTTGATAATTATGAAGAAGTTCTTGATAATATGTCTGATTTTGTAGATACAATCGTAAATGAGCTTATTGTTCCTTATGAAAAACAAGATCTTTTGACTTATGAAATAGTATCTGAATAATTTTATGGGAGGATGTTATGTCAAAAAAGTTTATTTCCTGGAATGTTAATGGATTACGTGCCTGTGTTTCTAAAGGCACATTTATGGATTTTATTGAAAAGGAGCAGCCTGATGCAATTGGTATACAAGAGACAAAGCTTCAGGAAGGTCAGATTGAACTGGATCTGCCTGGTTACCATCAGTATTGGAATTATGCTGATAAAAAAGGTTATTCCGGCACTGCTATTTTTACAAAAGAGGAACCTCTTTCTGTATATTACGGTCTCGGTATTGATGAGCATGATCATGAAGGTCGAGTTATTACTTTGGAATATCCTGAGTATTACCTGATTACAGTATATGTTCCTAATGCAAAAGAGGATTTATCAAGGCTTGAATATCGTTGCAGATGGGAAGATGATTTTCTTGCTTATGTAAAGAAGCTTGAAGAGAAAAAGCCTGTTATTTATTGCGGTGATTTAAACGTTGCCCACAAGGAAATCGATTTAAAAAATCCAAAAACTAATCGCGGGCATGCTGGTTTTACTGATGAAGAGCGTTCAAAGTTCGATGCTGTTTTAGCAGCTGATATGATTGATACTTACCGTAATTTCTATCCCGATAAAGAGGGTGCTTATTCCTGGTGGTCCTACAGATTCCATGCAAGAGAAAAGAATGCAGGTTGGCGTATCGACTATTTTGTAACCTCTGATTCTTTAAAAGATAAACTTAAAGATGCAGTAATTTACGCTGATATTATGGGCTCAGATCATTGTCCTGTAGGTCTTATTATTGATTGATTTAAATCTTTGACTAAAAAAACCTGATTGAATATTATATCCAATCAGGTTTTTATTTTAGCTTACTTTTTCTACTATATCATTTGATTTTATTGCATCATTTATTGTTCTGATATATTCCTGTACATGTGGAATGCAATCTCTTCCATATTCACCTACAATTTTTACTATTGCAGAACCAATTATTGCACCATCTGACTTTTGTGCCATTTCGGAGGCCTGTTCAGGAGTTGATATTCCAAAACCTACTGCAGTTGGTATATCAGATGCTTTTCTGACAAGTTCTATCATGGAATCAATGTTAGTTGTGATGTTTTTCCTAACACCTGTAACTCCAAGTGAGGATACAACATACAAAAAGCCTTTTGCCTGTTTTGCTATTTTTATTATTCTTTCTTCTGAAGTTGGTGCTATCATTGAAATAATGGCTACGTTATGTGCTTCAGCTTCTTCAAGGAATTCATTCTTTTCTTCAAATGGAACATCAGGAACAATAATTCCATTTACTCCACATTCCTGGCACTTAGACATGAATTTTTCTTTGCCATATGTGTATATTGGATTCGCGTACGTTAAATATACGATAGGTACTGTTACCTTACCGCTTTCTCTGACTCTTTTTACCATATCAAAAAGATGGTCTGTAGTGCAGCCCTTTGAAAGTGCTCTTTCATTAGCTTCCTGTATAACTGGTCCTTCTGCTATTGGATCTGAAAAAGGAATTCCAATTTCAATAAGATCTGCTCCTGCTTCTTCCATTGCTGGTAAAAGCTTTTCTGTTGTTTCTATATCTGGGTCACCGCCTGTAACAAAGGCTATCATTGCTTTTCCATTTTGAAATGCATCTTTGATTTCTACTTTATTCATTGTATCTTCCCTCTTTCTTATCAATCGTGAATATCTTCGCCTCTGTATCTTGCTATTGCCGCTACGTCTTTGTCTCCTCTTCCGGATACTGTTACAACCATAATCTGGTCTTTTCTCATCTGTGGAGCAAGCTTCATTGCATAGGCAATTGCGTGTGAACTTTCAATTGCTGGTATTATTCCTTCTGTTCTTGAAAGGTATTCAAAAGCTTCTACTGCTTCTGTATCAGTTACTGGTACATATTCAGCTCTTCCTATATCAGCCAGATACGCATGCTCAGGTCCAACTCCCGGATAATCCAGTCCTGCAGATATTGAGTATACTGGAGCAATCTGACCATATTTATCTTGGCAGAAAATTGATTTCATTCCATGGAAAATACCCATTGTTCCTGTAGCCATTGTTGCTGCAGTTCTTGGCGTATCTGCTCCTTCTCCAGCTGCTTCACATCCAATAAGTCTTACATTTTTATCATCTATAAAATCATAGAAAGTTCCGATTGCATTAGAACCGCCACCAACACAAGCAAGTACTGCATCTGGTAATCTTCCTTCTTTTGCAAAAATCTGTTCTTTGATTTCTTCTCCAATCATTTTCTGAAAATCTCTAACGATTGTTGGGAATGGATGTGGTCCCATTACTGAGCCAAGTACATAATGTGTATCTTCTATCCTGTTAGTCCATTCCTTCATGGCTGCGTTTACAGCGTCTTTTAGTGTCTGTGTTCCTGTTTCAATTGCATTTACTTTTGCACCAAGAAGTTTCATTCTATAAACATTGAGAGCCTGACGTTCTGTATCTATTTTCCCCATAAATATTTCACATTCAAGTCCCATTAGTGCTGCTACTGTTGCTGTTGCTACGCCATGCTGTCCAGCTCCTGTTTCAGCAATAACTCTTTTCTTGCCCATCTTTTTTGCTAAAAGACACTGACCCAAACAGTTATTGATTTTGTGTGCGCCTGTATGATTTAGATCTTCTCTTTTAAGATAAATTTTTGCTCCACCTAAATCTTCTGTCATCTTTTTGGCTTCGTATAAGAGTGAAGGTCTCCCTGCATAGTTCACAAGAAGGTCTTTAAATTCTCTTTTGAACTCAGGATCATTTTTATATTTGTTATATGCTTCTTCAAGCTCCTGTACTGCATTCATTAGTGTTTCAGGAATATACTGTCCACCATATTCACCGAATCTTCCGTTTACCGCTTCCTGCATATCAATTCTCCTTTATCTGTACTGCTCCATTACAAGCATTAATTTTTCTACTTTTTTCCAGTCCTTATGTCCATCTGTTTCTATGCTGGAACTAACGTCTATTCCATATGGAACCGATTGTGTAAGCACTTCTTTTACATTATCAGCATCTATTCCACCAGCTACAAAGAATGGCTTATTTATTTTTGGTATAAGACTTAAATCAAATCTTTCTCCTGTGCCTCCTGCCAAGTTAGGATCGTAATTGTCTAATAAGAGCATGTCACAGTCAGTTTCTTCTGCTGGCTTTATTTCTGTTCCATCTTTAACTCTTACTGCCTTTATTATTGGTACTCTTTCTCCAAAATCTTCCATGATTGACATTTGTGTTGTACTTTTTTTGGGTAGTGAAGTTCTAAGTCTGCTTATATATTCAGCATCCTCATTACCATGTAATTGTATTACCTGTATGATTCCTGCATTATAAAGATCAGCTATGTGGCTTATTTCATCATCCACAAATACCCCTACAACAGGTATTGTCTTATCCAGTTCGTTTCTTAATTTTCCTGCATCAGCATCAGTTACGTATCTTTTACTCTTTGGATAAAAAATAATTCCTGCGTAATCTGGCTTAAAGCAGTTAACTATTTCCGTGTCCTCTGCTGTTTTTATTCCACATAGCTTTACTTTAATCATTTATGCTCCTTTTTATGCCTTGCCTTTTAATTCATCAAGCATAGCTTTTTTATTTGATGCTCTCATTAGAGTTTCTCCAATAAGCACTGCATCTACTTTTTCATCCTTTAATTTTTTTATATCTTCTGAACCCTTAATTCCGCTCTCTGCAACAAATAGGATTTTGCTCTCTTCAGGTATCAGTTTTCTTAAACTAATGCTGTTGTTTACATCTACCTTGAAGTCTTTTAGATTCCTATTATTAACACCGATTATTCTGGCTCCACATCTTTTTGCCATTTCTACTTCTTTTTCATCATGCGCTTCGACTATTGCAGAAAGCCCTATGCTGTCTGCAATTTTCAGAAATTCCTTTAATGTATTTTCTGATAGTATTGCACATATAAGTAATATTGCTGATGCTCCATATACCTTTGCCTGATATATCATATACTCATCTATTGTGAAGTCTTTTCTTAAAAGGGGAATTTGAATCCCGCTTTCTTTTATTTCTCTAAGGTAATTTATATTTCCAAGAAAATAATCTGTTTCAGTAAGTACGGATATTGCATTTGCTCCTGCTTCTTCATATTCTCTGGCTATTTCTAAATAAGGAAATGCTTCTGCGATTACTCCTTTTGAAGGCGATGCTTTTTTTACTTCGCAGATAAAAGAGATTTCATCTCCCCTTAGTGCTTTTTCAAAAGGAAAACTATCTGTATCACCAGATTTTTCTTTTTCATAAAGAGCAATAGCTTTTGCTTTCATTTCTTCAGGGCTTATTTCAAGTTTTTCTTTTTCAATTCTTTTCTTTGTTGCTTCAACCAAGTCATCTAATATCATATCTGCTCCTGTATTAAATGGCCTTTTCTTCAACAAAGCTCTGTGTCATAGCTACAAAAGAATCCAGTTTTTCAAGTGCTTTTCCGTTATCGATTACTTCTTTTGCAATCTTTATACTATCTTCAATGGTTGTTCCATCAATTCCAAGATATATTGCAATTGCTGCATTAAAGATTACAACATCTCTTTTTGGACCAGTCTCTTTTCCACTGAGGATATCTCTTGTAATCTGAGCATTTTCTTCTGGAGTACCACCAATGAGGTCTTTTAACTCACATCTTTCAAATCCATATTCTTCCGGTGTGATTTCATAGGATTTTATTGTTCCTTCTCTTATTTCACACACTTTTGTTGGACCAGTTAATGTAATTTCATCAAGTCCATCACTTCCACATACTGTAACGCCTCTTGTAACTCCAAGGTTTGAAAGAACGTGTGCTAGTGGCTCGGTGAGATTTTTATCATAAACTCCCATAAGCTGCATCTTTGCTGCAGCAGGGTTTGCAAGAGGTCCCAATATGTTAAAAATAGTCCTTATTCCAATTTCTTTTCTTACTGGTCCTGCAAATCGCATGGATGAGTGATATGTCTGTGCAAACAAAAAGCTTATTCCTACTTCTGAAAGAACTTCTTCTGCCTGTTCAGGAGTTATAGAAATATTTGCTCCAAGGCTTTCTAATACATCTGCTGCACCACTTTTAGAAGAGACACTTCTATTACCGTGCTTTGCAACTGGTACTCCAGCAGCAGCTACTACGAAAGCTGATGTTGTTGAGATATTAAAGGTTCCTACTTCATCTCCACCAGTTCCTACGATATCCATTACGTCTCTGGTTGGATTTATCTTTATTCCTTTTTCTCTCATTACTTCTGCGCTTGCAGTTATTTCTTCTACTGTTTCGCCTTTAAGTCTCAGTGCTGTCAAAAAGCTTGCCATCTGAGCCTGTGTGGCTTCTCCTGTCATTATTTCTTCGAATACAGCTTTTTGAGTTTCGTAGTCCAGATCTTCACCTTTAATTACTTTGTTAATTGCTTCTTTAATCATTTTCCTTCCTCCAATGCTTATTTTGTTTTGCTTTGGACAAGTTTCTTATGACTTCTAAGCAATAAAAAAACCTTTGTCCTTAGCTTGTTCTGCTAGGGACAAAGGCTATATAATCATTAGCTTCTGCGGTACCACCCTAATTGGTATTTTCATACCCACTCTTTACGTACTATCATACGTATCTGTCTTGATAACGGAACAGTTCCCGTTGGCATCTACTCTCTTTCGATTTCAAGCCACCCTCCAAGGCCCATTCAATACTGTTGCAATGCTACCTCGCACCATCCGGCAGCTCTCTGAAAAGGCTTCAATACCTACTATTTCCTTGTCTTCGGTTTACTTTATTGGTTTAAAGTATAAGAGTTTTAAATTTGTTTGTCAATTGATATATTTTGTCTTTTTTATTGTTATTTATTAATCTGTATTTTTTTCATTTTCTTTAAATTATTATCTGTTTCCTTTAGCATTTCCCTAAGTGACATATTATCTTCATAGCTGAACTCACATATAGAGAACTGCAAATGATTTAGATATCTGCCAGATTCTGTCATTAGTCTGGCATTTTGCTCAGACATAAGTAATTTAAATTTTTCAGCCTTGGATTCATCATCTGTTACGTGTAATACTGCAAATTCATCGCCTCTTATTCGGCCATATATACTAACATCTCCAAATACTTCTGTCAGTATTGCAGCAACACGCTTTACAGCTCTGTCTCCTTCTTCATGTCCAAACATTTCATTTATATTTTTTATTGAAGCCATGTCTATATATGCAACAACTACATATGTTCCAGGAACATATTTGTTTTTCATGGCTTCATATGCTTTATCAAAGAATCCTCTTCTGTTTAAAAGTCCTGTCAGATAATCAGTATCTCCAATGTGATCAAGTACTGATCCATCTCTTGCCAGTTCTTCCCTGCTTTCATCAAGGTCTCTTTGCAATAATTCGTTTTTATCTGTCAGATTATTTATCCTTATTGCACTGAAAATCATATTAGTAATGATTTCATAAAAGATGCTTGCATATAAAGGATTATAATCGTAGGTTATTATTCCATATTGTTTATCTTCAACATATATCACTTTTGATATTGTTGTCTTATTACTCTTTGATTCACATTTTCTGAATATGGAATAAGGAGCAATCTCATTCTCGCCTTCAGAATCTGATTGTCCTTTAAGTACGCTTACTTTTTCTTTAATAGATTCTGGTAATGTCCATTTTTCTTTTATTGTGTTTATTATTGGCTCATCAAATAAACAAACACCTAAATTTATAATACCGCTTTCAATGGCATATTCTGCTATTTTTCTATAAGTATTATCATCTCTGTGTTCTGCATGTAAAAGTTTTGTATCAAAACTAACAGCCTTAGCTACTGCATTTTTATCCAGTGCTATTTCTGGTATCTTAATATCTTTTAATTCTATTTGTTCCGGGAGTTCTTTATTATTGACATAATATATAGCGTCATGAACAGCAAGAAATCCCTGCTGTTCATGAGTTATATTTTCATATAGATTTACATTGGTAAAACCTTCTTCTTCAGACATTGTTAATAAAGGTATTTCACCAAAGCTTTTTAAGAGTTCATCCTTTTTTAGGATAGTAGTGTTTTTACCTATTTTTTCAATATCAACTATAAGCAGATCAAATTCTTTTTCTGAAATATAGTTGAATAATGCTTGATTCTGATAGTCATATTTTTGCTCACTCTTAGTTTTCATATTACCAGGCAAATAGCTTCCTGGTAATATGGATAAACTAATGTCATATTTTTTTGCTGCAAAATCTGCTCCGTAGCAAATCTTTCTCACAGCTTCATCTTGTAACTCAGAAACAAGTAGGCCTATTCTCATTACACTTCTTCCCCATCATCAGATACGTCTTCTTGTGTTTCTTCTAAATTGTCATCATCGAAATTGTCTTCATCAACAGAATCTATCTCTTTGCTATCTTCTTCTATCTCTTCCATAGCATCTTCTAATTCATCAAATTCCTGATCATCATTTGAGACTTTTTCTCTGACTTTTGCAATTTTGGCTACTGTTACTCCTTCATCAAGATTTATCATCTTAACTCCGGAAGTAATTCTTCCATGAATCGAAATATCTTCCATGCGAAGCTGTATAAGTACTCCGGCACTTGTAATCATCATGATTTCATGATCATCATTTACTGCCTTGACTCCAAGTACATTTCCAGTCTTCTCCATTATATTGTAACACTTTACGCCTTTTCCACCACGTTTCTGTATCTTAAATTCATTAATATTGGTTCTCTTACCGTAACCTCTTTCAGATACAATGAGCAGTGAACTTCCCTGAGTGTTCTTCTGCATGCCAATGATTTCATCACCATCATCAAGCATCATTCCTCTTACACCCATTGAAGTACGTCCGGTTGATCTGACATCCGTTTCCTGAAAACGAATGCACATACCATTCCTGGTAACTAGGAATATCTCGGAATCCTTAGTGGTCGTCTTGACTTCAATTAGCTCATCATCCTCCTTAAGGTTGATCGCTGTCAAACCATTCTTACGAACATTAGCAAATTCCAATACCGGTGTTTTCTTAACTGTACCTTTTTTGGTAACCATGAATAGACATTTCTCTTCTTCAAATTCCTTTATTGGAATTGTAGCAGTTATCTTTTCACCTGGATTTAGTTGTAAAAGGTTTACAATCGCCGTTCCTCTGGATGTTCTTGAACCTTCTGGAATCTGGTATGTTTTTAATCTATACACACGTCCCATATTGGTAAAGAACATAATGTAATTATGAGTTGTGGTCATTAGCAAGTCTTCAATATAATCATTCTCTATTGTAGACATGCCTTTTATTCCACGTCCGCCACGATTTTGTGTCTTGAAGTTGTCTATTGACATTCTCTTTATATAACCAAGACTTGTCATAGCAACTACTGTGTTTTCATTAGGAATCAAATCCTCTGCTTCAATATCAGAATCATCTATTCCTATCTTTGTTCTTCTTTCATCACCATATTTATCAGCTATCTGAGTAATTTCTGTTTTGATTACTCCAAGAAGAACCTTCTTATCTGCAAGTATTGCTTTTAATTCTTTGATCTTATTCAGAAGCTCCTGATGTTCTTCTTCAAGCTTGTCTCTTTCCAAACCTGTAAGAGTTCTCAGACGCATATCTACAATTGCCTGAGCCTGAACATCGGTTAGTCCGAATCTTGCCATCAATTGCTCTTTTGCAATCGCAACTGTAGCACTTCCTCTAACTATCTTTATTACTTCATCAATATTATCAAGTGCTATCAGCAAGCCTTGTAAAATATGATCTCTTTCCTCAGCTTTGTTTAGGTCAAACTGAGTTCTTCTTGTTACAACCTCTTCCTGATGCTGTATGTAATATTTTAAAGTATCTTTTAAGCTAAGTACCTTTGGTTCATTGTTTACAAGTGCAAGCATTATGATTCCAAAGGAATCCTGTAACTGGGTATGCTTGTATAATTTATTGAGCATAACATTTGGATTAACATCATGTCTAAGCTCAATTACTACTCTCATACCTTCTCGGCTTGTCTCATCTCTTAGTGCTGTTATTCCATCAATTTTCTTTAATTTTACAAGTTCAGCTATCTTAGAAATAAGATTTGCTTTATTTACAAGATATGGAAGCTCTGTTATTACGATTCTGCTTTTGCCATTGCCCATATCCTCAATGTTAGTTACGGCTCTGACAATTACTTTGCCTCGTCCAGTTCTGTATGCTTCCTCAGCTCCTCTTGTTCCAAGGATAATACCACCTGTAGGGAAATCAGGAGCTTTTACTATAGGTAACAGTTCTTCAATCTCTGTTTCTCTATCTTCTTCAATCTTGTTATCTATCATCTTAGTTACTGCACTAATGACTTCTCTAAGATTGTGAGGTGGTATGTTTGTAGCCATACCTACCGCAATACCTGTTGTACCATTTACAAGCAGGTTAGGAAATCTACTTGGAAGAACAGTCGGTTCTTTTTCTGTTTCATCAAAGTTTGGAACAAAGTCTACTGTATCTTTGTTGATATCAGCAGTCATTTCCATTGAAATTTTTGATAACCTTGCCTCAGTGTATCGCATAGCAGCTGCGCCATCGCCATCAACTGAACCAAAATTTCCATGTCCATCAACCAGACAGTATCTCATGGACCATGGCTGAGCCATATTTACCAATGCTCCGTAAATTGAGCTATCACCATGTGGGTGATATTTACCCATTGTATCACCAACGATACGGGCACATTTACGATGAGGCTTATCTGGTCCATTATTCAGTTCTATCATAGAGAAAAGAACTCTTCTCTGAACTGGTTTTAATCCGTCTCTTACATCTGGAATCGCTCTTGCTGCAATTACGCTCATTGCGTAATCAATATAAGATGTTTCCATTGTTTTTTGTAAATCTACTTCATGAATTCGGTCACTAACCACCTGCTCATCAAAAATATCATCAGGCAGGTTCTGGTTCTGATCGTTGTTATTATTATCAGCCATTTTACTCCACTCTCATTTATCAGATATCTAGATTTTTAACAAACTTTGCATTCTTTTCAATGAATTCTCTTCTAGGTTCAACTTTATCACCCATAAGAGTAGTAAATGTTACATCTACATCTGATTCAGTTTCTTCATCCATATTTACTCTGAGTAACACTCTTCGCTCTGGATCCATTGTTGTTTCCCAAAGCTGTTCCGGATCCATTTCACCAAGTCCCTTATATCGCTGAATCTTATTGTTCTGATCTCTACCAACATCTGAAAGAATCTTGTTAAGTTCTTCATCACTGTAGGCATACCAAACCTTTTTATTCTTTTCAAGCTTGTACAAAGGTGGCTGAGCAAGATATACATGTCCTGTCTTAATAAGCTCAGGCATGAATCTATATAGGAATGTTAACATAAGAGTTGCAATATGAGCTCCATCTACGTCGGCATCAGTCATAATAATGATTTTGTCATATCTGAGTTTTTCAATATCAAAGTCATCATGTATTCCTGTACCAAAAGCTGTAATCATGGCTCTAATTTCAGCATTGCCATATATTCTATCAAGACGTGCTTTTTCAACATTTAGTATTTTACCTCTAAGTGGCAAAATTGCCTGAGTTGCACGGCTTCTAGCTTCTTTTGCAGAACCTCCCGCAGAGTCTCCCTCTACGATGAATATTTCACAGTTCTTAGGATCTTTGTCTGAACAATCTGCAAGCTTTCCTGGAAGTCCAAGTCCATCCAGTGCTGACTTTCTTCTTGTAAGATCTCTTGCCTTTCTTGCTGCATCTCTTGCTCTTTGTGCAAGTATTGCTTTATCAAGAATAAGCTTTGCAACCTGAGGATTCTGCTCAAGGAAGTATGTGAGCTGCTCTGTTACTATACTTGCAACTGCTCCTCTTGCTTCAGAATTTCCAAGCTTTTGTTTTGTCTGACCTTCAAACTGTGGTTCTTCAACCTTTACAGATATTATAGATGTTAATCCTTCTCTAATATCTTCACCTGATAAATT
>JAZRKG010000165.1:0-50215 GCA_045646185.1 Butyrivibrio sp.
GTATAGATAGTACAGTAGTTATTTAGGGGCACAATTCGTATGAAAAGAGGGAGAATATGAGAGGAAAAAAGTTTTATTCCAGATTGGTAACAACAGTTCTGACAGTATCCATGGTTATAGTGTCCATGACAGGCTGTTCCAAAGATTCTGATTCGGAGAACTCAGGTCAGTCTACAGCATCAACCGATGATGGATATACCTATGTCGCAGAGTATCTGGATGTGGATATTGCAGATTCAGAAAGTGGATATAATACTGCATTCAAATTAAAGGGAGATTACCTTTACTACTACAACAATGATTATTCGGGCGAGACTGGTTCCAGTAGCCTTATCAAAACATCCATAATAGATGGCTCATCAGAGAAGCTTCCTGTTGATATTAGTGATAATGGCTATCTTCAATACTATGATGTATCGGGAGATGGAAGCTTTGCTGCACTTATGCAGGAATATGATGAGGACGGGGATAACGCTTATACAACGCTTATCAGCTATGATAGTAACGGAACTGAGATAAATAGAGCAAATCTCTCAGATATATATAATGGTGATGAATATCCGCAAGCACTTCATCTGAATGATAATGGCACAATTTTTATCAGAAATGAATCTTCAGTAGAAGTATTTGATCAGAACTGTCAGAAACAGGCCAGCATTAAGTATTCAAATGATGTTTCCTGGATACACGCCAGCGGCCTGTCAGAAGATGGAACAATGTATATCTTATACAGCAGTTCTGAAGGCGACAACTATGGATTTAAGATTGGAGCTATTGATGTTGCAGCTCAGAAGATAAACGCCACTTCAGGCTTTTTGGAAATTGATGATGGAACAGCCATGGAAGCCTATGGTGCTGACTTCTTTATGATATCAAGCTCAGACAAGCTGTTTATTACTGATGTGAAAGGCAATGAATTTACACAGGTTTTTGATTGGCTATCCTGTGATATAAATGGTATGTATGTGTCTGCGATTTCTTCTGCGGGGGAAGATAGCTATTATGCATTAGTAGATGACTGGGACACTAATGAGACAAATGTTGTTCAGATAAAAAAGGTTAAAAAGTCAGAAGTGGCACAGCGAGAGGAAATAGTACTCGGCACACTGTACAACGATTCAACAATCACAACTGCTGCAGTAAAGTTCAACAAGGAACATCCAGAATATCATATCAGCATCAAAACTTATTACAATATAACTGATGCATCAGAGACAAGCTATCAGGATGCGCTTACCGCAATGAATAATGACATACTGTCAGATTCTTGTCCTGATATTATTGATCTTAGTTCCATGAGCGTTAGCTCATTGGCACAAAAAGGCTTACTTGCAGATTTGAATGAATATATTTCTGCTTCTGAAATAATCAGCAGTAACGATCTTTTAGATAGCGTTGTGACTGGGTATACCTATGATGGTAAGCTGGTAGCAATTCCTAATAACTTATACATATTAACTTTAGTGGGAAGTGTAGATGAAGTTGGAAGTGAATCTGGCTGGACTGTAAAAGAAATGATGGAGGCTGTTGCAGCTTCTGGCAAAGCAGCCATAGAATATGCTACAAAAGATGCTATGCTACAGATTCTGGTATCCTACGATCAGGATAATTATATTGATGAAGTAAATGGAACCTGTAATTTTGAATCAGATGATTTTATATCAGCGCTTAAGTTTGCTAACACTTTTCCAACAGAATATGATTGGGACAACGAGGATGGGACATCGACTGCTACCAAGATAAGAAATGGCAAGGTTATGCTGGCAGATGCATATATTATGGAACCGGAGTCTATTCAGGAATATCAGGCATATTTTAACGACGAGTGTAATTTTATTGGATTCCCTTCAAGTGATGGAAGTGGTACATATCTTCAGCCTTACGGACTCTTTGGAATTACTACTAAATCAGAGGTTAAGGACGGAGCATGGGCATTTATAGAGTCCTCAATTACAGATGTTGATTCTGATCAGTATAGATTTGGGGTGTCACCTCTTAAGTCTGAGGTTGAAAAGCAGATAGCAAAGGCACAAAAGGTAGAATATGTAACTGATGAGAACGGCGATTATGTTTTAGATGATAATGGCGAGAAAATTATTCAGGGAGCCGGAAGTATTGGCTATGATGATTGGGAATACACATATCATCCTGTAACGGACGAAGAGGCAGATATTTATAGAACTCTTTTAAATACAGCAAAAGTTGCAAAAGTGGCAGATAATAAGATTTATGAAATTATTTCAGAAGAGGCAGGAGCATATTTCTCAGGCCAGAAGAGTCCAGAAGAAGTGGCTTCTATCATACAGAGCAGAGTAAACATCTATATTCAGGAGACCAGATAAAGAACAAGTAGCGTATTATTGTATTATCGTATACAAAATTGCTGATATTTTTCAGGCTACATAACATAAAATGTGCGAAATGCCTAAGAAAAACTGAAAAATAACAAAAAATATCAAAAAAACATTTGCAAATATAGTTAAAAGTCATTTTTTTACTCTTTTTAGAAAAAAAATACCACCTTGCTAAATCTATTGTTTGTAATTATTATATGGTTAACAAAAACACAGCGGAAAACAAATACAAAGGCGTATTGCTTATAAGCAATGCGCCTTTGTTTGCTGTAATCAAAAGGAGGATGGTTTTATGACACACGGAGATATTTCATCTAGCAGAGACAATGTAGGAATTGCAGTGGTTAACTGGAAAATGCCACGACTTCATACTAAGGAGCAGATTATTGAAAACTGCTACAAAATTAGTGATTATATCAAAGGATTAAAAACAGGTATTCCAGGACTTGATTTAGTTGTTTTTCCAGAATACAGTACACATGGTATTATGTATGACTTCAATGAAATGATGGAAAATGCATGTACTACTGATGGTGAAGAGGTTGCGATTTTCAAGAAAGCATGTATCGACAATAAGGTATGGGGAGTTTTTTCACTGACAG
Source organism: Butyrivibrio sp. (assembly GCA_045646185.1). GTDB lineage: Bacteria > Bacillota > Clostridia > Lachnospirales > Lachnospiraceae > Butyrivibrio. Next base: position 2,957 of record JAZRKG010000165.1, read on the forward strand.
GTGAAAGACATGAAGAACATCCTAATAAGGTACCTTACAACACACTCATTCTTATTAATGATAAAGGCGAAATTGTTCAGAAATATAGGAAAATTACACCATGGACTCCTATCGAGGGATGGTATCCAGGAGACAGGACATATGTATCTGATGGCCCTAAGGGAATGAAGGTGAGTTTGATTATTTGTGATGATGGTAACTATCCTGAGATATGGAGAGATTGTGCAATGAGAGGCGCAGAACTGGTAATTAGATGTCAGGGATATATGTATCCGGCTAATCAGCAGGAAAATAATCTGCTACCAGTAATGGCATGGTGCAATAATGTATATGCTGCAGTTTCTAATGCTACAGGAAATGATGGAGTTTACTCTTATTTTGGTCATTCTCAGATTTGCGGTTTTGATGGCAGGGTTCTTGGAGCTTGCGGAACAGAGGAAAATAGTTATCAGTATGCTCAGCTCTCTGTTAGCGCTATCAGGGATGCTAGAGAAAATTGGCAGTCACAGAATCATTTATATAAGATGCTTCATAGAGGATATACAGGAACAATCAATTCTAAGGAGGAACGATTTGGTGCAGCTGAATGCCCATTCGAGTTTTATAAAAATTGGGTAACTGATCCTGTTGGAACTCAGAAAAAAGTTGAAGATTTAACGAGAAAAATGCCAGGAGTAAAATGGGCACCAATTGAAGGGATTCCTTTTGAAGAATAATTAAATAAGCTTAATATAATAAGCGGCGAAGATGCGGTGACTTTCTAATAAAGAAGTGACCGCATTTTTTAGCTAGGGAGGAAAATGATTATGAAAAAATGTTTATTATGGAGAAAAATTGCTGAAATACTTATTGTAACGATTGTCTTAATTCAAATGACTGCTTGTAGTACTGACAGTAGAACCTCTGCTGATAATTCAGATACTATCAAAGTTGGTCTTTTGTTTTCAGAGAGCGGAACCACAGCTCTTGTTGAAAAAACAATGACAAATGCATGTATTATGGCTTTCGACGAAATAAATGAGAACGGTGGTATAAATGGAAAATTAATTGAATATATTCATGAAGATTATGCCTCGGATCCGGCAACAGCAACCAGTAAAATCAAGAAACTCATTGAACAGGATGAAGTTGTAGCCACAATTGGATGTTACACTTCTGCCAGCAGACAGGCAACTTTATCTACTTTAAAAGATGATAATTCATTACTCATTTATCCAACTTATACAGAAGGCGAAGAAGTTCATCCTAATGTTATCTATGTTGGCTGCATGCCTAATCAGCAGGCAACTGAGTTTATTCCATGGATTTTGGAAAATCTCGGAAAAAAAGTCTTTATGGTTGGCTCTGACTATGTCTTCCCTAAGACATGTATAAATCAAGCAAAAGAGCTTGTTGAGATGTATGGAGGTGAAGTTGTCGGAGAAGAATATGTTCCACTTGGAGATACTGATTTTTCAACAATTTGTACAAAAATAAAAGAGTCAGGTGCAGAAGTTGTTTATTCAGCAGTAACAGGCGATTCCAATACATCATTTTTTAAAAATTATGGACAGTATGGCCTTAGCGCTGAAGAAGTACCAATTTGCTCTATTGGTATAGATGAAAGTAATCTGCAGGCTATTGGAGCAGAATATGGGGAAGGTCATTACGCTTCGATGCCGTATTTTTCATCATTAGATACAGAGGCATCAAATGAATTCGTAGAAAAATATAACAGCAAATTTGATGATGGAACAGTAGTTACTGTTTTAACTGAGTCTGCATATGCCAGCTGTTATCTTTTAAAAGAGGCTCTGGAAAAAGTTGAAGATCCATATGATACAGATGCTCTTATAGATGCTTTTAGTGGATTGGAGTTAAGCGCACCGCAGGGAGATATTAAAGTAGACGATTATAATCATTGTACTTGGGTTTATTCAAGATTTGCACAGATTCATGATGGAAGTTTTGAAATTATTTATTCATCAGAAACATCAATCAGACCTGAGCCATGGCCATCAGCGATATATCCTGAGTATGCCGACAATAATTTTATGCCTGATTGGGACGACCCTGTATGTTATCCGCAGTAAGCAAAATGGAAATTAGCGCATAGTAATATGCGCTAATTTCAAATAATAAGAAACAGAGGTACACGTTATGACTACTTTTATATCTCAAATAGCGAATGGAGCGAATCAGGCAGCTATATTGGTAATAGCATCATTGGGGCTACTTATTATTTTTGGATTAATGAAAGTTATTAATATGGCACATGGTGAAATGATTATGATAGGAGGCTTTAGTGCACTAATAGCGACACAGTATCTTCATCTGCCTTTTTACATAACGATTATTTTTTGCTTCATTGTAACAGCTTTATTTGGCGCTGCAACTGAAATCTTGATTGTAAAAAAATTGTACTCAAAACCAACAGAAACAGTTCTTGCTACTTATGCTTTAGGCTTAATTCTAAAAGAAATAGCAAGATTGATCTGGCCATTATCACAGAATGTTGATATGCCAATTTCAGGTACATTTATGATAAATGGAGTTGCAGTTCCTGCATATAATTTGTTTGTTATTGGGATGGCATTTTTTCTACTCTTTGTAACAATAATCATGTTTAAAAAGACAAAATTCGGTAAGAAAGCCTCCGCAATCACGCAGAATAGAGCAATGACAGAATGTTTGGGGATTAAAACTTCACAGATTGATACTTTTACGTTTGCTTATGGAGCTGGTCTGGCAGGTATAGCTGGATGCATATTAGCTCCTGTAACAGGGGTTTCCTACTCAATGGGTACGGTCTATTTAACTGATACCTTTATGACAGTTGTTATGGGTGGCGTTGAGTCTATGATAGGAACATTAGTATCTTCTATTATTATTGGTGAAGGAAGAACTATTTTGGCCGGAGCAACCAATGAAACCTGGGCTAAAATAATTATTTTCCTTATTGTAATTGTTTTAGTTAGGTTTAAGCCTGAGGGACTGTTTCATAAGGAGAGGAGGTAATAGACATGAAAAATTCTCTATTTAGGAAGCTTCATTTAAAAGCAGAGCGCTATATAGATATAGTATTGTTGATTTTTCTGATAATCTTTCCTTTATTAGTTAAAGAATTTAGGGTAGAGATGATGGCCAGGTATGTATGCTTTGCTATTTTAGCAATAGCGCTTGATTTATTATGGGGATACACTGGACTTTTAAGTATGGGACATGCAGTCTTATTTGGGATAGGTGGATACATGATAGGACTTTGCTATCAGCTGCAAAATGGCGTGCCTTCATTTATGACAAGAGAGGGGATTGAAAGTATTCCTTGGTTTTATATGCCACTTAAAAACCCTATTGTAGCAATTATACTAGGAATACTATTGCCAGCATTTGTTGCTTATTTGCTGGGAAGTTTTATTTTTACAAGTAAAGTTACAGGAGTTTTTTTTACAATTATCACGTTAGCTTTAGCTTCTATGTTTAAAGATTTTATTATAAATATGCAACGATACACAAACGGCTTTAACGGCTTACAGGGAATTAAGAGATTCTCAATAGGAAATAGCGATCAGCTTTCAAAAATACAATATTACTATTTGGTATTAGTCGTAGCTGTAATTGTTTTTTTATTTTGTCTTTGGTTAACAAACAGCAGAGTAGGAAAGGTTGCAACGGCTATAAGGGATAATGAGAACCGACTCGGCTTCTTGGGATATAACATTAGCAAATATAAGAATCTTATTTTTGTTATATCAGGTGCGATTGCTGGATTATCAGGTGTATTATATGCTCCGGCAACTGGAACTATTACTACTGAAGATATTGGAGTTGCAGTATCTACTTCAGTTATAGTCTGGATTGCAGTTGGGGGACGAGGAAATTTGACTGGTGCTGTATGTGGTACATTACTTGTTAATTGGGCACAAAGTATTTTATCAGAACATTTCGCATCATATTGGCAACTGATAATAGGTGTAATATTGCTTGCGATAATATTTTTTGTTCCAAACGGATTAATTGGACAACTATTAGTTATGTTAAAGCAAAATAACAAAAAAAATAGTACTAAGAGCGGTTTAGTCCAAATAACTGATTTAGGCAGAGAACACGAAAAGGAGGCAGGGATCATATGAATAATAATGCACTTTTGGAATTAAAAAATCTCAAAGTGTCCTTTTCGGGATTTGTTGCAGTAAATGATGTTAATTTAACAATTACAGAAGGCCAAGTACATGTAATTATTGGTCCCAATGGTGCAGGGAAGAGTACTTTGATGGATCTAATTACAGGAAAGACAAAGCCTTCCGAAGGAAAAGTGATATTTGAAGGGACTAATATTGCTGGAAAAGATGCGGGCCAAATCGCAAGTGATTTCAATATAGGACGGAAATTCCAAGGCCCAAATGTCTTCGATAATATGACAGTGTATGAAAATATTGAAATTGCCTTAAAGGGGTTTACCAGGATTGGAGAAGCTTTTCTATATAAACGGACAAATAATATAAAAAATAAAATAGAAGAAATTCTCGAACTTGTAAGACTATCAGATTATAGAGATTATGCAGCTAGTGAATTATCACATGGACAGAGACAGTGGCTGGAAATAGGTATGGTTATTGCACAGTCACCTAAGTTGATTATATTAGATGAACCTGCTGCTGGGATGACAGATATTGAAACATATAAAACTGGAGAATTAGTTAGGGAGCTTGCAAAAGAACATACACTTATAGTGATAGAGCATGATATGGATTTTGTTGAACAGATAGCAGATTATGTGACTGTATTGCATCAAGGAAAAGTCATTGCCAGCGGCACCTTTCAAGAAATAAAGAATAATCCTGAAGTCATACGAGTTTATCTTCAGGATGAAAATGGGGAGGGATTTTGATGTTAGTAGTAGAAGGAATCCAAGCGGGTTATGGAAAAAGTAAAATACTTAATGGGATAAGTATTAACATATCTGAGGGGCAGAAACTGGCAATATTGGGAAGAAATGGGGTGGGAAAAACAACCCTCTTAAAAAGCATAATAGGAATTTTACCTTTGGATGATGGAAAGATAACTATTAATGAAACGGATATTACTAAAAATATGCCACATGAGCGTTCGAGGAAAGGAATTGCTTATGTTCCCCAGGGGAGAGAAATAATTGCTGACTTAACTGTAGAAGAAAATCTGGAACTAGGCGGATACGCACATACCAATAATCTTGAAGAAAGAAAACGTGAGGTTCTGCAGTATTTTCCAGCATTAAGAGTTCATTTAAAAAGAAAGGGCGGAGTCCTTTCTGGTGGGCAGCAGCAACAGCTGGCAATAGCAAGAGCTTTAATGAGCAGACCTAAAATTCTTCTTTTAGATGAACCAACAGAAGGAATCCAACCTAATGTCATTGCTGATATAGGAAATATTTTGGAAAAAATAAGAATCGAGATGGGAATCACTTTGGTTATTGTTGAGCAAAATTTGAAATTTGCTCAAAAGATTGCATCTGACTATATCATTATTCAAAAGGGCACGGTTGTTTCTGAAGGAAAAATTGATGAATTATCAGATGATATTATCAGACAATATCTGGCGGTGTAATTTGAAGTCACAATGGAGGAATTACCATGTTATGCGGTGTACTGGGTGATAATGACATAATACATAAAAAGTTGTTGGCTGTGGCTCGTGCAAATAATAATATCGATGTTATATATGTTAATGTGGATAGTTTAAAGCAGCAAGATTTATCTATTAAGAGAAATATAGATGTACTTTTTTGTGATTTAGATCAGAAAGTTTTTAGCTATTTAGAGATAATGAAGTATGTCGAATCTACAAATATAGTAAAACATGTTGTTGCAATAACTAAAACTGCAGGATACAAGAATATTAGAGACTTATTTATTGCTGGATTTTTTGATGTAATTGTCAAACCAGTAAACATTGAAGACATATCAGAGGTTCTTAAAAGAGTTGCACTTAAGGAAAAAGACAGAATAGAAAGATCTCTTAATAATGAATGCATTAACTTATGTCAAAAACTTACAAACCGAAGTTATGTGGATAGTATGACAAATACTGAATTTGTAAGAAGAGTTGAGAAAATAATATTAACTAATGCAGAAAATGATTTTGAATTAGTAAAGGAAAGATTTGTTAAAGTTGTTAATTATATCAGTGACTACATAAGTTTACATGAATCAGTAGTGTTGCACATAGTAATGCCAAGAGATTATGTAACAAAAATGATTTTAAAGGCAAATGATATTAATAGTATTAAACAATGTCTGAATGAGTACATAGATCAAATTATTTCCTTTTATCAATTATGTTATCCAGAGAATAAAAGTAAATTGGTAAATGATGTAGTTACGTATATATTAAGCAATTTTTTAACAAAAATTTCTATAAGCGATATAGCAGAACAATTTAAAATAAATGCTTCATATCTTAGCCGCATTTTTAGTAATTCTATGGGATTGTCTGTAACGGAGTTTGTTTGTCAGGTCAAAATGAAATATGTTGCAAAAGAACTTATTTATAACGATGACAATATCGCGACAATAGCAGAAAACGTTGCATATTATGACAGCAAATATTTAAGTAAAGTCTTTAAGTCTCAATATGGATTAACTCCAAGTGAATATCGCAAAAACAATAAAAAATCAGCATGAATTAACAATTGATGAGGATTAAAAATATGGAGAAGAAAATTATTATTACAATAGCCAGAGATTTTGGAAGTGGAGGGAAGGCAATTGGTGTCGAACTAGGTAGAAGACTAGGCATACCTTGCTATGAAGATGAAATACTTGATATGGCTTCAGAGGCTAGTGGATTAAATAAAGCGCTTTTTTATGAAGTAAATGAAAAATTGCGAGGAACTATTATAAAAAAATTAAAAGGAGTTCCATACAAATATGAAATACATCCATCAAGTGAACAATTTGAATCAGATGATAGTTTATTCAATATTCAGGCAGGCATAATAAGAGAACTTGCTTTGACAAAATCTTGTATTATAGTTGGAAAATGTGCAGATGTTGTTTTAGGTGATTTAAAATATGTGTATAGATTTTTTATTGATGCACCGAATAATGTATGTGCGTATTCAGTAGCAGAAAAGATGAATATTTCAGTTTCTGAAGCAGAACGGCTGGTAGTAAAAACGAATAAGTATCGTGCTGATTACTATAAATACTACACAGGAAAAGATTGGAAAAACCCAGATAACTATGACTTTATGCTAAATTCAGCAAGGATTGGAAGGGAACGGTGTGTAGATTTTATTGAAGAATATATAAAAAAATCTGCATGCTAAAACAGTTTAACCAGATAAACCGCTCTAATTATGCATATTTGCAATTTATAATAATCCTTCTTTGGGCTATAGTGAGTAAGTAAAAACTTTATCTATAGCACAAGGGAGGATTATTTTTATGAAAAAATATACAGACTTTGGAGGGTAAAGAGTTATTGCTAAAACGTCTATTAGAGCATAAAATATAGTATAGAGGTTCTAATAATGGCGGAGATTACTTTACATGTCAGAATGCTTGGAGGCTTTTCTATTACATGGGACGGTAAGGAAGTCGTTCTTGGAAGAAACAAATCTGCCAAATTCATAAAAGTGCTTCAGATTGTCTGGCTTGCAGGCGACAGAGGAATTTCAAAGGGGCAGCTTATAAGCCGTATTTATACTGACAGAGAGCTTTTGACCAATCTCAGTAACAGTATAAACAACCTTTTTTATCAAATGCGCAAGCAGATGGTAAAGTCAGGACTTCCTGATTATGAATATGTTGTCAAAAAAGATTCCATGTTCATGATTGATGAGAAAACTGAGATTATTACTGATGTAGCACTTTTTATAAAAGCTTTTGGCAAAGCTGAAAAGGCATCAGACACAGAGGAAAAATTAAAATTTTATACTGAAGCTTTCAATCTGTATTTGGGCGAGCTTTTACCTGAAAACGCCGGAGAGGTTCAGGTCATTACTGACAGTGCACTTCTTCATAAGCGCTATGAGAAGGTTATAAACTGGCTGGGTAATTATTATAAAGAACAAAAAAATTATCCAAAGATGTATAGCATTTATGAAAGGGCAGCCAGTATTTATCCGGCAGATGACTGGCAGGCGGGGCAGATTGATTCACTTGTATGCAGGGAAATGTACAAGGATGCGTATGATCTGTATGACAAAACTGTGCGCTACTATAAGGAAGAGCTTGGAATACAGCCTACAGAAAAACTTACTGACTGTTATAACAGAATGACGGATCACTTAAGTACCGGTGAGAAAAGGCTTTCTGACATTCAGGAGGAAATGATTTCTCTAAGAACTGAAAGGAGCGGAGCATACTTTTGTTCATATCCAGGGTTTGTAGACTGTTACCACTTATTATCCCGTACCATGGAGCGTTCGGGCCAGTCGATATACGTGATGCTGTGTACACTAACAGATTATAATGGAAAACCTATTGCCAACAGAGAAAAGCTGAAATTAAGGTCCGATGAGTTAAAAGAGATTATCAGAATTTCTTTGCGATTTGGAGATGCATATTGCAAATACAGCGATTCCCAATATCTGATTCTGCTTACCGGTTCTCCTTATGAAGGCGCTGACGTTGTAGCAGCACGTATTGTCAAAAAAATAAAGGAAACAATAGGATATAAAGTTACTATTAACTGCAGTGCGGCATCAATAGCAAAGCTGCCGGAATTATGATTACAAAGGAGAGTAATTATGGAAGATCGCAGAAAAATTAACCGTGTCAGTTATCCTACTAAAAGTGTTCTTGTAGACTGTGATACACAGACCAGATATTATGTTCAGACCGATAATGTAAGCCCTCTTGGAATGGGACTTATTGCAGGTGCTGACATTCCTAATCTCGTGGGAAAAGATGTAATTATAGTTGCTGAGACCATGATAATGTATGCAGATGTTATTCGTCAGGTTGAAAATGAAGATGGCACTTATATAATTGGTGTAAATGCCAGAAAATTCACTGAGGATGTATTAGAGTATCTGTTTGACAGAATAGTTGGAGAATAATATGGGAAAAGAGGCTAGTGAGGAACTAAGTGGTAATGAAACCTTTGTTATTGATATAAGACATTCACAAAATTCAAGCTGGCAGGGAGAAATTACCTGGGTAACAGGCGAAAATGAAAAGCTGCATTTTAGAAGTGGTCTTGAACTTATTAAGATAATAGATCAAGCGTTGGAAAAAAAGAAATCGGAATAATAAAAAGTGCTTAGAAGATAATCAAAGAATCTTCTAAGCACTTTTTTTATCATAAAAGTCAAAATATAAACAGATAATAAAGAAAATATTAATAATAAAAATAATTGTTTTTATGATGATTTCTATGATTTTGGTTTGATATATTAAAATCACAAAATGAATATAAAACTTGATTCAAGTAGCAAAAACACTGAGGTTCGCTTTTATTTAATAGAAAAGGAGAAACAATATGAAGAGAAATAATCTGGTAAACAAGAAAATCATTAGTGCTATAGCAATCGGCTTATCAGCTGTTATGGCAACAACTCCTATTACTTCTCTGGCAGCCGAAGATGACCTTCTGGGAAATGACAATAATGATAATAACGAAGTTTCATCACAGCAGGAGTCAAGTGAAAGCGCTCAGAACGATTCTTCACAGGCAATGGATGCAGCAGCTGAACAGGTTTCAGTAGCACAGGAAGCTGCAACTGAAGTGGTAGAACAGGCAGCAGCAAGTGAAGAAGCTTTGGCACAGACAAGTGAAAATGCATCTGAAACAATAGAAGAAATAAAAGAAGATGCAAGAGATTCAGCACATAGTTCAATCGCAACTAATGAATCAATTAGTGAAGCGCAGGATATAATCGATCAGGCACAGACAGATATAGACACCGCAGCACAGACAGTTGAAGAAAAAATAGTAGATGCTTCTGGCGCAGCAGACTCAGCAACAATGTCAGCAGATGCAACTTCAATGGCTCTTGAAGCAGCAGCTGAGGCCAATGAAGAAGCTCAAAATGCAACTGATAGCGAAACAGCACAGCTTGCAGCTACAGTAGCACAGGCAGCAGCAGATGATGCAGCAGAAAATGCTGAGGTAGCAAAGGCTGATGCTGAAGCAGCAAACCAGATAGCTTTAGAAGCACAGGCAGCATATGAAGCAGCACTTGCAGCAGCAGACGCTGCAGAAGAGGAAGCAGAAGCAGCACTTGAAGAAGGAAGAGATGATGCTCAGGATGCTCTTCAGAAGGCTAAGGAAGCTCTTGAAGCAGTAAATAGTCTTAAGACAGCAGCAGAGACGGCAGCAGCAGACGCTGCAGAAAAACTTGCAGCAGCACAGACGGCAGAAGAGGAAGCAAACACAGCAGCTGCAAATGCAAAGACAGCACTTGAAACAGCACAGGCGACAGTTGACGCAGCAACAGCTAATGTAACAAACAAAGAAAATGAAATTGCAAAGCTTGAAACTGAAGTAACTACTAAAACTGAAACTGCCGAGGCAGCAGCTCAGGCACTGGAGACAGCACAGTCTGAAAAGAATACAGCAGATAAAGCGTTTAATACAGCAAAGGCAAATGACGCAGCAGCAGCAAAAAAGGTAGAAGAAGCTGAAGAAGCACTCGCAGCAGCAAATAAAGCTATAACAAATGCAACAGATGAACTTACATCAGCAACTACAGCTTTAACAGAGGCTGAGAATAATCTCAAGACAGCGACTGATAATGTAACTACAAAGACAGAAGCTGAAGCAGCTGCTAAGAAAGCATATGAAGATGCTGTAAATGCTGGTTTGACAGATGAGCAGCTTCAGACCCTTAAGGATACCTGGGATGAAGCAAAGGCAGCTCTTGAAGCTGCAAATAGCGAACTCGAAGCAGCTACAACAGCCTATGATACAGCGAAATCTAATAAGAACGGCATAGAGTCAGATCTTGCAAAGGCTCAGGAAGATAAGGCGACTGCAGAATCCAATCTTGAGGCAGCTAAGACTAATAAGGAGGCAGCAGATGAAACACTTGCACAGGCTCTGAAAGATAAGGAAGCTGCAGATGGAGTTCTTACGCAGGCTCAGAAAGATAGCGAAGCAGCCGCATTAGCACTTGTACAGGCACAGAAAGACAAGCAGGAAGCAGAAGCAGAGCTTGCACAGGCACAGCTTGAAGCTGGAAAGCATACTCAGGCACAGACTACAGCTCAAGGCGCAGTTAATGAAGCTAATGATGCAGTAATTACTGCACAGAATGCTTTTGACAATGTTTCAGATATTACATTAGAAGGATTATTTGCAGAGATAGTAGAACAGCAAAAGTTTGTTCAGGATGTACTTGCAGAAGCTAAGAGACAGAATAACCTTAATTATGATAATAATATCTATTACACAGAAGCAGATAAGCTGGCAAACCTTCTTATCAAATATAACTTTTATGTAAATAAGTTAGTTAATAACGAAACAATAAGCTCTGTAGAGTTTTCTGACTGGGAGAAAAATAGCGGCGCAAACAACTATGTAAAGGTGACATATCAAAATAGTGAAGGCGAAACAATAACTGAGTATTATGATTATGTATGCGCAACTGAAGATAGTAGTCCATTAGAAGGAGTAGATAGTTTAGATACTGATCATATTCTTATTTATCAAAAGAAGTTGGCTACAAATACTATTTACACTGACGAATATGGAAATCAATATACAGATACAGAGAATATTAAAGAAGATGAAAACGGATATTATTATGAGCTAACTATTACTGATGACGATGATGATGAACATGGTGATAACAACCATAGCCATGGCAAGTCGTGGTGGGAGAGAATAGCCGACTGGTTTAGAGGTAATGGCGGAGACCACGGAAGAGACCATGACAGAGATCATGGAAAAAACTACGACGATGACGATGATAATAGTACAGAAACGATAAGAGTCGGACTTACAGCTACAACAGTAAGCACAAATACATTTGAGGGAAAAGGCTCAGAAGTATTTGATGAAAAAGATTTCACAAATGGAGTAGATGCATACAACCAAAGTACATCAAGTGCCCGTTCAGCTCTTGAAACTGCAAAGGCTACATTAAGTTCTGCTCAGGATACTTTAGATGGCATAAATGAACAGATAGCAAATGATCAGACAACTATTAGTCAGAAGCAGGCAGCTGTTGATGCGGAAACTAATAAAGCAAATGCAGCACAGACAACAGCAAATCAGAAAGCAGGTGAGTACGCTGCAGCTCAGACAGCAGCAAATGAAGCAAATGAGACTTATACTTCAAAGCTTAATGAATATAATGAAGCGGCTGAAAAAGTTTCATCACTTGAAAATCTCATCTCTGGTCTTCAGACTCAGATAGAGGATAAGACTAAGGATCTGGAAGATGCTACAGCAGCTCTTGAAGAAAAAGAAAGTGCTAAAATAGCAGCTGAAACAAAAGTAACTGATGCCCAGACAGCAGAAACAACTGCTAAGACAGCATATAAAACAGCAGTAGCAGATAAAAAAGCAAACGATGCTGAAATAGCAAAACTTAAAGAAGCTTGGGATAACGCTATAGAAGCTCGTGAAACAGCAGAGACTGAAAAGACATCAGCCCAGACAGCATATGATACAGCAGTAACTGCAAAAGAAAGTGCTGAAAGCGCATTAACAGCAGCCGAGTCAGCTAAGACCACAGCAGAAGTAAATCTTGAGACAGCCCAGAAAGCAAAGGAAACTACAGCAGCAGAACTTGAGACAGCACAGAACAATAAAGAAGCAGCTGAAAGCACATTGACAGCAGCTAAGGAGGCTAAGGAAGCAGCAAATACAGCTCTTGAAACAGCAAAGGCAAATCTTGAAACAGCTAAGTCAGAACTCGTAGAGCTTAAGACAGTTCAGACAGCAGCACAGACAGCTCTTAGTGATGCTCAGGCAGCTAAGGAAGCAGCAGATACAGCAGCTGCAAATGCCGCAGCAGCAAAGGAAGAAGCAGAAACAGCAAGTGCTACAGCAGCAGAAAAAGCAGATCTTGCAGCAGAGCTCCAGGAAGTAGCAGAAAAGGCTGTTGCAGAAGCAGAAGAAGCAAAGAATCTTGTTGATGAACTTTCAGCAAACGTTGACAGATCAAATCTTACAGCACTCCTTCAGAGACTTGAAGAAGCAAAGGCTAAGGCAGAGGCAGCAACACTTGCAGCAGAAAAGGCAGCAGAAGAAGCAGAAGAAGCTCAGGGTCTTGCAGAAGCAGCAGCTGATAGAGTAAAGGAACTCAAGGCAATTGAAGAAGCAGCCCGTAAGGCAGCTGAAGATGCAGCAAATAATCAGGATACAGAATCTGGTGTGGCAGACACAACAGGAACAACTACAGATGATACAACTGATTCTTCAGAGTACACAATAACCACAAGCACAATCACAGGAGATGGCACAGAAGCTACAGTGGTTACAATAGAAGATGAAGCTACAGCACTTGCAGATGGATCAGTTCTTGGAGCAGGCAGAAATGGTCAGACAACAGGAGTGACAGCTTCTGATAATTCTTATAACCAGAGCGAAGATGGAAATGGTACAGAAGGTAGCGTTCTTGGAGCAAATAGAGAAAGAACAACAGAAGAGACAGCAGATGGCGATGCATCTTCAGATACAGCAATAATTGAAGACGAAGAAACAGCACTTGCAGCAGCTCTTACAGATGTAACAAAGACAAAGACTGATAATACAGCAGCAAAGGCTGGAGGATTCGCAGCAATAGTTGCAGCAATTGGATGGTTCTTCCTTATACTCTTCAAGAGAAGAAAAGATGAAGAAGAAGAGGAAGAGGTTCAGAATAAGTGATTCAAAAGAATAAGCTAATAAACTAGCCACAGTAAGCGGTAGAGCATTAAACTCTACCGCTTATTGATTTTTTTTAAGCCATGAGTTATAGTATTCTTATTATACTTTAACGATTTAAAGCGTTATTATTTGGGAGGGAAAGATATGAAAAAGAGAATTCTTGCCGCTATGATCAGCGGAGCTTTAGTCCTGTCACTCATGGGCTGCAGCACTACTTCAACAACACAATCAGAAACAACAGCATCAGAAAGCTCTGATACAACAGAATCTACAGCTGATGGAAAGGTTTATCACGTTGCCATTATTCAGCAGCTTGAGCATCCTGCTCTTGACCTTGCTACAGAAGGTTTTGAACAGGCTCTTAAGGACAAGCTCGGCGACAATGTGGAATTTGATTTCCAGAATGCACAGGGTGAAGCAGCAAACTGTGCAACTATTGCTACAAAGTTTGTAAACGATCAGGCTGATCTTATTATGGCCAATGCTACAACAGCACTTCAGGCAGTTGCAGCAGCAACAAATGAGATTCCTATTGTAGGAACATCTATTACAGATTACAAGGCAGCAGGCGTTATTGATGATAACAATGCACCAGGCTCAAATGTTACAGGTGCTTCTGACCTTGCTCCTGTAGATAAGCAGATTGAGCTTCTTCAGAAGGTTGCACCAGATACTACACAGGTTGGTATTTTATATTGTAGCGCTGAACCAAATTCACAGTTCCAGGCAGAACTTGCTGAGCAGTATCTTGACGAGGCTGGTATTGCATGGAAAGAGTATACAGTTGCAGATTCCAATGAGATTCAGTCTGTAGTTACTAATATGATCGCAAGCTGTGACTGTGTATATATCCCAACGGATAACACACTTGCCAGCAACATTGAAATCGTAAAGAACGAGACAGTACCTGCTAAGATTCCAGTAATCTGTGGTGAAGAGGGAATGTGTGCAAACGGTGGTATTGCTACACTTTCAATCAGTTACTATGACATGGGCTACACAGCTGGTGAGATGGCATATGAGATTCTTGTAAATGGTGCAGATCCTGCTACAACACCTATCAGCTATGTATCAGACGGTATCACAGAGAAATACAACAAAGAAATTGCAGAAGCAATTGAATGGGATATGTCTGTATTTGAAGGAATGGAAGCAATAGAACAATAAATAGGAAGTAAAAATATAATGATAGCTTTATTAAATGCAATGCCAGGTTCAATAGCTCAGGGCCTTATCTGGGGAATCATGGCAGTAGGAGTATATTTAACATATAAGGTACTGGATTATGCTGACTTGTCAGTAGATGGAAGCTTTTGTACCGGTGGAGCAGTTGCAGTTATGCTGATGCTCTCAGGTCATAACGTATTTGTAGCTCTTGTGTTTGCTTTCATAGCAGGTATGATTGCCGGCTACGTTACAGGTGTCCTTCATACTTTTTTGAAAATACCTGCAATACTGTCAGGCATTCTGACACAGCTGGCGCTTTATTCCATTAACCTTGCAATAATGGGTAAATCCAATCAGGCTATTAGCGTTGATAAGTACAATCTTCTTGTCAGCATCAGATTTATTAACCTGACAATCATTGTGACACTGATAATAGTTGCAGTAGTAATCGGCCTTCTCTATTTGTTCTTTGGAACAGAGATTGGTTCAGCTATCAGAGCTACTGGTGACAACCAGAACATGGCCAGAGCTCAGGGCATCAACACAGGCAGATGTATCAGAATCGGTCTTGTATTATCCAACGGTCTCGTGGCTTTTTCAGGCGGATTGTATGCACAGTATCAGGGCAATGCTGATGTAAATGCCGGAAGAGGTGCTATTGTAATCGGACTTGCAGCAGTTATTATTGGTGAAGTTATTTTCGGTGTAAAACACAACTTTGCTTTTAAGCTTGCAACATCTGTTGTTGGTGCAATTATTTACTATATTGTTATAGCAATAGTATTGCAGCTTGGCCTTCCATCATCATTCTTGAAGCTCCTTAGTGCTTGTATTGTTGCGTTGTTCCTTTCAATACCAACACTTAAGTCTTACAAAGATCAGATTAGTCTAAGGAAATAGAGCAAAAGAAACAGATGAGAGGTTTGATATGTTAGAGATAAAAAATATAACTAAAGTCTTTAATAAAGGCACAGTAAATGAAAAAACAGCACTTTCCGGTGTGAGCCTTACTCTTAATGATGGTGACTTTGTAACTGTCATTGGTGGTAATGGTGCCGGAAAGTCAACAATACTAAATGCGATAGCAGGTGTATGGCCTATTGATGAGGGCTCTATAGTTCTTGATGGTGTGGATATCACATATCTTCCTGAGCACAAAAGAGCAGCTTATATCGGAAGAGTTTTTCAGGATCCTATGATGGGAACAGCTGCAACCATGCAGATTGATGAAAACCTTGCTCTTGCAGCAAGGCGTGGAAAGAGCAGAGGACTTTCAAGTGGTATAACAGCTGCAGAAAGAGCTCATTACAAAGAACTCCTCGCTTCCTTTGATCTTGGACTTGAAAACAGACTTACTTCCAAGGTAGGACTGCTGTCCGGTGGTCAGAGACAGGCAATAACACTTCTTATGGCGTCTATCAAGAGACCTCAGCTCCTCCTTCTTGACGAGCACACAGCAGCTCTTGACCCAAAGACTGCCAAAAAGGTTCTTACTCTATCTGATGAGATCATAAAGCAAGATAATCTTACAGCTCTTATGGTTACTCATAATATGAAGGATGCTATCACCTATGGAAACAGACTTATCATGATGAATGAAGGTCAGATTATTTATGACGTATCCGGTGAAGAAAAGAAGAATCTTCAGGTGGCAGACCTGCTTCATAAATTTGAAGAGTTTGGCAGCACAGATGCTGTAAATGACAGGCTTGTGCTGAATTAAAAGTGAAAAAATTTTGAGTATACTTGATTTAAGTATATTAATACAAATATAATGATTAGGGTAAGCAAAGGCTTGCCCTAATTATTTTTTAATCAAGGAGGTTAGTATGAAGAAAATAGGCATTAAAGAAGTAGTAGCAATTGGTATCGGAACCGCACTTTTTGTTGTTTTGACTGAGGTTCAGATTCCTGTATTTTTTGTTCCAAACACATCTCTTCAGCCTAGAATGGCAGTGCTTGCATTTATTTCTGCAGTATTTGGACCTTTGGTTGGTGCTTTAGTTGGATTTATAGGACATGCACTTGGTGATGCAATATTCTATGGCTCAGTATGGTGGAGTTGGGTGTTCCCTGAAGCTGCTGTTGGAGCAGGGATTGGTATTTTTGCCTCAAAGTATGCAGTGAAAGATGGCGGTTTTAACACCAAGAAAATTATAATGTTTAATTTTGTGCAGGTTGTTGCCAACGCTATCGCGTGGATTGTTGTAGCGCCATTACTTGATATTCTTATATATGCTGAGCCTGCCAATAAAGTATTTGCTCAGGGAGCTATAGCATTTGTATTGAATATTGTAATTATAGGTATTCTTGGAAGTATTCTTCTTGCAATTTATTCAAAAGTAATGGGGAAATCTTCCAGTCTTAAAAAAGAAGATTGATAGTTTATAAGTATTATGGAACCAATTATAGAATTTAGAGATTTTTCGTTTAAATACCGATCTCAGTCAGAACCAACGCTACATGATATAAATTTAAAGATAAATAAAGGAGAGAAGGTCCTCATCGCAGGACCTTCTGGTTCTGGAAAATCGACTCTTGCGCATTGTATCAATGCTCTTATTCCATGTTCATTTCATGGTGATGTTAACGGAGACCTTACAGTTTGTGGATTGAATCCTCAAAGTGAAGGTGTTTTTGGTATGTCCAAAAAGGTGGGAACTGTTATGCAGGATACAGATGGGCAGTTTGTTGGACTGACAGTAGCAGAAGATATTGCATTTGCTTTGGAAAATGATGAAACTCCCATAGAAGAGATGAAAAAGAGAGTTGAAGAAGCGGCTGAAATAGTTGATATGAGTAGTTTTTTGAAACAGTCGCCACTGGAACTATCTGGAGGTCAGAAGCAACGTGTTTCTATGGCAGGAGTTATGGTAGATGATGTTGATGTCCTTTTATTTGATGAACCTTTAGCTAATCTTGATCCAGCTACAGGTAAAAGAACTATTGCTCTTATAGAGGATATCATGCAGAAAAAAGATGTGACAGTTCTTATAATTGAGCATCGTCTTGAGGATGTGCTTTATAAAGATGTTGACAGAATAATAGTTGTAAATGATGGTATGATCATTGCGGATATGCATCCGGACGAGCTACTGTGTGAAAATATCCTTGAGGAGCAGGGAATCAGGCAGCCACTGTATATTTCAGCAATCAAGTATGCTGGTGCAGCTATAACAAAAAATACACACCCTATGCATATTGAGACTATGGATATAGAGCCATATGCAGATAAGGTTCGCGACTGGTACAAGCATACAGAAATAATACAGGAAAAGAAGTCAGATGAAAAAGTATTGGAAATTCGGGAATTAAACTTCAGCTATGATGGAGTAAAAAGAGTTCTTAACAATATAAATATTACTATAAACAGAGGAGAAATCGTCAGTATAGTAGGAAAAAACGGAGCTGGAAAGTCAACACTTGCTTCCATTATATGCGGATTTAATGATTCTGATTCTGGCAGCATCAAGCTTAACGGTGAAGAGATTTCACATCTCTCAGTTAAGGAAAGAGGCGAAAAAATAGGATTTGTTATGCAAAGTCCAAATCAGATGATCAGTAAGCCAATGATATTTGATGAGGTTGCCTTGGGACTTTCTGTAAGGGGAGTACCGGAAAAAGTAATAAAAGAAAAAGTGTATAAAGTTTTAAAGATTTGTGGTCTCTATCCATATAGAAACTGGCCGGTCAGCGCTCTTTCTTTTGGACAGAAAAAGAGACTTACAATTGCGTCTATACTTGTGCTTGATCCGGAAATTATTATTTTGGATGAACCAACAGCTGGTCAGGATTACAGACATTATACAGAGATAATGGAATTCATTAAAAAGATTAATTCTGAAACTGGTGTAACTATTATTATGGTAACCCATGATATGCATCTTATGCTGGAGTATACAGGCAGAGCAATAGTTTTATCTGATGGACAGCTTGTGGGAGATGATCTACCAGCAAATATTCTCACTAATGAAGCGTTATCATCTAATGCATACCTAAAGAAGACTTCGCTCTATGATCTTGCCATCAAATGTGGTATTGAAGATGCAAGTGATTTCACTCAGAGATTTATCAGTTACGAAAGGCAGCTAAGATCCAATGGCTAAACTTATTTCTTATGATAGAAAAAACACTTGGATACATAATCTAAGTGGCGCAACTAAATTATTTTTCTTTTTGCTTTGGTGTAGTGTTAGTGCGCTTACTTTTGATACCAGAGTGCTTGTAAGTATGCTAGTAATTGGCGCGATAATATATCGTCAGTCAGGAATAACATGGAAACAGGTTGGCTCCGTATTTAAAGCGGTAATGTTTTTTATGGTTATAAACCTCTGCTGTATATTCTTTTTTGCCCCTTATCAGGGTTGTGAAATATATGGTTCGAGAACTGAGCTTTTACATTTGTTTGAATCATATACAATTACCGGCGAACAGCTATTTTATGAGCTTAATGTTATGATTAAGTATTTTACAGTTGTTCCGACAGTATTTATTTTTTTGGTAACTACTGATCCAAGTGAATTTGCTGCTTCGCTTAATGCTGTTGGAGTACCTTATACAATTGCTTATTCTGTCTCAATAGCACTTAGGTACATTCCAGATGTTCAGGATGAGTTTCATAAGATAAAAAATGCTCAACAAGCCCGAGGCATTGAGATGAGTGCTAAGGCAAAGCTTATAGACAGAATAAAGAAGGTAGCAAGTATTATTTTCCCACTTCTATTTTCGACAATGGAGAGAATAGATGTAGTAAGTAATGCAATGGAATTGCGTGGCTTTGGCAAGAGAAAGAAACGTACCTGGTATTCAAAAAAGACTTTTGAAAAAAATGACTACCTGGTAATTGCTGCTATACTTGCATTTTCTGTGCTTGCATTAGCAGTTACTTTTTATGATGGAAACAGATTCTATAACCCATTTATGTGAAATTGGAGAAATTGGAGAAATAGCCTTGCAACTACTTGTAAAGTAAATGTAGATGTGGTATCTTTAAGATGTAGTAATGAAAACTACATGTGAAGTTTAAAGTTACTACAAACTTTGTTTGATAGTGCAGACAGCTGTTTTAAATGCACTGGAAGGGAGTATAGTATGACTACAAAGGATTTAAGTAATTTCTTCAATTCTCATCTGGTACCTAAGAAATTATATAGTTTAAATAGCAATAAGAATCATAGAATCTGTCTTGAACAGGTAAAAAATGGCTGGGATGTGTATTTCAGCGATAAGAAATCAAAGGTTGGCATTTCTCATTTTAATTCTGAAAACGATGCCTGCGATTTCATGAAGAATGAGATTAAAAAGCTCATGGAACAGCTCTATGGTATTACCTGGGCAGCTGTTAGATAAACAATCACATAAAATCTTGAAGCCTTCTTGATAAAAAATATCAAGAAGGCTTTTTTTGTACTAAGTCTCTTGACTAAGGATTATCAATGTTCTATAGTTAGCAAGTGCTAACGATAAGGCTGGGGAGTGAGTAGATATGCTGTATAAGAGAATTACTAGAGAATTGCGTGAGAGTTTTGGGGCTTATTTTGCAGTAGCTGTTATTATAACGTTGGGACTTGGAACTGTGCTTGGTGGAAACGCCGGAGATGATAGTATGATTAGTGCCATACAGAAATTCCAGGCGGACAGTAATATTGAAGACGGAAGTTTCATAACCTTTTCAGAATTGTCTGAGGAGGTTGCACAGGAATTAAGTGACAAAAACGTCTCATTAGAAAAAGCTTTTTATTATGATCTTGAATCAGGGGATTCTACCCTGAGAATTTTTGAAATCCCAAATGATATTAATTTTCCCAATACAGAAGAGGGTGTGTTGCCTGTAGATAGCGACGATATTTGGCTTGAGAAGCATTACGCCCAAAAAAATGAAATAAATCAGGGCACAACAATTGATGTGGAAGGTCTCGATTATACTGTTGCTGGAATCGGCAGCCTGCCACAATACATTCATGTTTTGAAAAATATATCTGATCTTTCTTCGGATACTGAAAATTTCAGTGTAGGTCTAATGACTAAAGAGGGAATTGAAAGAATAGAAAAATCTGATAATGCTACCGGTATTACAAGAGTATATCAATATACGTATATTCTTCCAGAGAATATGAGTACTGCAGAACTCAAGTCATATCTTTTGGATGAAGAATCAGTTTATTTAATATCTTTTTTGAATGGAGAGAATAATCCTCGTATTACTGATTATATAGCTGACTGCGCTATGGTAAAAAAATCAACATTCATTTTTGCTCTGATTTTTATGTTCCTTATGGCGTATGTTATCTGTATTTTCACACAAAATAGAATTGAAAAGGAGAGTGCTTATATTGGTACTCTTTATGCGCTCGGATATAGAAAAAATGAACTTATAAGACATTATCTGGCATTACCTGTTTTAAGTGCTTTTGTCGGTGGAATAGGAAGCTTATTGGCTGGTAAATATATCTTTTCCAGAATGCTGACTCAGGACAGTATAGAACTATATTCTATTCCGGAATTTTCAATTTCCATGCCGTTATACATAATAGCTTTTGGCTTGATTGTTCCGGCTGTTGTGACTGCTTTTGTAGGATGGATTATTCTTGGAATAAAACTTTCAGAAACGCCACTTGCTCTCATAAGAGGAAACGTTAAACAAGGACTTAAGCTCAATATCAAGCTGGCACGAATCGGCTATGTAGGAAGATTCAGATTCAGGCAGTTCACAAGGGAAATTGTTGGAAATATTGTTTTGATCATAGGATTGTTTTCGGCTACAGTTCTTTTGATTTTAGGTTGTAGCATTTATGGAACAATACATGAGTATTCCAGCCATGTATTAGATAATGTGCCATATGAGTATATGTATTATACAAATTCAGAATTGAATGACATCCCGGATGATGCTGAGCTTGTTATAATTAAAAATTTCGAATCCTATCTGAAACTTGGCGATGTTGATTTGGATATCATAATGATGGGAATAAAAGAAGACAGCGATTACTATGAGATAGCCCATGATGATGGAAAAATAGTTTTATCACAGGATGTAGCTGATAAATTTGGAGTCACTGTTGGAGAGTATTTTGAACTCTATGATTCGCTTGAAGAAGAAAAATACAGGTTTGAAGTAACTCAGATTATTCCATATAGCAATGCATTATATGTTTTTATGGATTATGACTCGATGAAGGCTGAGATCAAAGGTGCAATTCAATATGCTGTAATCAGCAGAGAAGATATAGAATTTTCTGAAAATGCAGCAGTTATTAGTAGCGTAAGTGCTAAGGATTATATTGGAGCGGCAGAAGATATGCTTGAATCACTTATGCTTTTCATAATTGCGCTGGTTGGTTCTTCTGCAGCGATTGTTGCATTGGTGGCTTATCTGATGCTCAAGTTTATGGTAGATAAAGCTGTTTTTGGAATATCAATGCTTCAGATATTTGGTTATAGAACAAGAGAAGTTAACAAGATTTACCTTGGAGGAGAGTTTTATACGGTATGCATTTCAATAATCATATCCCTTCCTCTGGGAAGTTTTATCGTAGACAAATTGATGACATATCTGACATCAGGGTATAGTGCGTATTTGCATATGTATATAGCACCGATAGTATATATTCTTATGGCTTTATTTGAAATTATTGTTTATATAGTGGTTCATATGTACGAATGCAGGTATATTGCTTCGATTAACTACGTAGATATTTTAAAAAACAGAGAATAAAGGATACTGAAATGTCAAAACTAAAACTAATAGCAATACCCTGTGCGGGAGCTTCAGCAATGATGTACTTCGATTGGAAGAATAAGCTTTCGGATGATATCTATTGCAGCTATTCTATGTGCGACGATTGGTTGTTTTATTGGCTGGATGCAGAATCTGGTATAAAAAACATTAAATTGAGAGGTATTTATACATATGCTTTGCAGAATTGATAATGTATGTAAGGATTATGGAAAAGAAAAGGATATGAATCTGGTAAGGGTTCTTAATAATGTGAGTACTCAGATAAGTAAAGGAGACATATGTGTTATTCTTGGACCCTCTGGTTCGGGAAAGTCAACCTTACTAAATATCGTAGGTGGACTTGATAATGTGACAGAAGGAAAAATCTTCATTGACGATATGGAGATAACAGGGCTTAATAGTAAAAAGCTATCTGATTACCGAAGGGACAAGCTTGGATTCGTATTCCAGTTTTATAATCTGATACCTAATTTGACTGTGTATGAAAATGTTGAGACTTGCAGGTATCTGTCAGCTAATCCGCTTGATATTGATGAATTGCTTGAAGAACTTGGATTGAAAGAACATAAAAATAAATATCCTTCTCAGCTTTCCGGCGGGCAGCAGCAGAGATGTTCCATTGCCCGGGCGCTGGTAAAAAATCCAGAGATTCTTTTGTGCGATGAGCCGACAGGAGCACTAGATTACAAGACTTCGAAAGAAATACTGATTCTTCTTGAAAAGATAAATAAGAAATATGGCACAACAATGCTTGTTGTAACTCACAATGAAGAAATCAGGAAAATGGCTAATAAAATAATCAAAATCAAGGATGGAAGGATCATAGAAGATATAGATAATAATCCTATTCCGGCAGCAGATATTGAGTGGTGATTATAGCTATCGTCTGACAATTTAAAAATCAACTGTCAAATTTGCACAAATGATAATGAGTGTCACTTGTTAATAAGTGATAAGACACTTATTGAAATTGTTTATTGATGTCTGAAAATTCAGACAATAACAAAGAAAATTGAAAAATGTATTGACAATTATCCTGCATTTTTATATACTCTATTTAACAACAGAGATGTTAAAAAACGAAAGATAAAGGGAGTAGAAAAGGCGGCGAAGGCTTCACCGGATCGAAAACCTATTATCGGAAATAGAAAAAGAAATTAGAGAGGTGGCGAAGGCTTCACCAATCGACATTATTTTTCTTAAAACAAATTAACTGGTGGAAGAACTTAGAAAGATGGCGAAGGCTTCATCAATCGAGGAACTTGTATCAGCAAACAAACCAAGAAAGGTGGCGAAGGCTTCACCGATCGAGGAAAACAAAAACTTAGAGACGAGCACAGAAGAGGTAGCGATGCTTTACCAATTCCAAGGCTCGTCTTTCGTTGTGTATATATTGATTTTAATGCGAAACTCCCCAATTTCTGATACAATGTCTGTGTATGAAAAAGTATCTATTGATCTAAAATTCTTTAAAGTCATGGGGAGGTTTTTAAACAGTGGCTGATAAACCAAGAAGTAAACAAAAAAATATTACAGGCGAAGGCTTAGGTGTTCATAAGCGCGGCGACGGAACAGGACAGGGACCTGTTGGTAAAGGGCAGTTTATGGGCTCTGGAAGCGGAAATAATGATCAGCTTTCAGGCGGCGGATCAGGTTCTGGCCCTAACAGATCAGGTGGAAGCGGCGGTCTGTTAAAGATTGCCATTATTGCCATAGTACTCTTGCTGGGTGGCGGCGGAGGCCTATCAACATTCCTGGGCGGCAACACTTCAACAAGTGATACTACCTACACTCAGACAACTAATACAACGACTTCACAGTCTGGACAGACTACAAGTCAGAGCAGTTCCTATTCAGGAAGCTCCCTGTCTTCACTTGGAAGCTATGCAAGCCTTTTTGGCAATGTAAGTGGTTCATCTTCAGGTTGGACAGAGACTCCAAATACAGGAAAACTTTCCACTGCAGTAGATAGCGCTGCAAGAGACAAATATACTACTATCTACGGTGATGGAACAGACAAAGTAACCATAATGGTATACATGTGTGGTACTGATTTGGAATCCAGAAGTGGTATGGCTACAAATGATTTAAATGAGATGCTTAAGGCTACAATTACCAACAGTAATTTAAACCTTATTGTATTTACCGGTGGCTGCTCAGCATGGAGAAACAATGTAGTAAGCAGTAGCGTAAATCAGATTTACAAGATTGCTAATGGAAAGATGACTCAGCTTGAGAGTAATGCCGGAACAGCAGCAATGACAGATCCGACAAATCTTACAAGTTTTATAAATTATTGTACTACCAATTATCCTGCCAACAGAAATATGCTTATTTTCTGGGATCACGGCGGTGGTTCTCTTTCAGGCTATGGCTATGATGAGAAAAATCCACGTAGTGGTTCAATGACGCTTGCAGGCATTAATTCAGCACTTAAAAATGCTGGAATAAAGTTTGATTTTATTGGCTTTGATGCATGCCTTATGGCAACTGTTGAGACAGATATAATGCTGGCTGACTATGCAGATTACTGTATCGCATCAGAGGAGACTGAGCCAGGAGTTGGCTGGTATTACACCAACTGGCTTACAGCTTTAAATGCAGATACAGGCTTATCTACTCTTGAAATTGGTAAAAATATTATCGATGACTTTGTAGATGTATGTGCAACAACCTGTCAGGGACAAAAGACAACTCTTTCACTGGTTGATCTTGCCGAACTTGAAATGACAGTTCCTGACAGCTTTAAGTCTTTTGCAACAAGCACTACAGAGCTTATTAAAAACAATGAATATCAGACTGTTTCAAATGCAAGAAGTAATGTACGTGAATTTGCACAGAGCTCCAAGATTGATCAGATTGACCTGGTTCAGTTTGCTCAGAGTATTGGAACAGACGAAAGTAAAGAGCTTGCAGATGCTCTTCTTAGTGCAGTTAAGTACAATAGAACCTCCAGTAACATGACCAATGCCTATGGAGTATCTATTTACTTCCCATACAAGAAGGTTTCCTCAGTAGATACAGCAGTTAATACTTATGATCAGATTGGTCTTGATGAAGAGTATTCAGACTGTATCAAGGAATTTGCTTCTCTTGAAGTTGCTGGACAGGTTTCAACTGGCGGAACTACATCTCCACTTGGAATGCTTATGAGCGGCGGAAGTAATGCATATTCAGGAACAGAGACTCTTGAGACTATTACTCAGCTGATATCTTTGTTTGCATCAGGAAGTAGCGGTATATCCGGTCTTTCTGGAAGTAACACAGATTTCTTTTCCGGAAGAGCATTGGACGTGGAGGCTCAGGCAGAGTATGTAGCAGCTAATCAGTTTGATGCCTCACTTCTAAACTGGGAGACAGATGCAGATGGAAATTATTATCTGGCAATATCTGACGAGCAGTGGAGTCTGGTACATTCTGTAAACTTATGCATGTACTATGATGATGGAACAGGTTACGTGGATTTAGGACAGGATAACCTTTTTGATATTGATGATGAAGGCAACCTTATAGCAGATACTGATTATGCATGGCTTTCAATCAACAATCAGCCTGTAGCATATCATCATACTGATACTACAGATGAAGGTGATTATTACAGCATGACAGGTTATGTACCTGCAATGCTTAACGGAGAGAGAGTGAATCTTATAGTCATTCATGACAGCGACAATCCTGACGGTTATGTAGCCGGTGCTGACCCTGATTACGACGAGGATGTTACTTCAACTCTTTCAAGAGGTCTTATTGAGATAGAAGATGGAGACACAATCGATTTCCTTTGTGACTTCTATTCATATGATGGTGAGTTCCAGGATAGCTATTATCTTGGAGAGCAGATGACTGTTGATGGCAATCTGGCTGTAAGCTATACCTACATTGGCGATAGCTGTGTAGAAGCTTATATGTTTACAGATATATATAATCAGACATATTGGTCACCGTCAGTAGGTAATAACTAATTAAATGGCAAAATTTGGCATATTCAGGTCTGGACTTGGATATGCCAGTTTTTAAGAGAGAAAAAGATATGTCAAAATTGGAAAAAGTTAAGAGACGTATATATCAGATAATTGAGGTGGGATATACTGAAGACGAAATCAGCAGGGCCTATGATATTGTAGGTGTTCTTGCCATTATCATGAATCTTTCTGCGACCATAGCCCAGACTTATGATGATATCAATCTAAAATATTATGCCGTGCTTCATGTGATTGAGGCTGTGACAGTGTTTTATTTTGCATTGGACTATCTTCTCAGAATCTGGACTGCTCAGTATGGATATCCCAATGATACAAGAACTAAAGGCGTTTTAAAGTACGTTTTTTCCTTTACAGGCATCATTGATCTGTTATCATTTTTACCTTATTACCTGCCATTCTTTTTCCCCGGCGGAGCTATTGCTTTTAGAATGTTCAGAATTGTAAGGGTGTTTAGGTTATTTAGAATAAACGCTTATTATGACGCGTTAAATGTTATCGCTGCAGTTATTAAATCCAAGGCTCAGCAGCTTTTATCTTCTGTTTTTATCATTGTTGTAATGATGATTGCTTCCAGCCTTGCAATGTACTCTCTTGAACATGATGCGCAGCCGGAGGTTTTTGCCAATGCCTTTTCGGGAGTATGGTGGGCTGCTTCAACCCTTGCAACTGTAGGTTATGGCGATATCTATCCTATTACAACTGCTGGTAAGATACTGGGAATTATAATTACATTCCTGGGAGTAGGAGTGGTTGCAGTTCCTACAGGTATTATTTCTGCAGGCTTTGTGGAACAGTACGCAAGGCTCAAGGCCATAAGTGAGCAGGCTGTTGAGACTGACATACATTTTATAAAACTACTACTAAATGATTCAGATCACTGGGCTGGAAGGAAGGTGGCTGATTTAAGACTTCCAAGAGAGATAATCCTTGCAGCTATTCAGAGAGGAAAAGATATTATCATACCTCGTGGAAATGTTGTGTTAAAGGGCGGAGATGTAATAGTTCTTGGTGCTGAGAGCTTTAAGGATAACTGGAATCTTAGCCTCAAGGAAGTGGAACTAAAGGACTCTCATCCATGGAACGGCCAGACAATCAGTCAGCTGGATATATCCCGTCAGACCTTTATTGTACTTGTTAAAAGAGGTGACAAAACCATTATTCCAAGAGGTGATCTAAGACTTAAGGCTGGAGATGTGGTTGTTTTGTACACCAAGATGCATATTCAGGATGCAAACGAAGTACTGATCTGAGTTTTAAAATAAATGATAGTTATAAGCGCGTGCTTAATGGGAAAAGAAAAGCCGGAAAAAATTCCGGTTTTTTCTTTTTTTATACTAATAAAAATGAAACGATATGCCGATAAAAAGATAAATGACAGGATGTCTTTGAGTTAGGTAAAAAGATGGAGCATTTACCAAAAATATGGATTAAAAGAGGGGTTTTCATATGTTAAAGGCATTTCGTAACATTTTTTTCTCATTGATTCTGTGTGTGGCATTACTATTATCATCAAGTACTGCCCTGATGACTCTTAAGGCTGGAGCAGCCGATCCTTACACAGAATTATCCAAGGCTACAAGAAAATATAATGGAGTGGACTATAGTAGTGAGTACAACCCGTTGTACTACTATTTGAATTATCCAGATCTCCAGGCTGCTTTTGGAACAGATGGAAATAAGCTTATTGAACACTACGTTACCTTGGGAAAGGCTGAAAAGCGTGTCGCAAATAAGCTTATTGGGGCAAATTCAAATGCTGTGGTTCCAACCGGAGACGAGTCTGTAGCAGTTGTGCCTATTATAAACAGCCATGATAACGGTGGTATGACGGAGAGTCAGGAAATACAGTCCAGGTCTATCGCCAAGCAGATAGCTGATGGTATAAATACTGCAGCGCAGGCTTATATAGATAGCAAGAATTCCAGCTCTTCAAGTTCCAGTTCATCAAAAAAGAGTTCAAAGACAGTAACAGTTACTGAAGTAGAAAAAGTTGCTTATGCCGCTGGTGTTGTTCAGGCGTACTGTGCCCGCGGTACATATACTACAACAGGTTCTGTCTATAGAACTGCCTACGGAGTGTTTGTAGCAGGTGAATATTCTTGTGCTGGAGCTACGAGAGCCTTAGGTCTTATCCTTGATTATCTTGGAATCAAGTGGGAACACGTAAATATCAATCAATGGGCTGACCAGTGGTGCAGAGTAATTGTTGATGGCAAAGAAGGCTACGGAGACGGAATAAATGGTATTGCTGGCTATGGTAAGCATGAAAACGAAGGCGGAGATGCCGGAGATGCAGTATCCTACAAGGACGTCAGAGTGAAATTCACCGTAACAAAATAAAACTTGAAAAAAGATTATGCAGGGGTTTGGAATGACAGGAAAGTTAAAAAAAATCGGCAGATTTATAGGGCCACTTATCATACTCGCATATATGATTCTTGCAGTAAGCATAAGCTCTGATGCAGCTGTGCTGACTTCAATAGATGCCAATACTTTTAAAGGTCATTACGATATTGTGCAGGTAAGAGTTGGCAGTGATGTAATGGAAATATCTGAAATGGCTTTTATGAATATGCTGAACTTAAGGTCCATAACAGTTAGCGAAAATAATCCTTATTATTCATCTTATAGTAATTGCCTGTACAACAAGGACCAGACAGTCCTTTTATGTTATCCCCAGGCGCTTACAGGGGCTTATATACCAGATACGCTTACCGAGATTGCACCCTATGCTTTGCATGGAGTAAATGAAGATATAAAAGAGCAGATCAGGGATTTGGTCGCTTCAGATGAAGGTATTTCCGAATCCCAGATCCAGGGACCACATTTCATGCATACTTCTGCAGGACTTTTATGGAAGGATAAAAATGGCCAGATGCAGCTGCCATCCTTAGGTGTTTTGGCAGAAGTTGCAACACTTATTGATGCAGCTACTTCCTCAGGGCAGGGGCAGGAGACACAGCTAAAAAAGTGTTATGATTTCCTTATTAAGCGCATGAGTTATGAGAGAAGTTATGAGACACCTTCTGGAGACTGGACTTCTGATTATGCGATCAAAGCGTTATCTACCGGAAAAGGGAACTGCTATAACTATGCAGCAGCTTTGGCTTATATAGCAGATGGCCTTGGATATAGTGCAAGAATAGCTATTGGACAGATAGAGAGTTCAAATGGTGGAACTACACCGCATGCCTGGACAGAAATCAAATTCGGTGACGAATGGTATATTTTTGATGCTGAAATGGAAGATGCCACCGGAAGAGATTTGTATAAGATATCCTATAAAAACTACCCTATTAAGCCTTTAGTAAAGTCTTCGGTATATACAGTTTCTCTTGATTGAGGTGTGTTATATGAGAAAAATTTTGAATGCATTATGTATCGCAGTTGTAGCTTTTTCATTTGTATTTCTTGTGAATATTGCGTTATATGCTTATTCTCCGGGATATAAGAATGCAATAGATAAAAAGGTTGCAGGCATAAATTCAAATGCACAGTATCAGGAGTCTGAAAACTCTGCAATAATAATTGAAATTATTCCATCGAAACCTGTAGCTGAGACAAATACAGCTACAGCAAAAAAAACGCAGGTAAGTAAGGCAGATGAAAAGGATACTGCAGCAATCGTAAATCAGGCAGTTGAAAGTGTTCTTGGAGCAAATCGTGAGAATAATACAGTAGTAGAGACAGGCTCTGTTTCAGAAGAGAGTGACGAAAATGCAACTGTAGAAGAAACGGAGGAACCCTATATCGTTGATAGATTTTATCACGAAGATTGTGGTAATGGCACAGGATACTGGGTAATACAGTATTCTGATGGTACATTTGAGGTTGAAAATTGATTTTATTCCGTACATAATTGTAAGTGTGCAGTTATGTACGGTTTTTTTTGACCAAACCTTAGTAAACGTTGTATAATTCTTTAGCATGCCATATATTGGCAATCAAAATGCTGATTTTATAATATAATTGTAAAGGTGGATTTTCTATAGTGAAAAATATAAATATAGCAACTGTAATAAAGAATATTTTTCCTTTTGCATGGGAATTATTGTTCATCATTCTTAGTTACAGTGTTAAAAAGGAGTTACTGTATATAAACGCAGCTTTTTTTCTGGGGCTGATTATTTATTTTCATAAAGAGTTTGCTATTAGCGATTTTGCAAATAGCCTTAGAAATATAAAGGGATTTTGGCTGCCTCTTTTGCTTACTCTTATTTCAGTATGCATAATGTATGAGCTGAAGAGTTATATGGTTAATAATCTGTTTTGGAATATGTCACAGGGCGCAATAAGCATTTCATACAAATCAACTTCAGTTTTCCAGATTTTTATTTATTATTTTACAGTAATGTTATTGGTTCCGGTTGCTGAGGCACTTTTTTACAGAAAATATCTGATATCTTTTAAGAATAAGTATATAATGGTATTAACAGCTATTGCATCAATGGTATTGCTTGCTTTTGTTCACGCGCATGCTATTCCGGCTGCTCTAGAATATGTTGTAATGGCACTACCTATTGTGGTTGTTTATATGTTTACCAAAAATATGTATGTATCTCTTGTGGTTCATCTTGGCTTTTGCATATATACCAATGGTCAGGACCTTATATATGAAATAGCAAGAATTTGGACAAGATAAAAAATAAAAGGCAACTTTGGGGAAATAGTTTTGCCTTAAAAATGTAAGTCATTTTATTATGGGGAATGTGGGTATGGCGAAAAGTTTTTGGAAGGATTTACATTATAAGACACTTGGAAATAAACGATTAATGGCTATCTATAGTTTGCTTGTGATAGTCATAATCGTTTTTGTTATTTTAAGCTATGTTACACCGTATCCAAATCTTGGATTTGCATCTGATGAGTGTACAGAATGGACCAGCGGATGGCAGGTAGTTAATGAAGATGGAAGCCTTGAAGATATTGAACTTCCATATAAAGCGGAAAATAGCAAAAACAGAATAGTAGAGTTTAGAGCAACTGTACCAAACCTGGATTTTACAGACAGATATATTTTTGTTAAGTCTGCCCATCAGAATATTACTATTTATCTAAATGGCAAAGAATACTATAACTACACTTATGAAACGTCTCAGAAGCTTAATGCAGGTTTTGCACCAAACATCTGGCTCAGAATAAGCCTGCCAAATGAATATTCAGGGGCACGTATAAGAGTTCTTGTTGAGACGCTTCAGGATGATGGTTCACCTACAATGGGCACCATCTACATTGGTGAGAGTGTTTCAGTTTTTTACAAGATTATCAAATTAAATGCTCTGCCACTTGTACTTGCAAGCATTATCATATTACTTGGTATATTTCTTTTGGTTTATTGGGTAACATATCTCTTTAAAGATATTGTTACAGACGGAATTCTCTATATCGCTTTAAGCGCAATATTTAGTGGAATATGGCTAATATCTCAGTCTTCGGCCAGACAGCTTTTGTTCCAGAATATTCTGCTGGTCAGAAATATGGAGTTTTTCAGTATCATGATGATTCCTGTTCCGGCTATTCTCTCGCTGGATATAACGGAGGAAAGAAAAGATCACAAAAGTGCGGAGGAAGCGTGCATTCTGATATTTATAGTTGATGCAATCTGCCTGCTGCTTGTATTTTTGAGAATTGCAGACTTTTTGGAAATACTGTGGATTATTTACTGCACCATAGGAATTGCAGGAACATGGGCTATTGTCTCCTTTTACAGACTATACAGGGACTATAGAGATATCTTTTTGGCAAAATCTCAAAACCTTGTAGCTTATGCAGTACTGCTGATATCCGGTCTGCTGGAAATGTCTATGCTAAGCACCAACTTCCAGGGATATTTTTTACCATTCGGTATGCTGATATTTTTCCTGGGAATGCTTAGAGAACAGGTTATGGCTCAAAATAAGGTCTTTGATGCCAGAATGAGAGCTGAAGCTCAGAATTCGGCAAAAAGCGAGTTCCTTGCCAGTATGTCTCACGAAATACGAAGCCCTTTAAATGCCATAATGGGTATGGATGAGATGATCCTTAGAGAGAGTAGCGAGAAAAATATTATTGGCTACGCGACTGATATTGAGACTGCAGGACAGAGTCTTTTAAAGATAATAAATCAGATTCTTGATTTCTCTAAGATTGAAGCCGGCAGAGTGAAAATTGCTTCTGAGGAATATAACCTTGGCAAAGTTTTGCAGGAAGTAATAAGCCTTACAAGAGTGCAGGCTGAAAATAAAGGTCTTAAGTTAAAGGTGGAGATTGATGAAGAAACACCTTCCATGCTTATTGGTGATTCAGGAAGAATCAGACAGATGCTGGTTAATATTCTGAATAATGCTGTTAAATATACAGAGCACGGTAGTGTAACTCTTAATGTATACGCCCAGAGAGCAATGGATTCTGATACAAAGGATATTCATTTCAGGGTAACTGATACCGGAAAGGGTATTAGCGCAGAGAATATTGAAAAGATATTCGACAGATTCCAGCGTATCACTGGTAATGATTCTGGAAAAGTTGAAGGCACAGGACTTGGACTTGCCATTACCAAACAGATGGTAGAGCTTATGAATGGACATATAGACGTTCAGAGCATTGTTGGCAAGGGCTCAAGCTTTGAAATGGTCATTCCTCAAAGGTTGGCAGATTTCGAAGTTATTGGCAATTTTGAGAAAAAATATGCTGAAATATCCAAGAATGAAGAATATCATGAAAGCTTTACCGCACCAGATGCAGTTATTCTGGCTGTTGATGATAATGAGATAAATCTCCGCCTTGTAGAGTCTTTCCTTAAAAAGACCAAAGTGCAGCTGGATACAGTGCTAAGCGGACAGGAGTGTATTGATAAGGTCAGGGAAAAGAAGTACGACCTTATTTTGCTTGATGACCTGATGCCGGGAATGGATGGCAGAGAAACTCTGGATTATCTCAGAATGATGGAAAAAGAGCATATTGAGAATACTTCGGTTATATGCTTTACTGCCAATGCAATTGCCGGTAGCAGAGAAGAGTATATGAATCTTGGTTTTGATGATTATATTGCCAAACCTGTATCAGGAGACATGCTTGAAAAGACGGTTGCAAGATGGCTTCCTGAAGAAAAAGTAACAAAAGTAATAGTTGAAAATAATTCAATAAATACAGAACAGAACATTTTGGTAAGTTCTGAAGAGCGTCTGGTAGATTATTCAATAGGTCTGGACTATTGCATGAACGATGAAGCTACTTACGGTGAGGTCTTAAAGCTGTTTGTAGACAGTGCCAAAGAGCGCCGGGAAAAAATCATGGAAGACTATGTAAATAAGAACATGAAGGGATATGTTGTAAGGACGCATGGTTTAAAGTCTACAGCGCTTACTATTGGAGCTATTTCTTTATCGGATTTGTGCAAAGAACTTGAATACGCTGGAAAACGCTACCAGTCAGGTGAGGAACCACAGGATAATCTGAAATTTATTCAGGATAATAATGATAGAATGCTTGATCTATTTGATAAAACTGTTGTCGAATGTCAGGAATTTATTAAAAAAAGGAACCTGTAAGGGGTGATATTTATGAATGCCGGTCATCTCTTTGATGACATTAAGGACCCTTTTAGTGCAATCTCGCTTGAATACGACATTATAAAAAGATAACATAAAGATAGATTAAGGAACGCCCATTCTGAGCCTTGATTTGAGAGAACAATACTAGCCTTCTCTCATCTCAAGGCTTTTTTTATCGGTGAGGGCAAGATAGGCGTTTCCTTAAGGAGGAAGGATGAGCAAGCGAGTATTAATTGTGGATGATGATGTTATTGTTCGCAGAATCTCAAGCAATACATTATCAACAAAATATGATACTATTACTGCCAGTTCCGGCCAGGAAGCTATTAAAGTATATAGTGAAGAAAAGCCGGATTTAGTTCTTTTGGATATAAATATGCCGGACATGGATGGATATGAGGTATTCGGAGAACTAATGGCTTGCGGTGCGCCTGAACGTCCGACCGTTATGGTTATGACTTCTGAAGAAGATGTTCAAAGCGAGATTAAGTGCTTTGATATGGGTGCTGTGGATTATATTCATAAGCCATTTCATCCAGATGTCTTACTTAGAAGGGTCGATGTTATTTTAAATAATATCGAGAAATATGAGGTGCTGGAGAAGGGAGCAGAAACCGACAATTTAACAGGGGTGCTAAATAAAGGTGCTGTTGAAGAAAAGGTCAAAAAACATCTTAAAGAAAAAGAGTTTGGCACGATGCTCATGATTGATATTGACAACTTTAAGTCTGTCAATGATAGCATGGGACACGCGCGGGGAGATCAGATGCTAAGGAATATAGCAGATGTTTTGAGGAAAGCTTCAAGAGCAACCGATGTTGTCGGTAGAGTCGGGGGCGACGAGTTTGTAGTATATTACAATAGTCTTGTTGATCGTGACCAGGTAGCAAAGAAATGTGAAATTATCCAGGAGAGGATAATCACAGCCATTAATGCCTCACTGTCATCGGCTATGCAATATCATCTAGGTGTTTCAATAGGTGCATGTATTACTCCGGAAGGTGGAGAAGACTACGATACGGTTTTTGCCAATGCGGATCGAGCAATGTATGCAGCTAAAAGAAATGGAAAGAGCGGTTATACTTTCTTTGAGGGGGAGAGTGATTCCGATACAGATGATGTTCGTAGGCTGTCAGTTATAGACATTCCGATGACAATGCAGATCATTAGTGAAAGAGGTCATGACGCAGGCGCGTATAGCGTTTCTTACAATGAGTTTTGTAATATATACAGATTCCTGCAGAGGCACGCAGAGCGTAATGATGACAAGGTTCAGTTTGTTATTTTTACGATAAAGCCGAAGTCAGAAGCCAAAAAAGAAAACTATATGACAAGGAATAATAAAGGGGCTGTTATTAAAGAGTTCAGTAAGGCTGCAACTAAATCACTTAGAAGAAGTGACGTATCAGCTACAGTAGGAGAGAATCAGGTAATGATGCTCCTTACAGGCACAGATTCTAAAAACGGTATGATAGCAGTGAACCGTATTATTTCAAAATGGAACAAGGCAAACTATTCCGATGAATATGATGCAGTGTTTGAATTGCAGAATGTTTGCGGTTGATTTGGGGGATAAAAAATAGTCTTCTACATTTTAACGTGTAGAGGACTATTTTTTTGGACAAAAATAAGTTAAAATTAGTGTATGCACTAAAATAACTCTTATATAGAGCTGTGATTTGCAATAAAAGCTGAGAAAATTGTGGGGCGGAAAATGAGTAGTTTACATTTGGCAATTTGCGAAGACGAGCAGGTTCAGAGAGTTCTTATTAGAAAACGTCTTGAAGAATATATGGCAAAGCATCATGTAGAAACTGAGATTAAAGAATATGATTCTGGAGAACAGTTTCTTGAAGATGAGAACCGAAAAAACATAGATATAGTTCTTTTGGATATCTACCTGGAAGGAATGTCAGGTATAGAGCTTGCCAAGAAGATGCGTGACGAGGGAGATTCTCTTCAGATAATTTTTATTACATCCAGTAATGAATTTGCTGCAGAGGCATACGAGGTTGAGTCGGTATATTATCTCAAAAAACCTGTAGAAGAAGATAAGTTTGTTAAAGCCATGGATCTGGCTATGCGTAAATTTAACAAACTTAGGTCGATTGAGATTTTTGAAAATCGTGAAAGCAAAAAAATATATCTTTCTGATATTTATTATGTTGAGACCATGTACCGCAAACTTGTGATTCATACGGCACTGGATGAGTATGTAACTTATATGACTCTCAGTAAGCTTATGGATATGATTCCAAAAGAAGATTTTGCGCAGATTTCCAGGTTTTCACTTGTGCTATTAAACAAAGTTCTTTCTTTTGACGGACATGATGTTCTGTTAAATAATGGAATACGATTGGAAGTCAGTGATAAATTTAAAGACGAGCTTGAAGAAAAATATAATGCTTTCAAAATAAGATAATAATAAAGGGATATTGCACCAGGTGCGATATCCCTTTTATGATTGTTCACTTACGGCCATTGCGTCAACTATAAGTCCGCGAATGTGCTCATATTTGTTGGCTTTTAAGAATGCGTGCATAGCCTTGTTTTGCAGCACTGGAGGCATCCAGTTAAAGCCTCGTATCACGCAATCCAATAGCCTGTCTCTTTTATAAAAATTCTGGATTCGTTTTAGCTTTTTTTCATTGTGCTGAGCAATTGCATAGAGCTCATAGCATCTGACAGCCTTCAAAAACTCCAGTAAAACCTGCTCAACATCACTGGAATCATAGCTTTCTTCACAGGCAATAATAGGGAAAACATTTCGGTAACTATGAAGCTCATTTTCACTGTTGTTAAAATACTCATAGAACCAGGAATCATCTACATCTCTAAGGCTTATACCAAGGAGCTTATCAGGAAGCTTATTATCAGATATGTATTTTCCATTATGGAAAACTCTGATAGGCTTATCATCTTCTTTTTCATCCACAAAATAGTAGACTTCCTTGACCATCTTGCCTTCTTCATTTGGAAAAGACTGGATGTGAGGATCCTGCAAATAATCCTTTGCCTCTATCATCGCAAATTCAATTGACGTATTCAGGACTCTTTGTCCATAACTTGATATCAACATACTTTGATTATAGTCTGTCTGTATACTCCAACCAATCTAAATAAAATTAACTTTATATTAAATATTTATAACTAGAAAACTCTCTTTCAAGATCGCGCAAAAGCAGTAATATAATTCATTGGGTTAAGATATTTTTATAATGAAACATATAAAAAAACGATAAAAAGAGTGGGAAATGTAGATAAGTGTGATAAAATAAGATATATATGGCTTTATAGGAAAAACTTACTTGCTGAAGGAAAGGAAACGTGTATGTCGCCTAGCTTTTATGACATTGATCAGCTCACAGGTCTGATGAATAGGGAAGCATTTAAGAAGAATATTACAAAGCTGATGAAAGATTTTCCTAATGAGAGATTTGTGCTGATATCTATTGATATAGATAATTTCAAGGTATATAACTATTACTTTGGCGTTGAAAAAGGCGACGAATTGTTGCAGTTTCTCGGTGAAAAAGTAGCTCTTATGTCTGAGTCATTAAATCATTCATATTCCTGCAGAGTATCTGGCGACAAATTTCTGGTTTTCTGTGAGTATGACCCTGAGCTGGTGGACAAAAAGCTTAAGAACTTCATGAAAGTTTTTAAAAATCATGTTTCCAGCTATACTATAAAGCCCAGCTTTGGCATGTACGTAATAACTGATCTTAATACCCCGGTTGAGCTTATGATCAACTATGCTGTAATGGCGGGCAAGAGAATCAAGGGCAACCTGAAAAAATATGTTGCTTATTATACACCTTCTATTGGGGATGAGGTTGCAAAAGAGCAGGAGATAAT
Organism: Butyrivibrio sp.; assembly: GCA_045646185.1. GTDB lineage: Bacteria > Bacillota > Clostridia > Lachnospirales > Lachnospiraceae > Butyrivibrio. Next base: position 41,020 of record JAZRKG010000165.1, read on the forward strand.
GGGTAAGCTCGATCAGGCTCTTTCAGGCAATCAGTTTGTTATTTATTATCAGCCAAAATATGACATAAAAAAGGGCATTCCATTTTGCTCTGAAGCGCTGGTCAGATGGCGCGATTCAGACGGCACTTTGCATATGCCGGATGAGTTTGTGCCAATTTATGAGAAAAATATGGTTATCGGAAACCTTGATTTCCATGTGTTTGAAGGTGTATGCAGACATATAAGAGAACTTCTTGATAAAGGGATAACTCCATTCCCTGTTTCTGTAAATATTTCTCTGATTAACTTATTTAATCAGAATTTTACAGAGGTACTTCTGGACAAAGTTAACAGATATGAGGTTCCAATAAATCTCGTTCAGCTTGAATTCACTGAGAGTGCAATGTTCGAGAACAAGAATCTTATTAAGTATACTATCGAAAAGCTTCATGATGCTGGCTTTTATATTTTGCTGGATGATTTTGGCAAAGGCACAGCATCTCTTACCATGCTCAATGAAATTTCCATAGATTGTCTGAAGATTGATAAAGGCCTTCTTGGCAAAAATCCTTCTAATGATAAAAACGGAAAGATTCTCACATCCATCATAAACATGGCAAAGTGGCTGAATCTTCCGGTTATTGTTGAAGGTGTAGAGACCAGGGAGCAGGTTCGTTTTTTGCAAAATATTAATTGTGAATATGCGCAAGGGTACTATTATAGTGTGCCATTGCCTGAAGAAGAATATGACGAGCTTATTGTCAGAGAGATGGCGGCTTTGGAAAAAATGGATGAGACTACAGATGAAATACTGGCTAACAAGTCAAAGCGTCAATTGATTAAGGAAATCTTTAATGGTATTTCCATGGAGGATGTGGCAAACATAGCTCTTAAGACAGCAGAAGTACAGACCTGGATATATGACCATAAGCACAAGGTTATTTATAACGATAACAAGGTTGGCGCATTCTGGGATTATGGCGTGGTCCTGGAGAACGTACCATATAGTTTGACAGACACAGGACTGGTGCATCCTGATGACGTGGATGCTTTTATCAGAATGTTTAGAGCTATCGATGCCGGAGAGCCTTATGTAGAAGCGTTTATAAAGCTTAAAAACAGGGAAGGTAATCAGAACTACTATTTATCACATATTGCATATACTAATGTATTTGATGATAATGGGAAACCAATAAAGGCAGTAGGAGTACTTCTTGGAGCAACAGAGATTGACGAGACCACCGAGCGGTTAAAGGGTATTGATGCACCTCTTCTTCCAGGTGAGTATTTTATCATGTCCATGAACCTGACTACTGGAGAAGTGCTGGATAAGAGAACTATTTTTAAAGAGCTTAGAGACAAGATAATTGATGCAGACGTGCCAACGGTCAGAAAAGAAGTGGCTAAGTTTTTTGAATTTCCTGATGAGATACATCCTGCGATCATAAAGCTCATAGATGAGGTCCTGGAGAACGGAAGGTTTTTGGATGGTGATCTAGTCAAACGCTATAACTATGTGAAAAAATGGCCAGATAAAAAGCAACAGTGGCTTGTGTGGGAGCTTTATGTCAAAAGGGACGAGAAGAGTGGTGATTATATCGGTTATAACCTTATCAAGGACAATGATATTGCTTATAGAGAGCAGATGCGTCTTGAAAAGGAAGCTGAAAGCGATAGCATGACAGGAATACTTAATCATCAGTCTGCAGTTAAGTATATCAGAGAGTATCTGTCATCTGAAGGCCGCTTTGGAAAGCACGCCTTATTTATGATAGATATTGATGATTTCAAGATAGTCAATGACACCTTTGGACATCAGGTTGGGGATGAAGTAATTATTAATATTTCCAGAAGATTGAAGAGATTGTTCAAACAAACTGATATAATAGGCAGATACGGTGGAGATGAGTTTATAGTTTTGGCCCCAAATTATTCGGCTCCGGAAAAACTTGAGGAGAAGGCTGAAAACATGCTTGAAAAGCTTGCCTATAAGCTGGATATTGATGGACATAAGCATACCGTATACTGCAGCATTGGTATTGCTGTGGTAGATAGCTTGGAAATAAATGATATTGATCTTAGAAAGAGGGCAGATGAAGAACTTTATAAGGCAAAAGCAAATGGTAAGCATGGCTACAGTATCAGAGTTAACTAACTTGTGTTTTGAGACAGGGAGAAATGGCAGATGAAATTTAAAAATAAAGAAATTGATAAAAGATGGATAGGTTACACCATAGCAACCTGTTCAGCAGTAGTAGTGTATTTGGTTTTGTCAAATATTGGCTTATTTTTAAGTGCACTTTCTTATATTTGGAGCGTGATTGCACCTGTAACTACGGGAGTTGTAATTGCATATATTTTCAATCCTCTGGTTAAAGTTTTTTCTGAAAAGGTATTTAAGAAGATAAAATCCGACAGAAGTAGAAATAATTTATCAATTCTTTCTGCGCTATTATGTTTTATTGTTGTTATCGTTATTCTTTTAGTAGCTATGATACCTCAGCTTATAAGCAGTGTGATGGTATTTGCTGATAATATTGGGCAATATGCAGATACGTTAACGCAGACTCTTTCTGTATTTGGTGCTACGGTTCCTGCAGTTGGGGATTATGTAAATAGTTTTACATCTTTTAGTGAAAGCTTTTTGGGTAATATTCAAGATTTTCTTACAACTAATTCTGGAACTATTTTAGATACTTCATACAGTATTGGTGTAGGTGTGTTTAATGGGCTTGTTGGATTTATTCTTGCTATCTATTTTTTGGCAGATAAGACAAGGATTAAGGCAGGTATAGAAAGGCTTTTGCATCTTGTTATTTCAGACAAAAGATATGAGGACTATGCAGCATTTTGGAAAAGATGTAATGATATTCTTATAAAATATATTGTTTATAGTTTGCTTGATGCGTTGATTATTGGAGTTGTTAATGCGATTTTTATGCTTGTAGCCGGAATCCCTTATGTAGCACTTATTTCGTTTATCGTTGGTGTATTCAATCTGCTTCCTACTTTTGGACCTGTAATTGGTGGAGCGATTGGAGCATTTATTCTTGTATTGGTAAATCCATGGTACGCGCTCATATTTTTGATATTTACAGTAGTTCTTCAGACTATTGACGGCTATGTACTTAAGCCAAAGCTCTTTAGTGGAAGTCTTGGAGTGCCTGGTGTATGGATTTTGATTACAATCATCATCGGTGGAAAACTTTTTGGTGTTATAGGTATTTTGTTATCAATTCCGTTTGCAGCAATCTTTGTTTTTGTTTATGATGAGTATATCCTCGTGAAGTTACAGGAACATAAGGATAGGAGAAGTAAGAAAATTGAAACGCAATTACAAGATGACAATCAGCTATGACGGAACAAGATATTACGGATGGGAAAGACAGCCTGGAAATGATATGACAATTCAAGGCAAGCTTGAAAATGTTCTTACAAGGATGCTTGATCTTCCAGAAGATAAGACTGTTCAGGTAATAGGAGCCGGTAGAACTGATGCAGGAGTACATGCCAGAGCAATGACCTGCAACGCCATGCTGGATACAGATAAAACTGAGCGGGAGATATGGGATTATATGAATGAATATCTTCCTGAGGATATTAGCGTTAACGAGGTCAGAGCATGCGCAGACAGATTTCATAGCAGATATAATGCTATAGGCAAGACCTACAGGTATACCTGCTGGTATGGTGCATCAAAACCTGTTTTTGACAGAAAATACGTAACAGTTCTGGATAGGAAGCCTGACACTGATCTCATGAGACAGGCAGCAGCTATTTTGGAAGGAACTCATGATTTTAAGAGCTTTTGTGGCAATTCCAAAATGAAGAAATCTACAGTAAGATGTGTAGATACCATAAACATTGAGGAGAGCGGCAATTACATCAGATTATATTTTCATGGAAACGGCTTTTTACAGAATATGGTAAGAATTCTGACAGGAACATTACTTGAGGTAGGCTTTGGGAATATTCCGGTAAGTCAGATGCAGACTATACTTGATGCCATGTCCAGACAGGCAGCAGGCCCCACAGCGCCTGCCCAGGGATTGTGTCTAATGAAGGTTGATTATTAAGTAAATGAACATAAAGAAAAGCACCTGACCGGGGGAAGATTGGTCAGGTGCTTTCCTTTTTCATCTATTTTATGAAAAATGAACCAGCCCATTTGCTGGCACATGTGCCCATTTTAAGCATGTAGCTTTTAAGGTATGCATGTTGTATAGGTTAAAATATAGCTATCGTAATCGGATACGAAATGTCCCATTTCCTGAGAATTGGTACTTCCACTGCAAAGTGTATATCCGTAATCTGCGATATTAACGCTTCCAAAACCTACAGCTTCGCCATTTTTCAAAAATACTGTTCGTACATTGATGCCCTGAATGTCGTTTTTGGAATAATTGGTTCCTTCAACAACTATCAGATTATTATCACCTTCTGTTGCTGTGACGCTTGCTGCGCTATATGCACAGTTAGTAGCTTCTGAAACAGAAAGTGTATATTCAACATGATCAATCTGCTCTGCGATTTCTGCAGGGAACTGACCATATAACATAAATTCCTGTCCTGCTTTTACTGCTTCTGCGTAGTCACTGACACGATATAAAAGGTTGCTGTCAGCATCTATTGCATAAAACTTAGCTTCTACTGAAATGTCTACGCTGATGGCATTATTTGCTACAAGAACATATCTGGTACTTGTGCCTGAAACATCGGGAATTACATATTTACTTGAAACAACTACTGCATCAGAGGAAACACTAGGGGTGGCATATGCAGTCTGTGGTGTGATCAGTAATGCAAATAAAAGTGCGCTCCCTGTTATGCCTGCCATAAGTAAGTTAAAAAGTTTTCTCATACCCCTTACCTCCTTGTAAATTGTGACTCATATTTATGATTTATGGTCACATAATGTAATCGAATATGATTTTCTATATTCATATTATATATCGGTTTTTTGTTCCAAATTATTACCATTCAATTAAATAACAATCGGGTGTTTTTATAGAAAATTTACATTGTAAGCGCTTTCGGGAAAGCTAGTCTAGATATGGTGTTCACGACTTTTTTTGACACGAAATATGGAAACAGAATTGTGATGAAAAAACTTCTTGATAAGAGATATCATATAGTGATATTTTAGATAAGAAAGTGTTTCGGTTCGTTCTTGAACAACAATAAAAAGTTTTGTATAGGTCATGTGGATTTGTGACCAAAAGGAGGGAAAATGAGTAGCAGTTCTACCAGAAGTCAGGGCATTTATGATGCCAGAGAATTAGGGGCGCCAAAGGTTACTATTTTAGGCTTGCAGCATATGTTTGCAATGTTTGGTTCAACAGTATTGGTTCCTCTTCTTACAGGCCTTAGTGTTTCTACTACACTTTTATTTGCCGGTCTTGGCACATTATTATTCCATTTACTTTCAAAGAGGAAAGTCCCAGCATTTCTTGGTTCTTCATTCGCATTTCTTGCAGGTTATTTTGCAATTGCTCCAAACGGTGAAAAAGAATTATTACCATATGCATGCTTTGGTGTTGCAGTAGCAGGTTTGTTTTATCTGATTCTTGCAGCATTATTTAAGGCTTTTGGTGCAAATAAGGTTATGAAATATTTCCCACCGGTAGTTACAGGTCCTATTATTATAGCAATCGGTTTGAACCTGTCACAGTCAGCTATTAACAGCTGCTCGTCAAACTGGTTCGTTGCAATTGTAGCTATTGTAATCGTAGTAGTATGTAATATCTGGGGAAAAGGTCTTGTAAGGATCATCCCTATTTTACTGGGCGTTATCGGTTCCTATCTTACAGCTATGATTCTTGGACTTATTGATTTTACTCCAGTTAAGGACGCTGCATGGGTTGGTCTTCCAGTTGAGTATGACAGAACTGTATTTTCTATTTTTACAAGTGGCAATCTTGATAGTGCTCTTCTTGTAACATCAATTATCACAATCGTTCCTATTGCTTTTGCAACAATGATGGAGCACATTGGTGATATTTCAGCTATTTCATCTACTGTTGGCAGGAACTTTATTAAGGATCCGGGGCTTCACAGAACACTTACAGGAGATGGTCTTGCAACAGCTATTGCTTCATTGTTTGGAGCTCCTGCTAATACAACTTATGGTGAAAACACAGGTGTTCTTACACTTACAAAAGTTTACGATCCATTTGTAATAAGACTTGCAGCTTATTTTGCGATTCTGTTTTCATTCTGTCCTAAGTTTGCAGCAGTAATTGAGGTTATGCCTACAGCTACAGTTGGAGGTATCTCGCTTGTACTTTACGGTATGATTTCAGCGGTAGGTATCAGAAACGTTGTTGAAACTCAGGTTGACTTCTCAAAGAGTCGTAACGTAATCATTGCAGCTCTTATCCTGGTTCTTTCAATTGGTATTAACTATTCAGATGCAGGTGCTCTTGTATTTACGGTAGGAAGCATGGCTATCAGCTTCTCAGGTCTTGCAACAGGTTCACTTGTAGGTATTGTTTTAAATGCAATCCTTCCTGATAAGGATTACAAGTTTGATGAGGATACTCCAAACAAGACTGGTGTTGATTTTGAAATTGCTCAGGGAAAGAGTATCGGAGAAGAATAAAATAGAAAGTAGTTTTTACGTATGCTTTGTTTTTTGAATAAAAAAATTAGAAACGACAATGGGGTATTACTCCTCATTGTCGTTTCTCTTTTAGATTTTGCAATACATATTTATGATGTTATTCTTCATTATGGTTTTTTCCGTGCTATTTTACCTATATGGTCAGGCAAAGGCTGCTTTTCTTTTTAAAAAGCTTGAACGAATGCTGATATTGAGAATGATCATATGGGGCGCGATATGTATAGGAACTCTGGCAATTATTAATGCAGAGAGAGTTGATTATTCGGATTCAGATTTTATCAGGAGCATCATTGTTATTACAATAACTCATATTTACGCAGCATTTGTTATTAAAGCCAGGTCAATGAAATATACGATTGAGTTGGTTGGCACAGTTCTTAATGGTAGAGATGTTGTTAAGACGAGGGAGAAGCGTTTTGCTGAAGATACTAGTTGTAGAACTTAAAAAATGCAATATATGGACAATGACGTTTATGCGTTTTGTAGTTGTCGATAAGACACTATTTTTCTACGGCTTGTAAAAGAAAAACATGTTCTGAGCGGTAAGTGATTTTGAAACTTACCGCTCAGTTTTATTTTGCTTACTTCAAGCCGTAAGTGAAAATGAAAAACTTACCGCTTAGCTTATAAGATACGTCTACTAGCGGTAAATAAAAGATGGAATTACGGCTCGGAATAGAAATATTTATGCCGAGCGGTAGGAAAATTAAAAAAATTTAAGCTTATTTGGAGAAAATTTACCGCTTGGAAGATGCAAAAATAATGTGGGCCGTAAAGCAAAAATGAACAGAGGCCTGTCAAGTAGATAGGCCAAATAAACAAAATAAGTAAAGAAAAATGGTGATCACCATTTTAGTAATCGAATAAGTTGAAAAAGGCAATGACAGCTCCGGCAGTAATTTTAATCCTTGGTCTGCTTGACTACAGAATATCTGTCATGGAACATCAGTCAACCCCGCAGCCGCTTCGCGGTGCGCAAAGCGCAGGGTTGACTAGAATTCCATGGCAGATAAAGCAGTCACCAAGCAGACTAAGTTTTCTATTGCTGAGAACATAAGCTATCGAAGAACTATCATAGAAATCGAGAATGGCACATAGATACAGCTTTGTCTTGACAGATACTTTGATTCCAATCAGTTCATCTACTTCGTTATCATTTTTTAATATACCCTTGTCAAAATTTATTATATGTTGTAACATAACTCTCTGTTATTAAAGTAAAAAAGTTTTGATTATTATTATTTCTTTTGTTCAGTTTTGTTCAGAGAAGTTGTAACTAATTTCTTTAGTTACAGATAATTCCTTTAATGTTATTTATTTCGGCCATAAATGCATGTATTGTTTTTATTCGATTTTTTAAAGCTTGTTGTGCTTGGTATTAGAGCATTCTGAACAGTAGTACATAGTATTAATGATATTTCAAAGCAAATTTTTTGAAGGAGAAAATATATTGATAGACTACGGTAATGAATTGAATGCGCAACTTTTAGAAGTTAGGTCTTTAAGAAAGGAAGCAGAGAAAAGAGTAAACAAATATAAAAATATGGAACCTGGTACATTACGGGTAACAAAATCTCATGGGCGTCCACAATATTATTTTAGAAGTGACAAAGCAGACAAAGGTAAGTATATTTCAATTGATGAATTAGATAAAATAAAAATTTATGCTCAAAAAGAATATGATGAAAAGATTCTTCGACAGTTAACTATCCTTGAAAAAAGGCTGGAAACATTTTTGAAGGGATATATTGTTGAAAAAATAAATTCGTCATATTGCGATATGTGTGATACAAGGAAAAGTTTAATAGAGCCTTTGATTCCAAGTAGAGAAAGTATGATAAGAAAATGGTTGGAGGAAAACAAAGGAGAAATGAATGAGTGCGACAAAGAGCATAGTTTTAAAACCATGAGAGGTGAATTTGTAAGATCTAAATCTGAAAAAATATTGGCAGACTATTTTTGGAATAGCAATATTCCATATCAATATGAGCCATGCTTTGAAATGAGTAATTATAGAAATGTTAATCCAGATTTCATTATTCTTAACGTAAGAAAGAACAAGAATATTTATTGGGAACATCTAGGACTTGTAAGTGAAGAATGGTATGCCTCAAAAAACTTTTTAAAGATTATGGATTATGAGGACAGTGGTCTTATCATTGGTGATAATTTGATTATTACTTTAGAAACGCCAGAGAGACCCTTGGATATTAAATTGGTTGAAGATAAGGTGAATACTTTTATATTATAGTTGAGAGCTTAAGGAATTGATCCGGCAGTGCTGTTGATTAGCGTATTTAGGGAAAATAAAAGAAATATTAGTAGTATTTTTTAGTATGGAGTCACAATCACTATTGCGTTTAAACCCAAACTAAATAAAACATAGATGCTACGGCCTGCAGAGAAAAAACATGTTCTGAGCGGTAAGTGATTTTGAAACTTACCGCTCAGTTTTATTTTGCTTACTTCAAGCCGTAAGTAAAAATGAAAAACTTACCGCTTAGCTTATAAGATACGTCTACTAGCGGTAAATAAAAGATGGAATTACGGCTCGGAATAGAAATATTTATGCCGAGCGGTAGGAAAATAAAAAAA
>JAZRKG010000166.1:0-44312 GCA_045646185.1 Butyrivibrio sp.
CAAGCTTTGTAAGGGCATTTTGTATATTGTTCATATTAATCTCCTTCTCTTAAAATAGAGCCAGACTTTTGGGTCTGGCTCTGATAAGTGTCATACGTTTGTAAGTAAGCTTAAAGTACAGTTGGGCCTCCGCCAATTTCTACTGTATAGAAGGTGCAATCATATCCGATTTTTTCTTTATAAGCTTTTCCAACCTGTTCTTTGAAGTTTTCTATAGCTTCATCTTTTACGATTGAAACTGTGCATCCGCCGAATCCGCCGCCTGTCATACGTGAACCAATAACGCCAGGAATTTTCCATGCCTCCTCAGCAAGTGTATCAAGCTCTACGCCTGTAACATCATAATCATCACGAAGTGATACGTGAGAAGCATTCATAAGTTCACCAAACTTCTGAAGGTCTCCGGCTTTAAGAGCTGCAACAGCATCGATTGTTCTCTGGTTTTCATATACGGCATGCTTTGCCTTACGACGTCTGTCTTCATCAGGAATAGTATCCTTGTGAGCTTCAAACTCATCAATAGATAATTCACCAAGACCTTTTATATCAACTACCTTCTGAAGCTCTGTAAGTGCAAGCTCACAGGAAGAACGTCTGGCGTTGTACTGAGAATCAGTCAGCTTATGCTTTTTGTTTGTATTTGTAATTACAATCTTGCAGCCATCAAGCTTGATTGGAGCATATTCAAATGAAAGATCAGAAGTATCAAGGAAAATAGCGTTATTTTCTTTTCCCATTGCTACAGCAAACTGATCCATGATTCCGCAATTACAGCCATTGTAATTGTTTTCTGAATACTGACCGATAAGAGCAAGGTCCTGATTAGAAACTTCAAAACCATAAAGGTCGCGAAGGATGAAACCTGTCAGTACTTCAAGAGATGCAGAAGAGGAAAGTCCTGATCCTGCAGGAATGTTTCCGTAAATTGCCATATCAAAGCCGTAAGGGAGCTTGAAGCCTCTTTTTTCAAAAGCCCATACAACACCCTTTGGATAATTGGTCCAGCCAGCTTCTTCTGAAGGATTGAGGTCCTCAAGAGAAGTCTCGATAACTTTAGCATCTGAATAGTTTAAAGAAATAAAACGCATTTTGTTGTCATCTCTTCTTCTTGCAGCGCCATATGTACCAATTGTAAGAGCGCAAGGGAAAACGTGACCTGCGTTGTAATCTGTATGTTCACCAATAAGGTTAACTCTACCTGCAGCAAAATAAGCCTTTACACCATCTGTTGTGCCGTAAGCCTTTTCAAAACCTTCAAGGACGGCTTTCTTCATATCTTCCATAATTAAATCCTTTCATCATGAATATGTTATTTCGTCAAAAGTGATAACATGGATTGCTCCGTGCTTTGCATTATCACGACCCTGTTACCATATTATTTGTAAAATATTTATAATGTTATCATGTTATAATAATAGAATAAGAGAAACACATATTGCAACGCTTCTTTGTTTTATGTTCCTGTCAAAATGTTAAATTATTAAAATAGGAGACTGCCATGGAGAAGGCATATAAACTTGAGTTTACAGAAGAAGAATCCGATGACTTATACGTGTATTGCTGTGGATGTTCCCAGACGCTTCCACATCATTCTTTTGGGCCTGCGGTAAAACCTCACTATATGATTCATTTTATTATCAATGGAAAAGGACAGTTTTCTATTGGCAATCAGACTTATCCGCTTGAAGCAGGCTATGGATTTTTGATTGTTCCAGAGGAGCTTGCCTACTACGAATCTGATGGAAAGGACCCATGGACATATGTGTGGGTAGGCTTTGGTGGCAAACATGCAGGAGAGTTTGTAGCACAGCTTGGTCTGTCACTTCAGCAGCCTATATTTAAAAGTGAAAATGTAAATGGCATATATGAAATCGTAAGAGATATGATGGAGCATAATACCTTTAGCGTCCGGGATGTTCTTAGACGAAACGGTCAGCTGTCGCTTTTTTTATCAGAAATATTGGATGGAAGCGGAGTGACAGTCAGAGGCGATGCAGGTAGCGCCAACAATTATGTTCAGCAGGCGCTGTCCTATATAAATCAGAACTACTACAACCCAATAAAGGTTACTGATGTAGCTGCTTATGTGTGTATCAATCGAAGCTATCTGTACACTCTTTTCCAAAAAGAAATAGGAATGTCACCGCAGCAATATCTTACAGCCTTTAGAATAGCCAAGGCGGTAGAGCTTTTGCAGCTGACATCCTTGCCTATAGAGAGTATAGCAATTTCCTGCGGATATTCAGATCCTCTTGTTTTTTCAAAAGCATTTCACCAGGAAAAAGGCGTTTCCCCATCAAAATTTAGAAAAGAGGTTACGCAAAACGGAGTAAGAAGAAACAAAGAGCATTTAAAAGAAGTGGATGATTTTATTGCGGGAAAAAGAGATAAAAAAAACAATAGCCAGTCATAATCTGGCTATTGTCATATATTCATGTGCATGCATTACAAATTGAACCGGAGTCGGCAAAAAAAGATCTGAAACAGCTTCTACAACAACCTTTTTTTGGAGGCTCCTTTTAAATTTCGCATCAAGACTTCTAGCTTTCAATTCTCCTGCTGTAATAGGATTTAAACCATTTGAATCCTGAACATTTTGCAAGGAAGATCTATAGGCTGCAACCAAATCTACAAGATTCATATTTTCAATAGCTTTTAAAATATCCTCTTTACCATTTGTAAAGCTGATATTTATACCACCCAGAGACTTGAAAAATCTTAAGCCGGTAACATCTTTGTTTTCCAAAAGCTTATATTCTATAGCAGAAGCCTGCTCATCAGACAAGCTTTTGTGTTCAAGGCGCAGTCTCACGCTATACTTTGTTTCATGTTTGATTTCGTACTTCATAATAATAAATCCTTTTTTGTTGTCTATTGCTAACTCGAATTATATTATCATTAAGCACTCAAAAAAACAATAATAAATTTATACGACCTTATGGTTAGCCCATTTACCGCTTAAAAATCTGATGGTGAAAAAGATGCCTCGTATACCCCAGTCAGAGAACATTCCAATCCAAACACCCATAGGTCCCATTCCAACTACTCTGATCAAAAAAGTTGCAAGGGATACACGGCAAAGCCACATGGAGCAGGTGCTGAGAATCATTGAAAACTTAACATCACCTGCGGCTCTGAGTCCATATGCAGGGGTAAAGGAGAATGGCCAAAATAAAGGCTTTACGATAGTAACCCAGCCCAGCATATATACGCAGAGGGCTGCACTCTCTTCGCTCATGCCTGCAAGGGTTGTAACAGGTCTTGATATTCCATAGGCAAAAAGGCAGCTAAGTAAAACAGCAATAAAGGCCCAGCCTGTAAGCTTTTTGATATAGTATTTTGCTTCGTCAATTCTGCCGGCTCCCATGCATTGGCCTACTACTGTCATAAGACCAAGTCCAACACCAACGCCTGCAACACCGTTAACATTTTCAAAAATATTTGTCATTGCCTGAGCTGCTATGGCAGTTGTTCCGCATAAAGCTACAGAAGACTGAATGGCCAGTTTTCCAAATTGAAACATACCATTTTCTATGCCATTGGGAATACCCATAGAGAGAATAGCTTTTATTTTTTCCTTATCAGGTCTTATCTTATGATAGTCACGGACATATAAAAGCTGTTTTCCAGAATTATCCCTAAGTCTAAATAAAAGGACTCCAGCGTATATGACGCGTGAAATAAGGGTAGCAAGCGCTGCTCCGGCTACGCCCATTTTTAGAACATAAATAAATACTGCATTTAAGGCAATATTAGTCATGTTGGCAAATATTGCAATGTTCATAGGAAGGCGTGTATTGCCCTGAGCTCTGTATATGGCACTTCCTGCGCCGGCCAGAGCAATGGCCGGGTAGGATAGAATGGTAATAAGGGAATATACAAAGGACGCCTGCATTACATCTTCTTCAACGCTTCCGAAAATCAGATGTAGAAGTGGGATGCGGAAAATGATTCCAAGGATTGTAATTCCAAGTGATATAAAAAGGGCAACTCCGATTAACTGTGAAGCGGCTTCATTAGCTTTTTTATAGTTCTTTTGACCAACAAAATTGGCACATATGATGACACCACCGGTAGCCAATGCGCTAAAGGCCTGTACTATCAGGTTGTTGATTGAATCAACAAGGGATACCGCTGAAAGAGCGTCTTCGCCAACAGTTGATACCATCATACTGTCAGCCATGCCCATAAGAGAGTTTAAAAGTTGCTCGGCAATTAAAGGTAATAACAGTAATAATAATTGTTTATTTGAAAATAAATGATTGTTTTTATTTGTAGTAGAAAGAGTTTCCATATAATTTTTTCCTGAAATAGGTTAATATAAACAATAAAACTATAACATAAAAAAGGTATTAAAGTGGAAAATAGAATTACAAAAATAGCAAATCTGGATGTTCCAGAGCTTAGAATATACGCAAACAGAAATGAAAACCAGCTGGCACGAATAAATGAACCGGATCCTGGAATATTTATTGCAGAAAGTCCAAATGTTATCAGACGAGCATTGGATGCAGGCTATGAGCCGATATCTTTTTTGCTGGAAGAAAAATGTCTGGATAACGAAGCCAAAGATATAATGGAGAGAAAACCTGAGACTCCGGTATATGTAGGCGAACTAAAAGTTCTTGAAGAGATAACCGGTTTTAAGCTGACCAAGGGGGTTCTATGCGCTATGAAGCGAAAAGAATATCCTTTGGTAGAAGATGTTTGCAGTGGTGCAAGAAGAATAGTAATTCTGGAAGATGTAGTAAATCCAACTAACGTGGGTGCCATTTTCCGCTCGGCGGCAGCACTTAATATGGATGCGGTTTTATTGTCTTCTGCCTGCAGTGATCCTCTATATAGGCGCGCAGCCAGAGTCAGTATGGGAACAGTATTTCAGGTGCCATGGACATATTTTCCCAAAAAAGAAGGACCTTGGCAGGACAAGGGCCTTGATAAGTTAAAAGCCATGGGATTTAAAACTGTTGCCATGGCTCTTAGAGATGATGCAATTTCTATATCAGATGAAAGGCTTGCCCAAGAAGACAAGCTGGCGATTATCATGGGAACAGAGGGTGAGGGACTGTCTGAAGAAACTCTTCAAAAAACAGATTATACGGTTATCATCCCTATGTCGCATGGTGTGGATTCCTTAAATGTGGCAGCAGCCAGTGCAGTAGCATTCTGGGAGCTGGGCAAATAATTAAGCCAGATCGTCAGAGTCAAGAATGATGGTAAATGGTCCATCATTTACAAGGCTTACCTTCATGTCAGCACCAAAGATTCCTTTTTCAACAACAGCAACCTGCTCCTGGCATTTACTAATGATGTACTCGTAAAGCTCGTTTGCCATATCTGGCTTTCCTGCATTAATAAAGCTTGGGCGGTTGCCTTTTCTGCAATCTGCATAAAGAGTGAACTGTGAAATTAACAATAACTCACCACCAACATTTTCTAACGAAAGGTTTGTCTTTCCGTTTTCATCCTTAAAAATGCGAAGGCCCAACATCTTTTTGACCATCTTGTCGGCTATTTCCCTGGTATCAGTCTGGTTAACTCCAACCAAAACCATAAACCCCTTGCCAATGCTTCCTACTGTCTGACCATCTACGTCAACCTTACTATTTTGAACTACCTGAATTACAAATCTCATATAAATATTCCTTTTTGTTTTTATTCCAAAGCATATTATACACTATTATTCCCGCAAGAAATAATAATGTTTGTTCTATAAGTTATAGAACATTTATAAAATGTTTATACTTTCTTTATTGATATAGTTGTTCTATATGTGCTATAACATAATCAGCAAGAGGGAAATAATAGAAAACCTCTTAGAAAATAAATAATAATCGGCCAAGCGCCAGAAAGTGTGAATATTATGTTAATGCCTATGATTTGGAGAAATAATGATGTATGTGACTACAGAGATCCTTTTGATGAGATGGACAAGATGTTTGAAAACATTTGGGGAACAGGACTTGAAAGTTCAGTTTCAATGAAGACAGATGTAATTGATCAGGGTGATCATTACGAACTTCAGGCAGAGCTTCCTGGATTTAATAAGGAAGATATCAATATTGAACTGAAGGATGATGTTCTTACAATTTCAGCTTCACATTCAGAGAATCAGGAAGAGAAAGATAAAGATGGAAAGTACATAAGACGTGAGAGAAGAAGTGCATCTTACTCAAGATCTTTCACAGTTGAGAATCTGACACCGGAAGATATTGATGCTGAATATAAAAACGGCGTTCTTTCAGTAAAGCTTCCAAAGAAGGAAGAAGTAAAGCAGGAAGAAGCAAAGAGAATAGAAGTAAAAGGCTGATAGCTTATAATTGCAGAAACTGACAGAAATATGCCTTCATAATCCGCGGCTCCTTGTCTATATTAGGAGCCGCGGATATTTTATTATTTTCTCATAAGAGATGCATAAACATTCACGCATCCGAAGGAGGAAATATGTTAATAGGTATTGTTGTTACTATTATTGTTGCGGTGATTTTTATTATAGCTACAGGTTATGTTAAATCTCCACCAGACCAGGCATTTATTATATCAGGTCTTAGAAAGGAACCACGAATCTTAATTGGACGAGCTGGAATCAAAGTTCCTTTCTTTGAAAGAGTCGATAAGCTTTATCTTGGACAGATGACTGTTGATATCAAGACAGAGCAGTCAGTTCCTACAAATGATTTCATCAACGTTGATGTTGATGCAGTTGCAAAAGTTAGAATTTCAACTGACAGACTTATCAATATCGGAACAGAAGATAGTCCTGTATTTGTAAAAGGTATTTATCTTGCTTCCAAGAACTTCCTTAACAAAAAGCCTGCACAGATTGCAGAAGAATTAAAAGATTCATTACAAGGTAACATGCGTGAGATTATTGGTACTCTTGATCTCAGAACAATCAATACAGACCGTGATTCATTCTCAGACCAGGTTATGTTAAAGGCTTCAAAAGACATGGACAAGCTTGGTATTGAAATTATCTCCTGTAACATCCAGAACGTTACAGATGAAAATGGTCTTATAAGAGATCTTGGTGCTGATAATACAGCAAGAATCAAGAAAGATGCTTCTATTGCTAAGGCACAGGCTGACAGAGATGTAGCTATTGCTCAGGCAGAAGCTGACAGAGCAGCAAACGATGCAAGAGTTGCTGCAGCTACAGAAATTGCTCAGAAGAACAACGAACTTGATATTAAAAAGGCAGCTCTTAAAAAGCAGGCAGATACAGCTCAGGCTGAAGCTGATGCAGCTTATGAGATTCAGAATCAGGAACAGCAGAAAACAATTCAGGCAGCTACTGTAAATGCTGAAATTGCAAAGGCTGAACGTGAAGCAGAATTGAAACAGAAAGAAGTTATTGTAAAGCAGCAGGAACTTGCAGCTCAGATTGAAAAGACTGCTGATGCTGAGAAATATAAAGCGGAAAAAGATGCTGAAGCAAAGCTTATTCAGAGACAGAAAGAAGCAGAAGCTCGTAAGTACGAGCAGGAAAAGGAAGCTGAGGCTCAGAAAGCAAAGGCTGAAGCTCAGAAATATGCAGCTGAGCAGGAAGCAGCTGGTATTAAAGCAAAATATGATGCAGAAGCTGCTGGTATTGCAGCTAAAGGTAAAGCTGAAGCTGAAAGCATCAGAGCTCAGGGTCTTGCAGAAGCTGAAGCAATGGAAAAGAAAGCAGAAGCATATAAGAAATACAACGGCGCTGCTATGGCAGAGATGATGATCAAAATCATGCCTCAGATGGCTGCTGAGATTGCTAAGCCTCTTGGTCAGATTGATAAAATCAATATTTATGGTACCGGCGATGGTTCAAATGGTGCCGCGCAGATATCAGGTAATATGCCAATTGTTATGAAACAGGTATTTGATACAATGTCAGAAGCTACTGGCGTAGACTTTACAGAAATTATGAAGGCCGGCACATATGATGCCAAGGTTAATAAAAATGTCAACATCACAGGACTTGACGGCGTAGAGATTCGTTCAAAAGAATCAAACGTAGAAACAGTTAAGGAAGCCGTTTCAGAGACTGTGGATGTGACTGATGAGTGAATTTATATATAGATGCGGTCTGAAATAACAGATCGCCGGGGAGGACGAAAGAGCCTGGTACATAAGTGCCAGGCTCTTTTGATGGTGCGCTACAAAGCGAATGTTGTTAATTATAAATTTAAGTAAACTGTGATTCATAAAGCTTATAGTAAAAGCCCTGGGCTTTCATCAGGCTTTCGTGATTACCATCTTCTATTATCTTACCATTATTCATAACTATGATATGGTCAGCATTTTGTATGGTTGAAAGCCTGTGAGCAATGATAAAGCAAGTCCTACCCTTCATAAGATTTAACATTGCACTCTGAATCAGCTTTTCAGTAGTAGTATCAACGTTGGAGGTTGCTTCATCCAATATCAGAATTGGAGCGTCATATAAAAAAGCTCTGGCAATAGTGAGCATTTGCTTCTGACCTTTTGATATGTTGCCGCCGTCCTCACCAATAACGGTATTGTAGCCCTTTGGCAGTCTCATGATAAAAGAATGAATACGGGCTGCTTTTGCAGCTTCTATAACCTTTTCCATGGTTGCATCCTGACTGCCGTAAGCTATGTTGTCATAAACTGTTCCATTAAACACCCATGTATCCTGCAATACCATTGCATAGGCGCTTCTAAGACTTCTTCTGGTGATGGTACTTATGTCATGACCATCAAGGAATATTTTTCCCGAATCAATATCGTAAAAGCGCATGAGCAAATTGATAAGAGTTGTTTTTCCGGCACCGGTTGGTCCTACTATTGCGACCGTTTGACCTGGATCTGCCTTTAAGGAAAAGTTCTGGATAATTTTAATTCCGGGTATATATCCAAATGTAATATCATCAAGCTCAACTGCGCCTTTTATGTCGGTCAGTGCTATTGCATCTTCGCGGTCAAGGGGCTCCTCTTCTTCATCCAGGAGTCTGAAGACTCTTTCGGCAGCAGACAGAGCAGAGAACAATTCCGTGATAATATTGGCTATTTCATTTATAGGACCGGAAAACTTTCGTGAATACAAAATAAACGATGAAATCTGTCCTACTGTAACTAAACCAATAAGATATAGAATTGAACCAAACATACATATAAGTGAAAGGCCAAGATTGTTGATAAAACCAACTGAAGGTCCGGTGGACATTCCGTAATACTCGGCCTGATAGAAGGCATCAGCTGCCTGGCCATTTATTTCATCAAAATCATCTATTACCGCATCTTCGTGAGCATAGGCGAGAATAGTCTTTTGCCCGGAAAACATCTCCTCAACAAAGCCATTCATCTCTCCATACTTGGCGCTTCTTCTTGAGAAAAGAGGCCTAGTCTTTTTGCCCATGTAACGGGTGTACAGAACTGCCATAGGAATAGTGATGAGTGTAATTGTAACAAGTGGCGGAGAGATAATAAGCATCATTATCAGTGAACCAATGACTGTTACTATGTTGGTCATAATCTGCACTATATCAGTGGAAAAGCAGGTTGATACTACGTCAATGTCATAGGATACACGACTTATGATGTCCCCTGCCTGATGCCTGTCATAATAGCTGACAGGAAGAGACATTAATTTGTCAAAAACATCTTTTCTAAGCTGCTTTGCAAGTCTTCTTCCAACATGCATCATTATTACAGAAATGATATAAGACAAAATTGAAGATGTAACATAGCATAGAAGCATCTTAAAAGCGTAATTATATACAGCGCTAAAATTGACTTTGCCTGCACCGGCAGCAGCTTCATTGATTGCTTTACCTGCAAGATCCGGTCCAAAGAGAGACAGAACATTGCTAAAAAGGCAGAGCACAAGTACTAAAAAGAGAATGTACCTGTATGTCATTGAATAAGCCAAAAGTCTTTTAAAAGCACCTCTTGCGTTCTTTGGTTTTTCTTTTTTTAATCGTTGTTCCTGAGCCATATTTTTCCAATCCTAAAAAATAAAAACAGTTTTATGAAAGCGCACCCATCTGTGATTCATAGATAGTGCGATATAGGTTGCATTTTTCTAAAAGCTCTTCATGAGTTCCGGCAGCAAGTATCCTGCCGTCTTCTACAACCAGAATATTATTCAGATTCATGATAGAGCTAACTCGCTGTGCTACCATGATAGTAGTTGTTCCTGCATAATGCTCTTTAATGGCGCTTCTAAGGGCAGCATCCGTTTTGTAATCCAAAGCACTTGAGGAATCATCCAGAATAAGAATTTTAGGATGAGCAGCAAGTGCTCTTGAAATCATCAGACGCTGTTTCTGACCACCGCTAAAATCGGCACCTTTAATCGCGGCAGTATGTTCATAGCCTTCTTCCAGATTGTCGATAAATGGCTTGGCCATGCCGTGACCAGCAGCAGTATCAACTTCTTCAGGACTAAGTCCTCTTCCAAAATCAATGTTGTTCATCAGAGTATCTGCAAAAATAATATCGTTCTGGAATACAACACCAAATTTACTTCTAAGATCATCAAATTCATAGGTTCTGACATCCTGGCCATCAACCAGTACCTGACCTTTGTCTGCATCATAGAATCTCATGAGCAGATTGATGATAGTAGTTTTTCCACATCCGGTAGAACCAATGATTCCAAGAGATTCTCCCTTTTTTACAGCAAAAGAGACATCATTTAAACTATAATCTCTGGAATCCTTTTCTGAATCAGTAGCTTCAAGATCCTCGTCGGTATGATACATAAAGCTTACATGATCAAATATAATATGAAGACTTTCGTCCGAATGGTCATATTCGTGAGTGTAATCAGGTATACTCCTTTCAGCTTCCTCTTTTGTCAAAATAAGCTGATCCGGAACATCTGCAAGCACAAGACCAATACGGTCAGCGGATGCTTTTGCTTTGGAATACATAACAAAAATTCTGTTAAGTCCCATTACAGACTGAAGAATAAGATTAAAATATGTAAGAAATGCAAGGATAACGCCTGGCATTATTGCACCGTTATTAACTCTGTGCGCGCCGAGAATTACTACCAGAGTAAGACCCACATTAAGGCACAGCTGCATGAATGGACCAGGGATAGCCATAATTACGCTGGCGTGAATGTCGCTATCTGTCAGCTCTTCGTTGGCCTGTCTGTATCTTTCTTTTTCATGGTCTTCCTTGGAAAGAGCCTTGATAACACGGATACCGGTTATGTTCTCACGCATGACCCTTACAATATTGTCCACGCATTTTTGGACACGTCCGTAGAGAGGTACACCTTTACTGGAAATGGAGAGTACTACTGCCAGCAAAAGAGGAACCATAATGCATAAGAGCCCTGAAAGATATACATCCATTGTCATGGTGATGAAGATACCACCCACAAGCATGATAGGGCCTCTGATACCCATGGTCTGCATGCGTGTCATAAAATTCTGCACATTATAGGTGTCGGATGTCATTCTCGAAGTAAGAGAAGGCAATCCAAAATTGTCAAAACGAGAACCTGATAAGTGAGCTGTTTTAGCAAAAAGATCGTGTCGCAAGTTGAAGATAGCTTTTTTTGATACTGCGACAGCCATACGGTTTGCAGATACATTTAACTGTCTGGTAAGGAATGCCATAAAAATCATTCCAAGGCCCCATATAAAAACCAGCTTCAGATGGCCTGTAGGCACGATATTATCAATTATGTGTTCGAGAATATAAGGAAGAGAGAGCTCTCCAAGAGTCCCTAGAAATTTAATAAGCATCCCCAGGCTTATTCTCCCCCAAAAATCTTTTAGATATTTCCAAATAACATTCATAAATTAATCCAATCAGTTTTTCTTGAAATTCGTATATAAAGATATGCAGATTTTGCCTATAATCTATTATACATAATACAACTTACTGCAATTATATTGTATATTTAAAATAACACAAAATATTGGAGATAATTGTACTGAAGGTAGGACGATGGTTAGAAATACGGCAGAAGTAAAAAAGAGAGTAACAGAAGTGCTCGATAGACTGGACAAAGAATATGGAGTTGATGTTGCATGTCATTTAACTCATGAAAGCGCATGGCAGCTTTTGATAGCGACAATTCTCAGCGCACAGTGCACAGACGCCAGGGTAAACATGGTAACGCCGGGACTTTTTAAGAAGTACCCTTCAGTTGCAGATTTTGCAAAAGCAGATATAGAAGAACTGGAGCAGGATATCCATTCTATTGGCTTTTACCATAGCAAAGCCAAAAATATTAAGGCCTGCTGTCAAAAGCTGATAACAGAATTTGGCGGTGAGGTTCCAAGTGATATAGATGAACTTACATCCCTTCCGGGAGTTGGAAGAAAAACAGCTAATGTAATAAGAGGAAATATTTATAATGAGCCCAGCATAGTTGTAGATACTCATGTAAAAAGAATTTCGAACCGCTTAAAATTCACTGATTCTGACGATCCGGTAGTGGTTGAACAGGACCTTATGAAGATTCTTCCAAAGGATAACTGGATAAGGTATAACATACAGATAATTAATTTAGGAAGAACAATATGTAAAGCACCCACGCCAAAGTGCAGTGAGTGCTTTCTGAAGGATGTATGCCCATCCTTTGATATTACTAAATAAAAACAGTTATGAGCTTGTATCCACGTATGAACTTAGAGTATCTAAAATACGTGACTTACTCAGGGAATTAAGAGACAAGGCAGTTGGAAGCAGGGCTTTGATTTTTTCTTCAGTAGCCTCTGAAGAAAGGCCCAGCTTACCCTGATAAAGCTCACACAGGAGCTTATAAGTATCTGTGATGTCGCTTTTTGTCTGAACTGCAAATTCAAGAACGGTACAAGCCTCCTGATACTTGCCATATAAAAAGAGCTGACTTCCCCATTTCTGAAGAGCAGTAACCAGAGAAGTATAGTTCTGATCATAGGCTGAGAGAGGCGTTATGTTTGCAGTTCCATACATGAGCTTTAAATCAGTATTGGTAAAGCCTGTAAGGTTAACAATCTTTTCTGTAGACAGATCCTTGATAGTGCCTTCCGCATCTGCTATGGCCTGCACATCAGGAAGTAGTCCAAAAGGAAGCTCTGATAAAGGGATCGTAATATATTCAAGGTCATCAAGACTTTTTTTGCGAACGTTGTTAGCTTCACTTTCTCTATCCCAAAAGTTTTTGCGCTTTTTGGCATCTGCGTCAGACACCCTGCTTAGGGTAAAATGTAACCATATACAAAAGAAAATGACTGTTGCTAAAGCCGGAAATTTCATCTATAATTCCTTTCAGTATCGAGGAAAAAATTATGTTGAATTTTAATACAAAAAAAAGACGTCTTTTTGCTTCTATTATTATCACATTAATAGTTCTTGCAATGGTCGTTCCAATGGTGTTTTCAGTATTTTTATAAATTTATGATAACACATTTTTATACATGTTTATACACATGAGACAGAGGGGAATATGAAGAAATTATTGATGGGTCTTGCATTGACAGGACTTGTACTATTTTTTGCGCCAACGGATAGAGCTCAGGCTGCTACATCCAAGACTATTGCAGATGGCGTATCTATCGGATCGGTTGATGTTTCCGGTATGACTGTAGAGGAGGCAGAGTCAGCAGTTGATAGTTACTTTGAAACGCTGCAGACTGTCCAGATTACCTTCACAGGAAATGGAGATAATTCATATACAATAGCAGCTTCAGATATTGGCTTATCATGGGGCAACAGAGAAGTGGCTGAGAAAGCTTATGCTGTAGGTCACGAAGGCAACATTATCCAGAGATACAAAAATCTTAAGGACATTGCCAAAGACGGAATTGAATTCGAAATCGAATATTCGATAGATGAAGAAGCTTTAACCACAATATTAACAGACAATTGCTCAAGCTTTAATATAGAAAAAAAGGACTATACCCTTGTCAGGGAAAATGGTGAATTTTCAGTAGTTGACGGTCAGGTTGGATACGTGATTGATGTTGATGCATCAATTGCCAAAATAGAGAATTTCATTCAGAACGAATGGGATTATTCTGATACATCAGTTGAGCTTGCAATTACAACTGATGAGCCTGAAGGAAGCGCAGAAGAATTATTACAGGTAAAAGATGTACTGGGAACCTTTACAACAAGCTATAAGACATCAGGTTCTGCCAGAAGTGCAAACGTGTCTAATGGCTGCTCACTTATTAATGGAACAACTCTTTATCCAGGTGAGGAATTTTCAGTATTAGATACCATAACTCCTTTTACAGAAGCTAACGGCTATTATCCTGCAGGTTCATATCTCAATGGAATAGTTGTAGAGAGTATTGGAGGAGGTATCTGCCAGGTATCATCTACTCTGTACAATGCAGTACTTTTGTCAGAGCTTGAAGTTACAGAGAGACATTGTCACTCTATGATAGTTACTTACGTATCACCTTCTTCAGATGCAGCAATTGCAGAGTCAGGTGGTAAGAACTTTAAATTTGTAAACAATACCGGATATCCTATTTATATTGAAGGATATTGTCAGGATAAGAATATTACTTTTACTATATATGGTGTTGAGACAAGGGATTCCAATCGTAAAGTTACTTATGAGAGCGAAGTTCTCACTACAACTCCGGCAGGTGCAGACGTAATAAATGTAGATGCATCAAAACCGATTGGCTATGTTGAATCACAGTCAGCACATACAGGATATACCGCACAGTTATGGAAAATTGTTACTGTTGATGGTGTAGAAGAAAGCCGTGAAGTAGTAAATAGTAGTACATATCAGATGGTTCCAAGAATAGTAACGGTTGGAACCGCTACAGATGATCCGGTTGCACTTTCACAGATAAATGCAGCAATTGCTACAGGTGATGGTTCACAGGTTGTTGCGGTGGCAAAAGCTCTGGCAGCAGCAAGTCAGGCCAGCGCTTCAGGAGATGAGGCAGCGGCGGCAACAGCTGCAGAGCAGGTACAGCAGGCGGTTGATGCTGCTAACCAGACTTTGGCAGAGCAGGCAGCACAGGCTGAGACAACTGAAGAAAACATAAATGCTGACGTGACAGAAAATGCCGGAAACTAATAGTTACTAAAAATATCCAGATAAGGCGATGACAATGAGATTAGGTAAGGTTACAGAAAACGTATTAAAACGCTCTGTATTAAAACCATTAGCGGGACAAAAATATAAAGAGGGCGCAGCTGTAGGGACAGACTGCGCTTTTTCTATAAAAGATAATGGGGAAATACTGCTTTCTTCAACTATGCCTGTTGCCTTTGAAAGCGATATTTCAGGATTCGTTGCAGTCCAGGGAGCAGTAAACAATATTATCGCCATGGGTGGTAAGCCTGCGATGGTAGTGCTCTCAGTTCTCCTTCCGGAAGATGCTGAGGAACAGATGCTAAAACAGATTATGAAATCTGCCATTGAGGCAGCTGATTTATATAATGTTCCAATAGGAGGAGGGCATACAGAGGTTACAACTGCTGTTGCAAGAGCTGTAATAACAGCCACAGCCACAGGAGAAGCCTTGCCGGAGACCTTTACTCCTGTCAAAAATGCCAAGGTTGGTGATGATATTGTCATGGCAGGATACGCAGGTATGACAGGAACTGCTGTACTTGCAAGAGCAAGGGAGACAGAGCTAAAAACCAGGTACCCTGCTCATATGATAGACGAAGCTAGAGATTATAACAGATACGCGGCAGATGCATCGGAGGCCGCAGTCGCCATTAAGTCCGGTATACGGGCTATGCATGATATTTCTTATGGCGGAGTTTTTGCGGCGCTGTGGGAATTGGCAGAAGGCTCGGGAACCGGACTGGAAGCTGACCTGAAAAAAATTCCAATTAAGCAGGAAACAATAGAGATATGCGAAATGCTTGAAGTTAATCCATACCAGCTTTTAACAGGCGGAATGCTTATAGCTGCAGAAGATGGAGAGCAGATGGTTTCTGCATTTGCAAAAGAAGGCATTGATGCCAGAATAATTGGAAAATTACAATCAGGTAATGATAGGATTCTTATTAACGATGATGAAAAAAGATTCTTAGAACTGCCTCAGGCAGATGAAATTCATAAGATTCTAGGATAAGAAAAAGTAAAGGGGAATAAACTATGGCAAATATGCGAGATGAGATACTTCACATTATAGAAAAGAACAGCCGAATCGAAGTTAAAGAGCTTGCAGTACTTATTGGAGCAGAAGAAATCGATGTGGCTAACGAACTTATCGCTCTTGAAGAAGAGGGAATCATCTGTGGATATCACACAATGATCGACTGGTCCAAGACCAACATTGATAAGGTAATGGCTCTTATCGAGGTTAAGGTTACACCTCAGAGAGGAATTGGATTTGACAACATTGCTGAAAGAATCTATAAATACCCTGAAGTTACAAGCGTTTATCTTATGTCAGGTGGTTTTGACCTGATGGTAATTATCGAAGGTAAATCTCTGCAGGAGGTTGCAGGCTTTGTAACTAATAAGCTTTCAACTCTTGAGACTGTCCTTAGTACAGCAACTCACTTTATTCTTAAAAAGTACAAGGATCACGGAACTATTTTGACCAAAAAATATGAAGATACAAGGGAGAAAATTACACCATGAGAAATCCGATAGCAGATAAAGTAATAGATATTAAGCCATCGGGAATCAGAAAGTTTTTTGATATAGTTCAGGAAACAGAGGGAGCAATTTCTCTTGGTGTTGGTGAGCCGGATTTTGATACACCATGGCATATACGAGATGAGGGAATTTATTCTCTTGAAAAGGGCCGTACATTTTATACTTCTAACGCAGGCCTTAAGGAATTAAAAGAAGAAGTAGTTAATTATTTAAAGCGTTCACAGGGAATAACCTATGAAGCAAATAATCAGGTATTCATTACTGTAGGTGGATCAGAAGCTATTGATCTTGCAATGAGAGCAATGGTCAATCCGGGAGACGAAGTGCTGATTCCACAGCCAAGCTATGTTTCCTATGAGCCATGTGCAATCCTTGCTGATGCTAAGCCTGTAATTATTGAATTAAAGGCAGAGAATGAGTTCAGACTTACAGCAGAGGAAGTATTAGAGAAGGTTACAGATAAGACCAAGATTCTGGTACTGCCATTCCCTAATAACCCAACTGGTTCCATAATGGACAAGAGTGATTTGGAGAAGATTGCCAAGGTTATTCTTGAGAAAGATTTGTATGTCATCTCTGATGAAATCTATGGAGAGCTTACATACAACGGCAAGCACGTATCTATCGCATCTCTTCCTGGCATGCAGGAGAGAACTATTCTGATAAATGGTTTCTCAAAGGCATACGCCATGACTGGATGGAGACTTGGATATGCCTGCGGACCAACAGAGATAATAAAGCAGATGGTAAAGATTCACCAGTTCGCAATAATGTGCGCTCCAACAACCAGCCAGTATGCCGGCGTTGAGGCTCTTAGAAATGGTGATGATGACGTTGCCATGATGAGAGAGGAATACAACAAGCGTCGTAGATATCTCTTAAATGAATTTAAAGAAATGGGACTTGAGTGCTTTGAACCATTTGGTGCGTTCTATGTATTCCCAAGCATCAAAAAGTTTGGAATGTCCAGTGATGAATTTGCTACACGTCTCTTAAAGGAAGAAAAGCTGGCAGTAGTTCCGGGTACTGCTTTTGGAGATTGCGGAGAAGGCTTTATCCGTATATCTTATGCATACTCTCTTGATGATTTGAAAAAGGCTATGGAGAGAATGAAGAGATTCATCAGCAATCTTGAAAAATAAAATCAAAAATAAAAAGCTTCTGATCAGCAGTCATTGCTTAATCAGAAGCTTTTTCATTATCCTTATCCTTCGACTCTTGTATCAAAGAGATTAGATTCAAATAAGCGGTTAAAACCAATCCAGCCTGGCTCGTTAGCGTTGTTAAGTGCTTCAGTAAAGGTTTCAAGCTTGGCATCTGCATTATCAGCAAGGTTGAGAGCTACAGCCTCAATCAAAGCCGGCTTTTTAGGTGAACCATATTCAAGCTCACCGTGATGAGCAAGGATGCAATGCTGAAGCTCCTGCTTTAACAGTATAGGGAAGCCTGGAATGTGAGAAATTTTTTCTGCAACCATTTCTGCACCCATAACAATGTGGCCAAGGAACTGACCTTCATCAGTATAATCATTTGTTGGGAAAAGAGATAACTCTCTTGTTTTTCCAATATCGTGACAAATTGCCGCTGTTAAAAGCAAATCCCTGTTTAATAAAGGATATGTTGAACAGAAGTAATCACAAAGCTTTGTAACACTAAGTGTGTGCTCGAGCAAACCACCAACGAATCCGTGATGTACGCTCTTTGCTGCAGAGGACTTTCTAAAAGCTTTGATAAATTCCTCGTCTTCTACGAAAAATGATTTTAATAATGCACTAAGGTACTGATTCTGAATACTATTAATGATCTTTAGAAGTTCATTAAACATCTCATTATTATCTTTAGAAGATACTGGAACATATAAGGATGGATCATACTCACCATCGCGGCAGATACGTGCACGCTTGATGCTCAGCTGAAGTGCTCCGTTAAAGCTTGTTACCTCGCCAAATACATCGATGTAATCCATATCTGAGAACTCGTCGATGCCTTCGCTATTTGGATCCCAGACTTTTGCATCAATTGTTCCGGTCTTGTCCTGCAGAACTACATTGTCATAAGGCTTTCCGTTTTTTGTTACTGCAGCCTGCTTATGTTTGCACAGATAAATATCAGATACTCTATCTCCTGCACACATGTCTTTGATAAATTTCATTTCTAAAATAACTCCATTCTAATAAAAAACTATAAAGGCTAAAAGCCAGTATTATCAATAAAACTAATTGGTTGAAGAACCAAGTGTCACAGATGCATCAAGGTCTATGTACTCGTTAGATGCAGAGCGCTTAATTGCAAGTGTAATTTCTGAATCAGCCTCCAGGTCATTCAGCTTGGAAATAAGTGTATCGAAGCTAACAATTTCTTCGCCATTAATTCCCACTATAATATCACCGCTTTGAAGGCCGGCACGCATGGCAGGTGAATCCATATCAACCTGAGTCACATACACACCGCCTGGAATATCGTAAGTGGTCTGAATATAATCAGTAACAGTTGAACCATGAATGCCAAGGTAAGGCCTATTTTTCTGATTGGACATATCAGCTATTAAAGACTTCAATTCACTGATACCATAAGCACATAAAAGATTGCCATTGTCTTCACTGTTATATGCTGTTGTAATAAAACCAACTACCTGACCATTTAAGTTAATCAGTATTCCACTACCGTTGGAACTGCCATAAATATCTGTGGTAAGCAGTTTGTAGGATGAGTCCGCAAGGTCCAGAGTCTTTTTCTCGGAAGTGATACTTCCGTAGCATATAGAACCGTCAACTCCAACAGGGTGTCCAACTGCAATTACAGGCATGCCTGCAAGAGAAGTGTAGTTGGAGGTTCCAAGGCTTGCGATGGTTATTGCATTAGAAGTTGCATCATCAATATCTGAATCAGGAATGGACAAAATACTAAGTCCAGTTATGTCATCACTCATCTGAAGGCTGGCTTCCAGAGTTGTTCCATTGCAGAATGTAACTTCTATTTTCTGGGCTTTGGAAATAGCAGAAGTAGATACCAGAATCATTGTATTTACTTCATTATCTGCTACTATCAGACCAGATACACTATCACTTTTGGAATAAGGATCATTAAACCAGTTATATTCGCTGGTTACAGCTGTAACTGTAACAGTGGAAGTAAGTGCGCTGTTAGCCAGCTGTCTCAGAGAAGTAAACATCTCTGAATAATCATTGCTGTCAAAAATATATGATGAAATAGCCTGTTCAATAACGTCCTTTTCTGTTTCTTCAATACTAAGGGCAATATTTGCTGCATCAGCAGCTATTTCGGCATCATCAGCATACATATCTTCCGGTGACATCTCATCATCTTCAACCTCCTCAGGGAAGGTTACTAATGTCGGATCCGGATCAGGATATAATTTGCTATTAATGAGCGGCTCCAGTAAAAGGAAGGTCAGACATGCAACGCCGCCGAACACAACGGCCAAAGTAACAGTAATAACTGTTCTTCTGAGAAGCTTTTTCTTATTAACAGGGCGCTGTTTTATTTTTTCACTTATAAAACCCACGTCTGCGATAGGACTTTCGCCGTTCATGGAGCTATTTTCATTGTCACCAGGGAATATATTGGAATTAGTTGTTTTCTTAGAATCTTCTTTATCCAAATCTCACTCCTCCATACTGTATTATTCTACCATAGAATGATAAAAAAAGGCGAAAAATACTAACTCCACAACCATATCACTAATGTGTTACAATATTATGGAGTATGCAATTAAGAGGTTTAAAATGAATCAAAAGGTTTTACATGTACTTGAATATGACAAAATAATCAGCAAACTGGCTGATTTTGCATCATCAGAACCGGGTAAAAAAATGTGTACTGATTTATTGCCTTCTGATGATATAGACGAAATAAGAAAAAATTTAAAAAAGACTGACGATGCTATTGCCAGGGTTTTCCAGAAAGGCTCAATCTCTTTTGGCAATAACAGAAATATTGAAGCAAGCGCCAGAGCCCTCAAGATAGGTAGCGCTCTCGATGCTGCTGCGCTCCTTAAGATAGCAGACTTGCTTGAGAATGTTAACAGAGTTAAGGCCTACGGAAGAAGAGAAAAGGACGATGAAACACCAGATTCTCTGACAGACTTATTTGATGGACTTGAGCCGTTAACTCCTGTTTCAATAGAAATCAAAAGATGCATCATCTCAGAAGATGAGATAAGTTCAGATGCAAGTCCTGAGCTTAGACACATTAGACGAGGCATCATGCTGACAAATGACAGAATACATGAAGTCATGAATAAAATGGTAAATGGTTCCATGAGAACCTATCTGCAGGATGCAGTTATTACAATGCGTGATGACAGATATTGTATTCCGGTTAAGGCAGAATACAAATCTCAGGTAAACGGTATTGTTCATGATTCCTCATCTTCAGGCTCTACCTTGTTTATCGAGCCTGCAGCAGTAGTTGAGCTAAACAATAAATTAAGAGAAATGCACTTGCAGGAAAAAGCAGAAATTGAAGTCATTCTCGCTAACTTAAGTGCTATGGTGGGCGAACATGTAGCTGCGCTGACAGATGATGTTACAATCATGACAGAGCTTGACTTTATTTTTGCCAAGGCAGCACTTGCTCTTGAGCAGAACGCAATAACACCGGTCTTTAACGAAAGACATGCGTTTAATATTATCAAGGGAAGACATCCGCTTATTTCCAAGGATAAGGTTGTACCTATAGATGTTTATGCCGGAGATGATTTTGATATGCTGATCATCACTGGCCCTAATACAGGTGGTAAAACAGTTACTTTAAAAACTGTGGGTCTTCTGACTCTTATGGGTCAGGCCGGGCTTGCTATACCTGCAGGTGACAGATCTGAGCTTTCTGTATTTAAAGAAATCTATGCTGATATTGGAGATGAACAGAGTATTGAGCAGTCACTTTCTACTTTTTCATCACATATGACCAATACCGTTGCAATCCTTGAAAATGCTGATCAGGATAGCCTGTGCCTGTTTGATGAACTTGGAGCAGGAACTGATCCTACTGAAGGAGCAGCTCTTGCAATATCAATACTTGATTATCTGCACCAGCGCGGCATCCGTACAATGGCTACAACGCACTACAGTGAGCTTAAGGTATATGCGCTTACTACACAGGGAATTCAGAATGCAAGCTGCGAATTTGACGTAGAGTCACTTCGACCAACATACAGACTTCTTATAGGAATTCCAGGAAAGAGTAATGCATTTGCAATATCATCCAAACTGGGACTATCTGATGAAATAATTGATGCTGCAAGGCAGCAGATAAGCCAGGATAACAAAAAGTTTGAAGACCTGCTTACTGACCTTGAGCAGAGTCGTGTAACAATTGAAAACGAGCGTCAGGAAATAGAGACTTTAAGAAAAGAGTCTGATGAATTAAAGCAAAAGCTTCAGGAAAAGCATGAAAAACTGGATCAGTCCAAGGAACAGATTCTTAGAGAGGCCAATGAAGAAGCAAGACAGATTCTTCAGGATGCCAAAAAAGTTGCTGATGAGACTATTAAGGTATTCCATAAGGCGGGACCTGGAGCTTCTATTCAGGATCTTGAGAGAGCAAGAACTGGCCTGAATAAAAAGATATCTGAAAAAAATGACAAGCTTGCTACAAAGAAAGCAGAAAAGCCTACTCATAAGACTCTTAAACCATCAGAGCTTATGCTGGGAGAATCTGTAAAGATTGTTTCCATGGGACTTAAGGGAACAGTTAGCAGCAGGCCTGATAAGGATGGAAATCTTTTTGTTCAATGTGGAATTATCAGATCCAAGGTTAATATAAGTGATCTGGTAATTATCAAAGAAGAAGACGGCAAAGCAGCCATGAAGAAATTCTACGGTGCCGGCAGCAGTTCAGGTCACAAGATGGATTTATCAAGATCCTCCAATATCAAGACAGAGCTTAAACTTATAGGTATGAATAGTTCAGATGCAATTGCTGAACTTGATCACTATCTTGACCAGGCTTACGTATCACATCTGCCTTCAGTTAGAATAGTTCATGGAAAAGGTTCAGGAATACTCAGACAGGCAGTTCATGATTACTTAAAGGGTGTTCCATACGTAAAGTCATATAAGCTTGGTGAGTTTGGCGAAGGTGATTCCGGAGTTACAATAGTTACCTTTATTAAATAAAAAAGAGTTTTACTAAAACAGTTGGAGGAAAGACCAATGGTTAGCAAACAGAAAATACTAATAGTAGATGATGATAATAACATTGCAGAACTGATTTCTCTGTATCTTTTAAAGGAATGCTTTGAAACACAGATCTGTAATGATGGAGAGTCTGCTATAGAAGCAGTAGATACCTTTGAACCCAATCTGATATTACTGGATCTGATGTTGCCGGGAATAGATGGATATGAAGTATGCAGACAGGTAAGAACCAAGTCTCAGGTACCTATCATTATGCTATCTGCCAAGGGAGAAGTATTTGATAAGGTCCTTGGCCTTGAAATGGGAGCTGATGACTATATGGAAAAGCCTTTTGACTCCAAGGAGCTTGTGGCAAGGGTTAAAGCGGTTCTCCGCAGATACAAACCAGTATCATCAGAGCCTGAAGAGAGCGATGAAAAAATCGTCAGATATCCTGATTTGGAGATCAATATGACCAATTACTCTGTTACATACATGGGCAACAGAGTTGATATGCCACCAAAGGAACTGGAGCTGTTGTATTTCCTTGCGGCATCACCAAATCACGTGTATACCAGAGAACAGCTTTTGGATCAGATATGGGGCTACGAATATGTAGGTGATACAAGAACTGTAGACGTACACATCAAAAGATTAAGAGAAAAAATAAAAGACCATGAAAAATGGGGAATAGCAACTATTTGGGGCATAGGCTACAAGTTTGAAAACAGAGCCTGACGAAAAGGGCGGCCACCTGGATAGGGAGAAATGAAAATAAATGAGGAGAACTCTTTACCTGAAGTTTCTGGTAGGATACCTGCTTTTTGGAATATTTGGGTTTATTGTAGTGGCAACCTTTGTGTCAAACATGACATACGAACATTGCCGCAGAGATAAGGCTGAAAATCTATATGCAGAGGCAACTCAGATAGCGGATACATATGCAGCGGATCTGTACAATTCAGAAACATCACTCGAAACAGTTAGAAAACAAATACTGGCACTTTCCAAATATATGGATGATGCAGTCATATGGATTATTAATCCATCCGGCAGACTTGTCCTGGACTCTACAAGAGATTTGACCATAGAGACGGAAGTAATAATCGAGGGCTTTGATCCTACAGTAACTGCAGGCAGCTACTATGTTACTGGCAATTTCTTTGGCTCATTTAATCAGGACATGTTAAGTGTAATAGCGCCTATTACTGCCAATTATAAGGTACAGGGCTATGTTGTTATACACATGCCTCTTAGCGCAATTCATGAAGAGTCCAATGATTTGCTCAATATATCATATATTATGCTGATAATTATTTTCCTGTTGTCACTTATTATTCTTATCTTTTTTACAGAAATGGTATATATCCCTCTGAAAAAGATAACTTCGGCTACAGAACAATATGCAGCGGGTAATATGTCCTATGAATTAAACGTGGAAAGTGAAGATGAAATGGGATATCTTGCAGCTTCCCTATCCTATATGGCAGGTGAGATTGCAAGACAGGAGGATGATCAGAAGAAATTCATAGCAAATGTATCTCACGATTTCAGGTCTCCGCTTACATCTATCAGAGGATATCTGGAAGCTATGATTGATGGTACAATTCCTCCTGAGCTTCATGAAAAATATCTGACCATAGTTATAAATGAAACTGACAGACTTACCAAGCTCACCAATGGGCTTTTAACGTTGAATAATTTAAATGCAAGGGGAATGCTCCTTGAAAAGAGCGATTTCGACATTAATCAGGTTATAAGAAATACAGCAGCCTCCTTTGAAGGAACCTGCAGAGCCAAAAAATTGGCAATCGAGCTGGTGCTTACAGATGAGTCAATGTTGGTAAATGGTGATGTCAGCAAGATTCAGCAGGTGTTGTATAATCTGCTTGATAATGCTATAAAATTTAGTCACAACGATTCTATTATCAAAATTGAGACAACTGAGAAGAAAAATAAAGTCTTTGTTTCAGTAAAAGATAGTGGAATAGGTATTCCGAAAGAGGATCAGAAAATGATCTGGGACAGATTTTATAAGTCGGATCTGTCCAGAGGAAAAGATAAGAAGGGCACAGGACTTGGCCTTTCTATTGTAAAAGAAATAATAAAAGCCCACGGAGAAAATATAAATGTGATCAGTACAGTTGGCGTTGGAACAGAATTTATTTTTTCACTGCCAAAATCTGAGTCCATGGACGAATTAGAATAATTATTGGAGATTTTTTATAATGCATATAATATTACATCAGCCGGAGATTCCGCAGAATACTGGCAATATAGGCCGCACCTGCGTGGCAACAGGCACTTCACTAGACCTTATTGAGCCACTTGGCTTTTTTATCAATAGCAAAGAGATTCATAG
Organism: Butyrivibrio sp.; assembly: GCA_045646185.1. Lineage (GTDB taxonomy): Bacteria > Bacillota > Clostridia > Lachnospirales > Lachnospiraceae > Butyrivibrio. Next base: position 25,043 of record JAZRKG010000166.1, read on the forward strand.
AGCAGGAATGGATTACTGGGACAAGTTGCAGCTTGGACGATATGTGAATTTTGAGGACTTCAAGGAAAAGCATCCTGGAGCAAAAATCTGGATGGCTACCACCAAGGCGCATCAGTGTTATACAGATGTGCAATTCGGTCCGGACGACTATATCATGTTTGGAAAAGAGAGCGCTGGCATACCGGAAGAAATACTTGTGGATTATGAAGAAACCTGTATAAGAATACCAATGGGACCAGATATCAGATCTCTTAATCTTTCCAACTCAGTTGCTATTGTCCTATATGAAGCTTTAAGACAGACAGGCTTTAAAGGACTTGAAGAAGAGGGTCAGCTTCACAGACTGACCTGGAAGGATGAGAAGTAATCAGCAGTTTTTTAGTAGGATGATTTAAATGGCTAAAAAAGAATTAAAAGAAACAAGATATAACAAAAATGATGTTATCGAAGTTGAGATAACAGATATTGGAAATGATGGGGAGGGTATAGGCAAAGTTGATGGCTATACCCTTTTTATAAAAGATGCTGTAATAGGTGATGTGGTAAAGGCTAAAATTATGAAAGCCAAGAAAAACTATGCCTATGCGCATTTGGAAGATGTTGTAAAACCATCTGAATATAGGACAACCCCTGCCTGCCATATTGCAAAGCAATGTGGTGGATGTCAGCTTCAGTTTATGAGTTACGAAAGGCAGCTGCAATATAAGCAGAATAAGGTTAGAAATAATATCATTCGTCTGGGCGCTTTTCCTGCAGACGAGATAGACCGGATTATGGAGCCAATCATTGGAATGGAGAATCCTTTTCAATATAGGAATAAGGCTCAGTTTCCGGTTGGCACCGATAAAAACGGAAAGATAATCACAGGCTTTTACGCTGGTCATTCACATAATATTATTGCCAATACAGATTGCAAGATTGGTACAGTTGAAAACAAGGAAATACTTGAAGCAGTCATTTTCTACATGGAAAAAAATCATGTCAGTGCATACAATGAGGAGACTGGCAAAGGTCTTGTGAGGCATATCCTTATAAGAAAAGGCTTTACCAGCGGAGAAATAATGGTATGCATAATAATCAATCGCAAAGGTAAGGCAGGTAAAATAGCTGAGTATTTGCCTAATCAGCAGGAATTAGTAGACGCATTGTCTGCTATTAAAGGAATGACAAGTATTTCAGTTGATATAAATACAGAGAAAAGTAATGTGATAATGGGGCCGGAAGTGCATACAATCTGGGGCAAGGATGCTGTTAGTGATACTTTATGCGGGCTGGAATTTAATATTTCGCCGTTGTCTTTTTATCAGGTAAATCCTGTGCAGGCTACAAGACTTTATGAACAGGCAATAGAGTATGCACAGCTTACAGGGAATGAAACTGTCTGGGATCTGTATTGTGGAATAGGAACCATTACTCTTGCGATGTCACAAAAAGCAAAGCAGGTATACGGCGTAGAAATTATTCCTCAGGCGATTGATGATGCAAAGCAAAATGCTATCAGGAACAATATCAGTAATGCAGAATTTTTTGTGGGAAAGGCAGAAGAAGTCTTGCCGCAAAAATATAAGGATGAGGGCATTTACGCAGATGTGATTTGCATTGATCCGCCTAGAAAGGGCTGCGATGAACAGGCTCTTGGCACAATGCTGAAAATGGCACCAAAGCGAATTGTATATGTGAGCTGCGATAGTGCTACACTTGCACGTGATTTGAGAATTCTGTGTGACGGTGGCTACAAGCTCGAGCATGTAAGACCTTGCGACATGTTTCCAATGTCGACACATGTTGAAACTGTTGTCTTGCTTACTAAGGTAAGCTAGTAACCATGCGGGTTTGAGGCAGCTTTACAAGGAAACAAATCGACAAAAATTGAAGTAAAAATTATGTACTTATGGCGGACAATGTACATTGGGGGATAGGAAAATGACCTATTTGCGGACAATGTTTTTGTACGCCAATATATAAGGATTTTACATCGTACGCCAAGATGTATCTGGATGGATTTTGAGGCATTTAACTCCGCGGGGAGGTATCGAGAGAAGGCTAAGATATTGGCGGACATGGGAAAAGAAATATATTTAGAGCTCACTATGTTATGGTGGGCTTTAATTTTATTTGGACGACCCTAGAATACAATACAAAATAAGATTGGAGAAAAATAATGAGTAATAATGCTGACATAGAGTTAAGGATAGTGGATTCTTTTGAAACATTAACACAGGATGAGTGGGACAAATTCCTTGATGTGGATTTTTTTGAAAACATGTACATTAAAGAAAATGCACTTGGAGCTTCTGAAAATATATTACAGAATTTCTTTGCACCCAGATTAAATGAATTGATTAAAGAACATAACAATAAGGTTGGATCACTGCGCATGACTTACGCTATTTGCCGACATTATTACGATAAAGGCATACCAGATGATCCTTGGTATATTTCTCCGGGTAAAAATGGTGAATCTATGCAATATTTTCCTGAATTCAAAGAAGAACACTGGATGCGTAAGTATTGGTTTAATTTCTTTGTGGACGCTTTTTATTTGAAAATATCTTCAGTTTGGGATTCTATTATTGAAATAATAAATGAGAAATATGAGTACGGATTCCAGCAGGATTTAAGATTTAGAGCAAATGTACTGAAAAAGCTTAAAGATGATAATAAGGATTTAGTAGACCTATTCGCTTCAATTCAATCTGATAGCTTGTACGTTGAAGCGCAGGAGTATAGGACAGCAGCTGCTCACGGATCTTCAGCTGGGGATGTTAGCTATACCGTGACAACTCGTCAAAATGTAACAATTGAAGTGCCTGAGGTTGTTAATGGAAAACTTACTAAGAAAACCATAAATGCAAAAAAGGTTGTTGGACTTGGCGTTGGAGATTATACCAAAGCTAAAACAATAATGACCAATATTGAACAATACTCAAAGTTTTCTGGAATTAAGATTCAAGAGGCAATAAAACTGATGGAGTAATAAAATGAAATTTGAAAATATACCTAAAACACATGCTGAAAAAATATTTGGATACATCAAAGATGTAGATAAATTCTACAGTTTTGTAGAAGAATTTAATATTGTTGGTGTACATTGGTCAGAACCATCTATGATAAGCGCGTCTTATCTATTGAGGCTTTTTGAGGAGGGAGCTTCTGCTAGGGCTAGGGGATATGACAAGAATAGCCAGGAAAATGATGAGAATTCAACAGATATGAATGAGTTCTATTATCCTTTATTCGATCATTGTGCGATGTGGCGTCAGAGCAATGGAAGTGTCCTTTGTACTGCTATGCCTTATGGAAATCCTAAAATAATCAGAGATAATTTCTATAAAATGATCAATAAATATAATTATCCCAATACTATTAAGATGCAATTCCTGGATGACAAATTCCGTTATCGCCCCAACGGGGACCATATGATTATTATTTATTTAGATACATCTCTGGAAGAATTTGATCCCAATAGTACTGATGAAGAAGTTTATAGAAAAGCAGTACAGCATTCTGCCTCAGCGGTGATGCGTAGCCAAGCAGTACAATAGCTACTATAGCAAAACAGTTGGGCGTATCTATTGAAGCAAAACTGATAATGGTATTCTTCAAACATATGTGTTGGTTGAAATGGATGGAAACAACTATGTATGGAGATGCAGCGGTTATTAGCAAAGATGTTGACAAAGGTATTCGGGTTAGATTTAAAAATGTACTTATCGGATGAAAAATAGAGAATAAAAAGGTTGATAAACGAAAGGAGTATGAAAAATGTCTAATTTACAGAGCGATGAAGTTGCTAATAAGGTTCTAGAAATAGCAAAACAGTTCGATATAACGGCTTACACAAAGTCTTGGAACGGCAAGAAGCAAAGACTACTTGCTAAATTACATAACGGAAGCCCTACAGATCCAGGTACAGAAAAGAGATCAGAGATAACAGCGGCCAAAGAAAAAATATATTGGTGGATAGGATTAGAATCTCCAGTATATAAAAATTATGGTGACATTGTAGAAAGAATTGCTGATAAAGCATGGGGAGAGAAGTACAAAGGCCTAGAGACAAGAATTATTTTTGGAAGTTTAGAGGAATTTATTGCTTTTACAGATGAATGCCTTGGGAAGGTAGATGATATTAATGTTGCGATAAAGCCTAAAGATATTTCTCTTGATGGTTCTGTTGTAATATGTCCAAGGTGCGAGAATAGATTTAAAAGAGCACCACGTTGTCCGGAGTGCGGGCAGCTGATCAGATATAATAATTGATTATAGATTTATTAGCTAATAAAGAAGCTCTAAGGCCTTTGCTTTAGAGCTTTTTTGTGTACATAAGAATGTACATCGCTTTTTGTAAACTTAGTATGTAAGTGCGTTTTTGTGTTTTGGAAAATTTATAAACATATTATATTCCGATGAAATACATTATGATTAAACGTGATAAAATTGTTATGTATGGTTCTATGAAAATCATTAGGACGAGGAATCTGCTATGACAAAATGGGTAATTCCAAGTAACCCAAAGAATTTTGATGCTGTAGGTGCGTTTAAAGAGCTCAAGACTATTGATTGGAAACAAGGAATACAGGCTAGCGAAGGAGATATTATTTACATTTATGTGGCATCTCCTGAAAAGGCGCTTAGAATCAAGAGTAAGCTAGTATCAGTATATCTTAATGAACAAGAGATAGATGATTCCAGGTTTGTAGTAGATTGGACACCATTTGAAAGTTATGGAAAATATATGCGCTTGGAGCTGGTACAAGAATATGAAAATGAAGCGTTAAACTATGAACAGTTATGTGCTCATGGCCTTAAAAGCGTTCAAGGGCCTGTAAAGGTGCTAGGAGAATTAGAGGAATATATTGATTCTGTAACTGCATCTGAACAGGATGAAGTATCTAAGATTATCAGTGTGTTAGACAAAAAGGAATATTCTGCTATTTTCGAGGCTATGAACGATGCTTTTACTACAGATTATGATGGGTGGATGAAGGCGACATGGAGTCCGGCTGAGAATTCTAATTTCTGGGCGTGGTTTCCAAAGCTTGCAATATTAGAAGGTGGTGAATATAAAGCCGCTGCAAATGATTGTGTAAATGTTCTTTCGGATGACGGAAAACGATTAATTTATGATGATTTGAAGCTAACCGATAAGGAAGACCCGCCTGCAAGCGACAAATATGTTTTGATATTTGCCAAAGACCCAGATGGCCCATATAGATTTAGAGGAGTATTTAAGCGAGATAATACGTTATCAAAAGCTAATCATACGGAATTCTATCGCATAAGTACTGCTGTTAAGGTTATAGGTGCTCCAGCGAAAAGCATCGAGCTGCTAGATGAAGAAAAAACTGGAACGGAAAAGCCTATTAATATACCAAGAATGCCAAAAACAATTGTTCAAAAGGCTGATGGAGAAATCGTTGTGTGTCCAACATGTGAGTACATGTTCAAATACGCAAAGAGATGTCCTGAGTGCGGACAATTGATTGATTGTTCGAAGGAGTAAGTTACTATGCTGAACACTTATTTATTGGAAGAATTAAAAAGGCAAAATGAAATGGACCCATATTCACATGATGGTTGTTACGAACTCATGAGTGCGATTGTTGCTGAATATGAAAAGGTTAATGATCTTGATGTGTGTACTTATAAGGATTTTGACGCTATTTACTATTCAGTAATAATCAAGTTTAACGCTGAAAAAAAGAAGGACAAGATTCGTGAGTCTTGTCTCGAAGAGTCTAGGAAGGAATATTTATGTGATATTGTTGATAAAGTTTGGGACAATGCATGCCGTGACAAGTACGAGAATAGAACTGAAAAGGGTACTTGCTGCATAGGAATGTTTGGAAGTGGATTTAGCACTTTTTATAATAAGGCAAGTGATGCAGATATTGTGAGATTCATCTCTGTGCTTGTAGAGATTTTACATATGGACGATGAGGAGGAAATGTTTTCTGCTGTATCAAAAGTGTTAGATAAAGGTATTCATGGTATTGGTGCTGGAGTAGCATCTGAAATATTACATGGCCTAAAACCATTTGTGTTTCCTATCATAAACGGACGTACAGAATCAACTAAAGCATATGCGGGGCTAGGAATAGATTTAGATAAGCCTACAGATGAAGAAACATATATTAGTAATGCACGAAAAATAAAGTCCTTTAGAGATTCGAACTTACCATTTAAGAACTATAGAATAATTGATGTTGTGGCATTTAATGTAAGTGAGTCTTTCTATCCATCCTTAAATGAATATGATCCGAAGATAACAGCTGAACAGTATAAGGAGATGTTTAAGAATCCAGAAATCACAAATCAAAGTAGAGCGCAGGTTGTCTATCTTGTGTATAAAGAAAACGGACAATGCACTTGTACTCACCTGGCAGAAAAGTATGGGGGACAAGCAAATTTTTATAACAAAAATGCCTCTGACTTAGGAAAGAATATATGGAAGCATACTAACTGTCCATTACATAAAAGGGCAGATGGTTCAACGCAATATTGGCCGGTGCTTTTCGTGGGGCGTAATACAAATAGCGATGAAGCGGGAAGTTATGTATGGAAGTTGAGAGAACCATTAAGAAAAGCTGTTGAAGAATTAGAGAAGGAAGGCTTTTTTAACACAGAGGAAGCGGAGAAAGAAACTATGAAATATGATCTTAATACTATCTTATACGGACCTCCCGGAACAGGAAAAACATATAGTACTGCTGCATATGCTGTTGCCATATGTGATGGCGGATCAGTTGAAAACCTTATGGAAGATTATGATGCAACAATGGAGCGTTATAAAGAGCTCAAGAATGAGGGACGGGTTGCATTTACAACATTCCATCAGTCGTACGGATATGAGGATTTCATTGAGGGAATAAAACCGGAGCTTGATGCAGAAGGAGGAGAAGTTGGTTATACGTTAGAGGATGGAACGTTTAAAGCATTCTGCGAAAAGGCCAGAGGCACAAAAGTTCAAAAGATGGATTCCTTGAAAATAAAAGATAATCCTAGAATATGGGGAATGATTCTAGGTGGAACCGGAATGACTAAGATAAAACGTCAATGTTTTGACTATGGTGAAATCCGTGTTGGTTTTCATGAAATTGAAGATAACGAGGTTGAGGGAGACTTCATAGGTGATGAAAAATCTTCATGGAATGCGAAACATATGGTTTATGATTTTATTCATACTATGGAAGTGGGAGATATTGTAGTTGTAGAGAAGAGCAACAAATCTATTGATGCTATAGGTATCGTTGATGGAGATTATTACTATGATGATCATAGTGATGATTATCGTAGAGTTCGAAGGGTGAAATGGTTAGTAAAAGATATTGATGTGGATATGGTTCAGTACCTTCCAAAAGGAAGAAAGCAATTGGCTAGGCATTCTCTTTTCGCATTTGATTATGTTGGGATGGAGGCAATATCAAAAATCCTCAATGAAGCGTCGGATAATTCAATAATAGAAATAGAACACGATACAAAGCCGTATGTATTCATTATTGATGAAATCAACAGAGGCAATATTTCAAAAATATTTGGAGAATTGATTACGCTTATCGAGGAAACCAAAAGAGAAGGTAGTAAAGAAGCGGCATCTGCAATTCTTCCTTATTCCAATAAAGAGTTTAGTGTTCCTTCCAATGTTTATATTTTAGGAACAATGAATACCGCAGATAGGTCTATTGCTCTTATGGATACAGCTCTTCGTAGGAGATTTCGTTTTGTTGAAATGGAGCCAAACATAAAGGTACTGAACAAGCTGGGGCTTAATGATATTTCAATAGAGGGGCAGAATATAAACATTTCTGAGATGCTTAATGTTATTAATAAGCGTATCGAATACTTATATGATAGAGAGCATAAGATTGGTCATGCTTTCTTTACTGGCTTGAAGGCAGATCATTCTATAGAGAAATTGGCTTCTATATTTGAAAAAAGTGTTATTCCTCTGTTGCAGGAATACTTCTATGAAGACTATAGCAAGATACAACTTGTATTGGGGGATGATAATAAGCCTGATAAAAACAAGTTTATATTAGATAAAGACATTGAAATAGAAAAAGTATTTAATGGAATACCTGATTTAGATCTACCAGAAAAATCCTATTCCATAAACAACGCTGCATTTCTGGACATAAATAGTTATAAATTGATTGGAAAAGGGATTTGATTACGTATGTGTCTGTTAAAGACGAGGTTACTACAATGAAAGAACCATTAATTGTAAAAGAGTTCGAATCCATAACTTCTGAAGCTCAGGACAAAACTAAATATGGCGATCACTGTATTCCAGAGGGAACGTTTGAAGAGCTTAAGTCCTTTATTTATGAATTTGATACGGAGAATAGTAGTCAGGCAGATGTATTAGATTTTATGAAGATAGGTGTTAAGAGAAATGCAGGGGATGTTATTTCTGTTAAAAACTATGTTGGTCTAATTCAACTCAAGAGCGGCTATCAAGTACAAATATTACCCAAAATAGATTTTGCCGATGGAGATTCTGGCGATAAAGAAACCAAGAAAGTGTTTCTGAAAATGCTTCGCAGTATGAAGGACTTTAAGGGTAAGCTCTTTAATGCAGCAAACCTCCAAGCGGAAAAAATGAACCTCTATGAAATATTCATCAATATGTATATTCAAGAGGCAAGGCGACTGGTAAAAAGAGGCATTAAGTCAGACTATGTAAGACAAGAAGACAACTTGAATTGCTTCAAGGGAAAATTGCTTGTAAATCAGCATATAAGAGCAAACATGGTTCATAAAGAGCGCTTCTATGTTGCGTTTGATGAATTCAATCAAAATAGAGCGGAGAATCGCTTGGTTAAGGCTACGTTAGAAAAGCTTCAAAAGATAACAAACAGTGCTGAAAATTCAAAAGAAATCAGGCAACTATTGACTGCTTTTGAGATGGTCGAATCTTCAAAAAACTATGCCAAGGATTTTTCTAAGGTGGTTATCAATAGGAATACCGAAGATTATGAGAATTTGATGCATTGGTCAAAAGTGTTCTTATTTAACAAGAGCTTTTCTACATTTTCAGGCGCATCAAATTCTAGAGCCCTACTCTTTCCGATGGAAAAAGTGTATGAGGATTATGTAGCTTTTCATATGAAAAAGATTTTTGGAAAAGAAGGATGGAAAGTGTCTACACAGGATAAGGGTTACTACCTATTTGAAGAACCCAAAAAGAGATTTAGACTTCGTCCGGATATTGTAATTAAGAAAGATAAAAGAACAATCATTCTTGATACAAAATGGAAAAAGCTAATTAAAGACCCTGGAAATAATTTTGGAATATCCCAAGCTGATATGTATCAGATGTATGCATATTCTAAGAAATATAATACGGAAGAAGTGTGGCTGCTGTATCCTATGAATTCTGAGATGAGGGGGTATCCGCCGATCTCTTACTATAGTGGTGATAATACATATGTAAGAATATTCTTTGTAGATGTGGCCAAGATAGAAAAAAGCTTACATGAATTAAAAATGAGAATAGAAGAGGAACCAGTTAATCAAGTATCAAAAGCGTTCATTATGTAGCGGGGTGCCAAGATGTATGCTACCGGAAATAAGAAAATGCTTAATATGTTGATTCTAGAAATTCTCAGGATGTATTCTGATGAGAATCATTCTTTGACGCAGCAGGAAATCATTAAGCTTCTTTATAAAAACTATGGTATGGAATGTGATAGAAGATCTGTAAAAGCCAATGTATTGTCCTTAAAAGAGATGGGGTATGACATTGACATGGATGATGGATACAGACTTCTTTCCAGAGAATTTGATGATGCGGAGCTGCGTATTCTTATAGATAGTGTTCTCTTTTCAAAATCCATATCGACCAAACAGGCAAAGGATCTTGTCTCTAAGATACAAGGATTGGCTAGCAATTATTTTAATGCCAAGGTTTCTCATGTGAGTAATCTTCCAGAGCTGCGAAGAACAATCAATAAGCAGGCTATGTATGGCCTGGACACACTTAATGACGCTATAGCTGCAAAACATCAGGTTAGCTTCATGTACAACGATGTGGGAACAGACTTTAAGCTCCATGCACGATGGAATATGCACTATATTGTTAATCCGTATCAGATAGTGGCTTGTAATGGTAGATTTTACCTCATCGGTAATTATGACAAGTATGATAATGTGTCTCATTTCCGAATTGATAAGATGACAGATGTACGTGAGCTTGATACAAAAGTAAAGCCCATGAAGCATGTAGAGGGGCTTGAACATGGTCTCAACCTTCCTAAGCATATGGCAGAACATGTTTATATGTTTAGCGGGCCAACTGTAAATGTAAAGATGGAGACAACACCAGAGGTGTTCTCAGATATTACAGATTGGTTTGGCACAGATATAAAGATTCTTGAGGAACATGAGGACAAACTTATATTGCGAGTCTCATGCAACGAGCATGCGATGCGGTATTGGGCATTACAGTATGGCCCTAGTGTTGAGGTGCTTGAACCTGAATCATTGCGAAATAGGATAATTTCCGATATTAAGGATATGAAAAAAAGGTATAGCGATTAAATAGCGATTAAATGGCTGTAAATATTCAGGGAGTCTTGGAGAACCAGGGCTCTTTTTTGTGTGCAAAAAAATGTACATCGATTCTGCTAGTATCTAGGTACACAGAAAGGAGAAGCACATGATGACAATAGAAGAGTTCAAAACATTTGTTGATGATAATAACTGGATATTTGCTAAAACATATGCCGACTGGGCACCTCATGAATATGTTGTTAAAGATAAGTTGAATGAAAAGAATCAGGCGCTTATTCCAGAAGTTGTGGCTTTTATTAGAAATAATGGATTTCCAGAGTTTTTTGGAAATCAAGAGCATAAGTATTTGTACTATGACAGACATTATTACTGGGAGATGGGCGATGATCCTGAAAAGACCATCATTATAAACAGGTGCAATTACGATGATTACAGAATGACTTACAGAGGTTCAGAAAGGAGCAAATCATGAAGGATGTTTTCTTTACTCTGGCAGGAACTAAAAACTATTATGGCTGTGATTTTCTTGAGCCAGGCATGAAGGTGAAAATTATAAAAGAACCTGATAATGAATATGACAGAGAGGCCATCAGAGTTGAGATAAGAGGATTGGGCAAGATTGGATATGTTGCAAACAGCCCTTACACGGTAATTGGCGAGAGTATGAGCGCTGGTCGTATTTATGATCGGATTAATGATGAGGCTGATGCCGAGGTCGTCTATGTGACCTATAAAGGTACTATTTGCGAATTATCTGACGAGGTAGTGATAAAATGAAAATTTCAGATTTAGAAAAAAGAATAGATAAAGAATACTCCTATAAAAGTGTAAGGGAGATAACGAGCAAAGGAATCGTGCTTAATGATTGCGAACTATTATTTGATGATTTGAAAATTCCATACCACGGAAATAAGGATTATATGGGGCGCGATTTTGTTGCGGATAGAAATGTCCTGACTACTCCTAAGTATTTAAAGTTCATATCGGGTGAGATTGTGTACATTATTACGTTTCCTACGATAAAGGATCTATATCTAATGGTAGATAGATTACTTGAAACAGGCTATTCAACATTTGATGTGACTTAAGTAATTGGCTTTTGTTGGGAGAAGAAAACATGAGTATTCTTAGATTTCCAATAGAAATAGATGCCCGAATCGGTATTGTTCCTGGGAATGAGACTTGCGTTTATATAAAGACCGGAAAAGGCGGCAGTATCTATGGATATGAAGGGAAATACATAGCAATCGCGATGAGAATTTATAAGGACTTTGGCTATACAGTATGTGTGTCTGCGAATCCTATGGGAGAGGACTGTGTTTTGTCTGATGAAATTGCTGAATTAAAGAACCGACATGCAGGCATTAAAGAAATCCACTATATTGGGATTTCTAATGGAGCATTAGTGGGAGCCCAGCAAGCACACCAGATAGAGACTATCAAGAGAATGCTTTTAATAAATGGACCATTGATGATCAATTGGCATAAAACCAAGGCTGGCGTAGAAAAGTTTAATGGAAAAGAGGTTGTTTTTGTATACGGAGAAAAAGACCCTTCTTTCAAATACTATGATCTCTTAGGACTAATAAAATCCAATGTCGTAAAGAAGAACTTTGTTTGTGGCGCAGATCACAATTTTTCAGGAATGGCGAATGAGTTTAGAGAGCTTGTTTTATTCTTTGTTGGTAATTCATTGGAATAGTGCCTGATTTTGGGCGGTTAAGGATGAAACTATGGATGGTTCTAGTAAAAAAAGTGAAATAGAGAAGAAAATAATAGCGCTTAAAGAAAAGCGCAGCAAGCATAAAGGCGATTGGATTACATATGAAGATGCTAAGGAGTACAGGGATCGCGCTGAGAAGCTTCCTTACAACGGCTTTCAGGATATCGGTAAAAGACGTGAACTTAGGATCGAGTGTCAGGAGCGCTTTGGCTTATCTGAGGGAGAGGCTATCAATATCTTAAATGGCTATAACATGCGTGACATAGTGCAGGTCTATGAGAATATTAGGGACTTAAAGTTACCTAATGAAAAGGATGTTGAGCTATATCTTGAGCTGATGCAGCAGAAAGATGATGGTAATGAAGCCAAAGAAGAAAAAGAAGATGATGAAGTATAGTATTGCTTTAAGGGCAAGAAACAATGAAAAATGCTAATATTGAAGATAGGATAATTCTTCCTCAGGAGGTTTATACAATGAGACAAACCATAAATGATATTCATGCCATAAGGTTAACCGAGCAGATGTATAACGTTGAATTATTTCAGCCGGGTGATACCACTGTTACCGAGCTTAGCGAAGAAGGAATTACAACATATTACACGGAGTACAAAAGCAGAAAGAAGCATGATGTTATAAAAACTCCTGTGGATAGACAAGAAATGATAGCCTTTTTTAAGGAAGTGTATAAGTTTATCAGAAACGCTGATGAAAGCAGCACTCCTATAGATGACTGTAGCTATAAGCTTACGTTATATTACAACAGCTACCACAAGGAGATTCTTGAAGGGGATACCAGTTGTGGGGACGAATATTTGCTGGGAAAGATATACAGGTTTGTTGAGGTTCACAGGGGACAATGAGGTTTTGTTATGGGAACAGGATATTTATTTAAATGTAAGAACTGCAAGAAAAGATACTCGGTTCAGCTGGGAATAGGATTTCTTTTTCCTAAGGTGTATAGAGAAACGCTGGAAAGTACTTCTCGTGAGAATGTCAGGTACTATTGTAAGACGTATGGCCTTGATGGATATGCAGAGCAGGTAAAGATGCATTATAGGGAACAACGCAATACTCCTGATAACTGCAAGTATTGTGGAAAGCATCTTGTAAGAAAGCCTCATTCCGGGAAAAAGCTTTTTTGCTCAGATGAGTGTAGGAGAAGGTGGTGGAAAGAGCATCCTGAGGCAGGTAATAAATCTGCTGACGCTTATTACAATCAAGTCTGCACCTATTGTGGTCGCTTCTTTTCATCATATGGGAAGAAGGGCCGGAAGTATTGCTGCCACGACTGCTATATCATGGATCGGTTCTGGTCGGATGGTGATAAGGACAGAGTTGTAGCTAAGAGTCCAGACAGGAAGACAATAAAGATAGCGCTTTAAAGCATTATGTCACGATAACTATGTAATAATCGTGACATAACTCGTCAGATAAACTATACAATTTATCTGACGAAAATACTTAATAATAAATATATGACTGTTTTTCTCAGCATTGTGGGATAGCCCCGATGCTGAGTTTTTAGTTTACTTGAAAAATAACTATTATAGTTGTATCATAAAAGTGAAATCAATGGTTTCAAAAATATGAGGATAATTTTATGGTAATTGATTATATTATTGAAAACTACACAAATGGCGAACCAATCTTTATTGATGAGCTACCAGGCAATTCTAAAGATTATCTTAGGCAGGAAATGAAGAAGCTTGTAGACGAGGGAAAGTTGGAACGTCTATACAATGGAGTGTATTATCTGCCATATCTTACAATACTTGGGACTAAAGGAAGAATTTCTGTAGATAAGTACATAGATAAAAAGTACCTGAATGCCAATGGAGGAGTTTCTGGTTATGTAACTGGACTTCAATTGGCGAATAAGTATGGTTTTACTACGCAGAATCCATCATGCTATGAGATTTGTAGCAACGAGGCTACTACCAAGCAGAGAAAGCAGGATTTTGATGGGAATACTATTATCGTCTATAAGCCTGTGGATATTGTTACTGAACGCAATAAAACTGCATTACAGTTTCTAGATCTTATGACAAATATTGACAAATACAGTGAGATTAAAGGCACTGAACTTCTAAAAAAACTGAAGAAGTATGTAAAAACAACAGGATTGGACTTTTCTGTTGTGAAAGAGTACCTTCCGTTTTATCCAGACAAGGTATATAGAAACATTTATGAAGGAGGCTTGATGGGTGAGCTGGTATAAAGAACATAAGCAGGAATGGAAGGAAATAATAGAAACTATATCTCGAGAGGTAAACAGAACTCCACAGATGATTGAAAAAGATACGATACAATCAATGTTTCTGTTAGAGCTATCTAAAACAGAGTTACCTTTTGTTTTTAAAGGTGGCACATCGCTTTCGAAGGGGTATGGCTTGATAGACAGATTTTCTGAGGATATTGATCTTTCTATGAATGTGAAGCCCACAGAATCTGATAAAAGGAAATCTAAGGTAGAAATAGAGAGAATAGCAGATGGACTAGGTATGGTATTAGAAAATCCTGAGGATATTCAATCAAGGCATAGTTATAACAAGTATGTATATGAGTATGAATCTCTTTTCAGTGATATTCCTCTTGAGCTCATTGTAGAAACAAGCTTTTACCAGACAGTTTATCCGGTTGATAAACATGTAGTAAGTAGCTTCGTTGGGGATTTTTGTAAAAAGAATGGAATAACTTTGCCGATACCTTTTGATGCAGCTTTCGTGACGATGAATCTTCAGTCTTTGGAAAGAACGTTTGTAGACAAGGTATTTGCCATCTGTGATTACAGAATTCAGGATATGCAGGATAGAGATTCAAGGCATTTATATGATATAGCCAAGATGCTTCCACAAATTGAAATTGGAAAGGAACTTGATGAGCTTATAGATGATGTCAGAGATGACAGGATGCTATCCAAGAATAATCCTTCCGCTCAGCTTGATTATAATATTCTAGAAATGCTTAAAGAAATTATTGATAGTAGGTTCTATGAATCAGACTATAACAATATAACGAAGAAGCTTCTTTATGAGGATGTTTCATATAATGAAGCAATCCAAAATGGAATAGCTATAATTGCTGACTTGGATATCTTTAATTATAAGAAGTGAGGAATTGTGGTTGTTGCATTTGGAGCAATAACCAGTCATGGATTTAATATTTGTAGGTAATAAAATCCCTACGCACTGCATAAATCTTTAATGGTAACGCAGACTAATTCTGGCTTTGGCACATACTGAGGGTGCGAATACATCCGTATGTACTAAGGAAGATGTAGCATATACAGTAAATATCAGGAAAATGTATTTGCTTACATTTTTAACACCCATAATCATTATTTTTTCCAAAGGGGTATACAGTATTAGTCCGTAGATGTACATGCAAACATAGATGATTACGCATGTCGAGACAGTCGTGTTGCTCGCAAAAACAAATAACTAAAAATAGCTTAACGGCGCGTTTTGCGGCTGACAAGAAAGTTTGGACAGCTTAGCAAAATGGGCCGTTTTTTATGTCTCCTCGTCCAAGGAAATTGGTCTACTTGATTTATGGGATAAATGAAAGAGTTGGAAATAGATATATGAATACAGTTTTTTGTAATTCTTAGTGTCAATAGTAAATTGACACGGAATAATGATGGGATTATAATTGTGCCATAAAACTTTTGGCACAGGAGGCTTTTATGATAACAACTTTGGAAGAAGCTTTTAAGAGAATTGCTGAATTGGAAGAAGAAAATGCACAGCTGAAGACTGAGCTGGAAGAATACAGGGGACGTAAGTTTGCTGGCAGACAGAAACATGATGCTATTTGGATGGAATCATATAATGATTTTGTGATCAAGTTTGAGAGTGGCATGACAATTATGGAGATTGTTGCCGAAGGCAGGATAAGCAGAAGAACTGCTTACCGCTACAAGGCTTATTATGATGAGCTTTGCAAATTAAAGAAATAGAAGGGCTTCTGGAGCTAATAAATACAGATATCAACATGGTGCATACAGAAAATTCTAAGACAAAGCATAAGCAGGATGCAAAATATGGCTGGTACAAATATGAATCACGATTTGCACTACCTGTGTTTGCTGAAAATGGAGAGGTGGAAAGATATAACGTTTTTCATGTAGCGATGATATTGAGACACGCAAATGATGGGAAAAAGTACCTTTATGACATTATGAACATAAAAAAGAAACGAGCGACCTTTTCCAGTCCGAGGACCTTACTCAGTAAAAAACCCATTTCTAAATGCATATATTAAATAAGTTCGACTAAGTTGTCAATAAAAACTGATTAAACATAGCAAGTCTTGTCCATATATGAAATTGATGAGACTAATGAGGAGATAAAATGGAAGTGCTCGTAATACCTGATATTCACTTAAAAAGCTGGATTTTTGACAGAGCAGAAGAAATACTACGTAGTGGCAAAGCTGATAGAGCTGTGTGCCTGATGGATATCCCGGATGATTGGGATATGGAGCTAGATATTGCTTGCTATAGAGATACATTTGATCGGGCAATTAGATTTGCAAAAGAGCATCCTGATACACTGTGGTGCTATGGCAATCATGATGTGAGCTATCCCTGGGGGAAGCTTGAAACAGGCTATTCTCCATATGCAGAAAATACAGTTATATCCAAATTGGAGGAACTGACTAATGCGCTGCCGGATTCTTCGCAGATAGCTATTATCCATAGATAAGATATATGAGGAAAATGGATTTATCTCAACGGATGTCTTTTCTACATATAGAGACGGAAGGCAGATTGGTGAATCTGCGATGGTAGTTATTGATTCGGTTACAAGGAAGTTTGAGAAGGTAGAAGTATAAAGAGGTGCCAATGATATATTTTACAAGTGATTTACATCTAGGGCATAGGGGTATAATTGCCATGCAGAATAGACCTTTTGAATCTGTAGAAGAGATGAATCGGATATTACTGACAAATTACAATGCAGTTGTTGGCAAGGCTGATATTGTTTATATTCTCGGAGACATTTGCCACCATATGAGTGTTGATGAAGCCAACAGTGTTATTGCAGGTATGAATGGCAAGAAGTATCTGATAAATGGAAATCATGATAAAAAATATGATCCAGCATTATTTGAAGATGTAAAAGATTTCATGACGGTTTCACTTAATGGCAGATATTTTGCACTTATGCATTATCCTATGCTGTCATGGCCCAAGAAAAACAGCGGAAGTATTCAGCTACATGGGCACATACATGCGAGAATGGATTATAACGAGCAGAACAGGAACGAAGGTGTGCTCAGGTATGATGTCGGAGTGGATGCAAATAACTTTTATCCTGTGTCGGTGAAACAGATTATTGAGTTCTTTGAAATGCCACGATAATCATGTAGTAATCGTGACAATACGTCTGATAAATAAGGCATTATCAAGGCTTTGCGAAGCTGGAATAATACGAAGAGTACTTAAGGGGATATATGATAAGCCCTCATACAGCGAGTTTTTAGGAGAGTACCTTCCACCAAATATTGAGAAGGTTGTAGAGGCTATTGCTCGGAAGTATAATTGGACGGTTGCGCCTTCAGGAGAAATTGCACTTAATAAATTGCATTTATCAACACAGGTACCTGTTAATTATAGCTATGTCAGCGATGGCCCATATCGAAAGTTCAAGATTGGAAATTATCTGGTTGAGTTTAAGCATTGCGCCAATAAGGAAATATCCGGCAAAAGTTACATTACGATTATAGTTATTCAAGCAATTAAGAGTATTGGAAAAGATAGAATTCAGCCTAAAGACATAAGTATATTATCTGATTTGCTACCGGAAGAGGAAAAGAAAAAAATACTTCGTGAGGCAATGACTACTACACCGTGGATATATGGAGTTATAAAAGAGGTATATAAAAAGTGACAACTATTGCTGATTTTTTTATGAAATAAATATAAGGTTAATTGAAATAACAAAGAAAGTGAGATACAAAGAAACCAAGAAACAAAGAAATTTGTTTTTGGACTGTTTCGGTTAGGAGTTTCATAATGATAGCTGAAATGAATAAAAAGATTATAAGCATTTCGTCAAAAAGACAGCTAACTATCCCAGGAGCTTTTTATGCAAAACTTGGGTTTGAAGATAAAGCAGAATGTTTCATAAGGGATAATGAGTTGGTTATACGCCCTGCTAGAATTGATTCTAATGGTGAATTTGCTGAAGAGATTCTTTCTGATCTTATAAAGGAAGGATATTCTGGACAAGCTCTACTTAAGGAATTCAAGAATAGACAGGCAAAAGTAAGACCAGCAGTTAAGAAAATGCTTGATGACGCTCATAAGATGGCAACCGGAGAGCTTGAGTCAATGTCATATGATGATGTCTTCGGTGAGGAGGAATAGAAAAATGGGACTTGAGGGAAAAGAATTGGAAGAACTGTATCTTAGGCAGTATGCTCCTCTTATACAGTATATTTTTCAGAGTAAAAATCCTGCGGAAGTGATTAATGAAATCGGATATTCCAATCATGTTGTTCAGATATTCATAAAGAATTGATAGGAGATTATAAATGGTACTCTTAGTAATTGATGTTCAAAAAGGTATTACAGACAATAGACTTTATGATTTTGAAAACTTCATAAGTAACCTGAATTATTCATGAAACCATAAAGCCACTCAAAATTCGCTTTAAAGATTTTTCGAAGCGCAGGTGCTGGATATTATTGCACTTGGAAGCTGAAAAAGGGTAGACTTCCCCTATAGCTCCCTGAGAATGGCTTTTGGGTTGTCAAGGTACATTAAAGTTACTATTCCAACTGCACTTTAAGCTGCCAAATGTTTTTGAAGATTTGGAAAACATCATCCTTGTATGGACAGCTACTGCACAGGTTGAATCTTATGTATCTGCCAGAGTGAACCACCTTAGTGGCAATCTTGAGCAGCTTCAGTCTGACAGTATCGATAAGGTGCTTACTCATCTGCTCAGGTAAAACAAGACGTCTGAACAGATTAAATATATTGTAAACGAGCGTATGAAGCTGAAGGCGGTTAGCATTCACA
>JAZRKG010000167.1:0-9656 GCA_045646185.1 Butyrivibrio sp.
TCAGCTGTTTATCATTTCTCTGGATTGACTACCGTGAGAAAAATATCATAAGTTTATTAGTAAATACATTTCTTTTTGCAGTGGCAGTTTATGTGCTGACTACGGCTGTGCTTGGTGCGTTTCTGCACAAAAATTTCAACATGCATATACTTGGCATGAAGGAAGTAATAAATGTCTTTGTAGCAATGTTCATAATAGTTCTTATATTGATGCTTATTGTAGAAAAAGGCTTTGAAAGACAGACTGCATCCAGTATTTCCATACTATTAAGCTTTTTTATCTATGGAGTTTTTGATATACGATATACCTATTTTGCTGCGGCTGGAATAGATGCCGAGTCGCTGGTAGTTGATGCAATATTTCTTTTCAGCATAGTTCTGCTTGGAACTGCTTTTATAGGTACTCAGGAAAAAAAGATGCTGTTTAAGGATGGCGGAAAAGACATTCAAGATGATAACAGCCTGGGGCTTGTTTTGTGCGCAATGTTCTTTGTATTTGGTTTTTTCCTTTTTATGTCCGGTGCAATGGCGCAGAGTAATTTCTTTATCCTTCTAATAACTTCAATGGCATATCTGCTGGTAATGAAGATGCTTCAGGTAAATGAGCTAAATACTCAGCTCTTGGAGCATCAGAAAAAACAGCGTGAAGAGCTGCAGCATCGCGTTCGAAATCAGCAGCAGGAACTGAATAATGTAAGTGCCAAGCTTGAGAATGTAACCAGTATAGATACCCTTACCGGGCTTAAAAACAGGAGCTACTGGAGACATTATAGTGATGAAATGTCACATAAAAATGGCTATGGAAGGCTTATATTATATGCAATTGACGTAAATTTCTTTAAACTGATAAACGACAACTATGGTCATACTGCTGGTGACAGAGTCCTTATTGAGATTGCAAACAGATTAAACAGTCTAAAAAAAGATAACATGGAAACCTATCGAATGGGTGGAGACCAGTTCCTGGTATCTGTTTATGAAGAAAACAGGCCTTTTGATATCACTGTTTTTGCCCAGTCAATTGTAGATGCTATGGATAAAAGCTTTGAGATTGGTGAAGTTAGTATTGCTGTAACGGTTTGTGTAGGAGTTGCAGTATATCCTGATAATACAGATAATCTGGAAAAGCTTCTTAACTACGCAGAATCTGCCAGAACTACTGTTAAACATGTGGGCAAAACCTCTTCCTACGCCTTCTTTGACGCAGATAGTATGCCTAAGATTCAGAGAAAACTTACTATTGAGCAGAAGCTTCAAAACGCTGATTATGACAGCCATTTCCAGATGTACTTTCAGCCACAGGTTGAAGCAGCAAGTGGAAAGCTTATAGGTATGGAAGCGCTTGTAAGATGGATAGATCCTGAACTGGGCTTTATTTCTCCAGGAGAGTTTATTCCAATTGCAGAAGAAATGGGAGTTATGTCTTCCCTAGGTCAATGGATCAGCATCCAGTCAATGAAACAGATTAATGAATGGAATACAAGATATGGTAGAAATCTTGTTGTTGGAATAAATGTATCACCGGCTCAGTTAAAAGATGATACCTTCATAGACAGATTTACCAATATGATGAGCTCGATAGGGGTAAAATCAGATTGGCTTGATATTGAGATCACTGAAGGCATAGCCCTTGATAGCACTGGGCAAAATGTTATAGCCATAGACCGTTTAAAAGCTGCAGGACTCACTCTTTCTGTAGACGACTTTGGAACTGGTTATGCAGCATTTGCCGACATGATAAACTTCAATTTTGACCGAATAAAAATTGCCAAGGAACTGGTAGACAATCTCGAAACTAATAATGATGCTAAAGTCATCGTTGGAGCAATTATTGGCATGGCAAAAGGAATGAACCTCAAGGCCATAGCAGAGGGCGTAGAATCCAAGGAACAAAGAGACATTCTGGTTGAGCTTGGATGCGATCAGATTCAGGGTTATTTCTTTGGCAAACCTATACCTGCAGATGAGTTTGAGAGTATATGGTTAAAATAATAAACCGAATAAAAAACTATTCTTAAATAAACATAAACATGCGCACTTCGAAACGAAAAAGCGTTAAAATAGCCTTGTATCGTTAGAAATTAACTCTTATGAAGGAGAAAATGATCATGGCTAATAATGATAATCAGGTCAAAAGTTCAGGCTTTAAGAAAATACCATTTCTTAAAACCGTAGCTGGTATGAGTGCTGTCACATATGTGGCACTTCTTATTTTGTTTGTTATTTCTATTGCTATTGTATCGTCTGAAATGATGAATATTACAAATACATCAATCACGACATCTTCAACGGTTGAAGATGTTATGGATGATATGCGTGTATTTGAAGTAGATATGCGTATTCTTGATAATGATGGATTTGCACTGGCATCCATGTACGATACCATTGTAGCTTTAGGACAGCTGGAAACAAAGGTTCCTGAGATGGAAGAGTGTCTTACAGAAATGGATGAAGCTATTGAAGGTATCAATTCTACTTTTTCAGCAATCTCATCTAGTGGAAGTACAGCATTAGAGGCTGTAAGTATTCTCCAGGAAAATTACACAGGCTATAGGGCTGGATATGCCAGCATTATAACAGCTGCAAGCGCAGGCGATGTTGATACTATCGTTGCGGTTGTATATGGCGATGCATCTACTCAGCTTGCAAACATGAAAGAGCAGCTGGAAATTCTCAATCAGGAAGTTGCAGCAATTGAAGTAGAATCCCAGGAAATGATAATGTCAAGAGCCAACAGCGCAATTGCAGTAGTAAATGGGCTCATGGTTATTTATATCATAGCAATTATCCTGTTCCTGATTTGGAACTATCGTACAGTTGGACGTAAGGTTAACCTTATTGCAGATGAAATCAACGATATTATCACAGATATCAAGGATCATAAAGGTGATCTGACTGTCAGGGTTCAGACTCAGACTTCTTCAGAGCTTGTACATATCAAGGAAGGTTTCAACCACTTTATTGAAACCCTTCAGGTTATTCTTAGAGAAGTTAAGGATGGAACCGTTACTCTTACAGAATCCTCTGAGAGCATGACAAATCAGATTCAGCTTGCAAGCGATAATATTACTAATACTTCTGCAGCACTTGAAGAGCTCTCTGCAAGCATGCAGAACGTATCAGAGACCGCTACAGTTATGAACAACAAGCTAGATGATGTTAAGGGCGCTACAGACAATATTAACTATGGCGTAGAAGATGGTACAGCCAAAGCTGAAGAAATCAGAGCAGAAGCTATTGAAATCAAAAATGATGCTCAGCAAAAGAAGGACAATACTGGTTCCAGAATGGAAGAACTCTCAGGTGTTCTTGAGCAGTCAGTTAAAGATAGTGAAAAGGTTGCACAGATCAACGAACTTACAAATGTTATTCTTGATATCGCATCCCAGACTAACCTCCTTGCACTTAATGCTTCTATTGAGGCAGCGAGAGCAGGCGAAGCCGGAAAGGGCTTTGCAGTAGTAGCAGAAGAGATTAGTTCTCTTGCTGAGAATTCCCGTCAGACAGCTGGAAACATCCAGAATATCAGTAACGAAGTTACAGCAGCCGTTCAGTCACTTGCAGACAACGCTATGCAGGTGCTTGATTTCATTAACACCACAGTTCTTGGCGATTATGATGCATTCGTTGATACGGGTGAAAAATACGAAGAAACTGCTAAATTTATCAATGAAATGCTGGATGGTATTTCAGAGCAGACTCAAAATCTTAATGGTATTATGGGCGAAATGGCAGATTCTGTTACTTCCATTTCAGAATCAGTTACTCAGGCTTCAGAAGCTATAAATCAGTCTGCAGAGAACTCACAGGATATCGTTGATGAGATTACAGGTATCAGCTCTGCGATGGATACCAACAATAACGTTACAGATAAGCTTAGCGAAAGTACAAAGCAGTTTATCAAGATTTAAATAGTTATTAGCCATTATATATAAAAAAGAACCCGGGCCGGTTTTTGGTCCAGGTTCTTTTTTCTTGTAGGGTTTGTGCCCTTTGAACTACGTCTCCGGGCAAGTAATTCAATTTAGTTTAAATGATATTTATGAAAACAGAACGTTATTTACAATGCCTTCCAGGTATTCCTGAGAGCCTGTTCCAGGTGTGCCAGGAGCCTTAAGCTCGCATGCATGAGCAGCAAGCTCTTCAAGAGTAGCCTGATGCTGACGAACCTTTAAGCCGAGTCCTGTATTGAAGCTGGAATAACGATCCTCTACGAACTTATCGATACGGCCATCCTCGATGATCTCAGCAGCCTTGATAAGACCAAGAGCAAATGTATCCATACCAAGGATATATGCGTGGAACATATCTGCAAAAGTGTTACTTGGTCTGCGGTTCTTGGAATCGAAGTTGAAACCTCCTGTTAAACCGCCAGATTTAAGTACTTCTAACATGGCCATTGTTGCGTCGTATACATTACTTGGGAAGCAGTCTGTATCCCATCCAAGAAGTGGATCACCCTGGTTGGCATCGATAGAACCAAGCATACCGTTGATAGCACTGATTCTCAGCTCGTGCTGGAATGTATGCTGAGCAAGTGTTGCATGGTTAGCTTCGATATTCATCTTGAAGTCCTTATCAAGACCATACTGTCTAAGGAATCCAATAGCTGTAGCTGCGTCAAAATCATACTGATGCTTCATTGGTTCCTTTGGCTTAGGCTCGATGTAGAAATCACCTGTAAATCCGATGCTACGACCATATTCAACAGCCATACGCATAAGCTCTGCAATGTTTTCCTGCTCGAACTTTACATCAGTATTAAGGAGTGTTTCATAGCCTTCACGACCACCCCAGAATACATAGCCTCTACCACCAAGCTTAACTGTGATATCAAGAGCCTTCTTAATCTGAGCAGCTGCAAAGCAGTATACATCTGCTGAATTTGTGCTTCCTGCACCATTCATGAATCTTGGGTTGCCAAACATGTTAGCTGTTCCCCATAAGCATTTTATGTTTGTACCCTTTGTTTTCTCTAAGATATAATCTGAAATCTCATCAAGACGTCTGTTAGTCTCGTTGATATCCTCTGAAAATTCAGGAACAAGGTCTACATCATGGAAACAGTAGTACTCAATACCAAGCTTCTTCATAAACTCGATACCAGCGTCAACCTTGGCCTTAGCGTGCTCCATTGTACCAACCTCAGCACCAAAAGACTTGTCTGCAGTGCCCTGACCAAACATATCTACGCCGTTAGCACCAAGATTGTGCCACCAGGCCATAGCAAATGGAAGGTGCTCCTTCATTGTCTTTCCCATGATTACTCTTTCTGGATCATAATACTTGAAAGCAAAAGGATTCTTGCTATTTTTGCCTTCGTACTTGATTTCAGGAATGTCTGAAAAAAATGTGCTCATATTTTCCTCCTAATACATTTGACATTTTTGCTATATATATTTTTTGTTTGTAAATTATAGTAATTTTTGTGGGTATTACTATTTTCAACATTATTGTATAATCATGTAAGACCAAATACATTGATTAATTTATTTTTTTATTAGACTAATTTGCTGTATGCAATAGTTTTTTAGTAAAAAACACTTTGGGGTGATCTTATGTCAAAAAAGCAAAATGAGATAGAGATAATTCAATACTCTTCCATGGAGGGAATCACAGTGTTTTTCAACACCCTTTTTTATAGAACGCCGCACCAGCATCAGGTTTTGGAGATTCTTTGGTGTCTGGACAATTCCATGGAAGTAATCATACAAAACGAAGCCATCAAAGTATCTGCAGGAGACGTTATACTCTTTAATCCTGAAGAACTGCATGAGCTTAGAGGAGCCGAAGATGGAACAGTTTTTTTGTGCCTTCAGATAGATTTATCAGATAATAGCTGGTCTAAAAGATACAAGAATCTTCAGTTTGATGGCCACAGGGTGGGCGACTTTGTGGAAAAAAAGGAGCTTTCAAAGATAACCGCTGAAATAGCAGATATAGCCAAAATGTATTATCAAAAAGATGATGGCTATGAGCTGTACTGCTCAGGCAAGGCCCTGCTTCTTTTGTACCACCTGATGGAAAAGGTGCCTTATAGAATACTTACTATTGGAGAGGCTACCGAAAGACGCCGCAAAAGTGAGCGTATGGAGCGCCTTTTGCAGTTTGTTGATAAAAACTACATGAATAAAATAAGATTGACCGATTTTGCCGAAAAAGAGCAGTGTTCAGTCAGCTACCTGTCACATTTGGTAAAAGAGACCTTGAACCAGAGCTTTCAGGAATATGTCTGCGCGGTACGTTTAAATGAAGCCTGCCGCATGATTTCCGGTGACGCAGACAAGCTGATTGATGTGTGCGAAGAATCCGGCTTTTCAGACTACAGATACTTTTGCAAAGCCTTCAAGGAGCGCTTCAATATGCTTCCTGAACAATACAGACAAAATGCGCAAAGCCTTCCTTCCACTGTAAAAGAGCATTATAGCCCTCATTCCAGGGAAGTCAGGTATTCTGAGCAGGAAAGCCTTAAGATGATCAAAAAATATCTGTAAAAAAGGGCTTTTATCAGACATGGAACAGCATTCTTTTGGAAAAGGCGTTTCTGTACTCACTTGGAGTCAGGCCGGTAACCTTTTTATAGGTTTTGGCAAAATTGTGCACATCAGAAAAACCAAGCTCTGCTGCAATCTGAGTTACAGTTTTGTCATTATCTGCCAGCATAAAGTTTGCTGCATCCATTTTCTGGCTGAGAATAAACTGCTTTAATGGAATTCCGCGGATTTCTACAAACAAATGAGACAAATACTTGGGATTATAGCCAAATTCGTCTGCAATCTCTGATATTTTAATATTTCTGGATATATTCGTCTGTATATAATCAATGATATCAAGGTATATCTGCTTATTAGAGGCTGGATCCTCTGATTCTGGTGATACTACAGATACCTCACCATATAATTCCAGCATTATGCTGGTTACCATTGCATCAAGAGAAACGGTAGGATAGTTATTTTTGACCATATCCTGTAGCTGCTTCATCATAACAACTACTCGCTCAATTCGTGGAATTACCGCGCATTGTGGTATAGTGCAGTAATCTGTATAATGCGGAGGAGTTGTTTTGTTGTTAAAAGATATCTCGTAAGGGATTAACGGATCATGCTCTGCCACAAAATGCATCCAGTAAAAAGAACAATATGCCTCCCTGAAGCCTTCTCTAAAGCCCTTGGGAGAAGGTGGAAGGAGCAGATATTCGCCCTTTTTTACAGTATAGTTCTTGTCCTGATACCTTAGATACAATTCTCCTTCAGTCATGACAATAAGCTCATAATCAGCCAAAGGAAACTTCTCGTGCTTCCATTCAGAGGAAAGTGCCCTGAATTTGCCGGTATAGTGGTAGCTGTATAGTTTGTTGGTTGGAAGTGGCATTAGCTTCATAGAATCCCCCAAATTTTAATGAAAATCAAATGATTACTATCGGTCAGAACATTCTTACATAATCACACCAAATGTATCAAAATGACACCGGATTAAGATTTGATTAAAAAATCTATATGAATTTCATTGGTAATTTGCCTAATAAAACACAACGTCAGGTGTAAAATCTTGCCATTTTGCTCATTAATCTTAACAAAATATAGTATAAACTGAACTCCTCGAATATACAACGGTGTACTTTTTGCAAAATAGGAAAAAATGACACCTAATCAAACTCTTTGATATTTTGACAATATTTTGTTCATGCTATCGTAAATATATAGAGCGGGGGCGCAAACACAGACGCTTTGGGGGATTGCGCCATTATTAATATTTTTATGGGAGGTATAGTATGAAGAAAAGAATTGTTTCAACCCTATTATCAGTGCTGATGGCAACATCACTTCTGGCTGGCTGTTCAAGTAGTGGAACGGAGAGCACAACAGGCTCAGACACAAGCACAGCAACCCAGACAGATACAGCATCTTCTGAAAGCACAGGTGAAAAGACCAAGCTTACAGCACTTTTGATAGCTCATCCACTGACAGCAGATATTGAACAGTTCCAGTGGCTGCAGGAAATGGAAGATGCAGCAGGAGTTGAAATTGAGTGGGAAGTAATAAGAGCAGACTGGGATCAGGTCAAGGCTACACGCTTTGCATCAGGTGACATACCGGATATTCTTTTTAATGCAACAACAGATTCAGATTACACAACATATAGTGGACTCTTTTTAACATTAAATGACTATATAAGTGCTGATACAACACCAAATATTCAGGCTATGTTCGATGAAGAGCCTGATACACAGACACTTGCAGAGAATCTCGATGGAAATATCTATGCACTGCCTAAATTCCAGGGTAAATGGCCTGGAACAAACACAGTAATGTTCATCAACCAGACATGGCTTGATAATCTGAACCTTGAAGCACCAACTACCTTCTCAGAGCTCAAAGAAGTACTGACAGCTTTCAAGGAACAGGATGCTAATGGTAATGGAGATCCTAACGATGAGATTCCTCTTGATTACAACGGTGACTACAATGGTGCATACTCACTGTTTAATCTCATCGGAGGACTTGGAATCCAGCTTACAAACTGGGGCACAGACATGTACTTCGTAGAAGATGGTGAAGTAAAGTGCTATGCAACAGATGAAAGATACAAGCTCTTTATCAAATATATTAACGATCTGTACTCAAACGGACTTATTAATCCAGATGCATTAACCAATGACTATTCAACATTCCAGTCACTTAGCCGTGGAAACGAGGATGGCGACGCAGTTGTAGGTGTCGTATTTGGATGGGAAGAGACAGACAAGTTCGGAAATGACCTGGCATCACAGTATGTGGCACTTCCAGCACTTGATTATGATATTGATTGCGAAGCAGGCACATACGATACAAGATGGAGAGACGACTACTCGGGGCTTAATATGTCTTCAAACCGTGTTGCCATCAGCGCAAATTGTGCTAATCCTGAAGCAGCCATGAAGTTCCTTGATCAGTTCTATGATTCAGAAAACAGCGTAGAAGTGCTCTTTGGAGGAATTTCAGATGGTAATGTATCTGTTACAGGCGACAATTCCTACAAGGTAAATGATCCTCAGGATCCAGCTGTTGATCCGGGTACATGGAAATGGACATATGCATTTGCTGACAACGGCCCAATGTATATCAGAAGATCCACAGAAATCGATATGGCTCCTGATATGGACAACGCACTTGCTGAAAGAGAAGTATATACAGATACTCTTGCCAAGGCATCAGAATCAGATTCATATCCACAGATGTTTATGAAGTACTCAGAAGCTGACACCAATACACTTGCTCTTAATCAGGCAAATATCACAACAATTATCAATAATCAGTGGGCTTTGTGGATGACAGGTGAGCAGGATATCGATTCTACATGGGATGCATATGTAGAGAGCGTAAATGCTGCAGGACTTCCAGAGAACCTTGCAATCAGACAGGCTGCATTTGACGCATATTTAGGTAAATAATTTCTTGGAAATAATGAGGGAGTGGAGAGTGCAGCTTATCTCTCCACTCTTTTTCTAACAGGAAAAGAGGGAATATCAATGGGGAAAGCTATTACAGACAATAAGAAAAAGGATTCTCTTGCCCGGACTATGAAAAAAGATTTTATCAAAAACTGGCAGCTATGGGTTATGCTCCTGCCGGGCATTATTTATATTTTTGTTTTTTGTTATATGCCGATGTACGGCGT
>JAZRKG010000168.1:0-49722 GCA_045646185.1 Butyrivibrio sp.
ATCAGAAAGATACTATTTCACTAGTAAAACAGCTCCAAATATTACTAGTAGAATTTCCAAAAGACGATGTTTCACTAGTAACTCTCAGAATTTAACAATTTCTGGAAGAACTAAATGAAAAAACATCAAAACATCGTTATGCAAGAAATAGTAAATGATATTGATATCAATAAGTGGATTTGAATCAAAGGAGCCCTGTATTTCTGCGCGCGGTATTCCGTATTCAGACAGTAAATATACTACAGAATCACTGATGCATCTTATGGCTTTTGACGTGGACGACCGCATGGATCTTATCAATCAGCCACTTCTCATGATGGCAGGTGATATTGCAGATACAAAGTATATGACAGATTCTGCCTTTGAAAAAGCAGTAAATGCCAGCACCAAGGAGCTTTTCCTCATAGAAGGTGCAACTCACATCAGAACCTACTGGGTTCCTGAGTATGTAGAGAAGTCAGCAGCTAAGTTAAAAGAATTCTTTGGCTCAAATCTTTAAATGAATATCTAATAATCTAAATATTACTATTTTCTGAAAATTTTATAGGCTGAGTCCAATGTATCAAAATATTGATATAATATATATAAAATGATGATAAGCTCGAGGAGTCATAATGCGACAATGCTTACGAAAATGCATCATGGCTTCTTGAGATACTGTTTAACGAGCTGACTGTCAGGCTAAGGTTTTATATATGGACAACAACGATTCCATTGCAAAGAATCTCAAAGGAATATATAAAAGTAACTTTGTACTTGCCATTGTAGTATGTGCTATTTTTGCAGGTATTGTTTTCATGTTCTATTCCATGAACTATTCTGCCACCAAGACTAACATCATTAAAAATGGAGAAGTTACTGCCCAAAAGACTGCAAACTCTATTGAGATGGTTCTTTCCGGCAATATGGACTCGGTCAAGCTGGTGGCATATGCTCTTGATGAAATGATAACAAAAGGCAGAAGCGAGGAGGAAATACAGGACTTCCTTGAGAGACAGTCTGTTGCAAAAAAATACGCGCTAGACCCTGACTCTACAGGCTTTTATGCCTATATTTACGGTAGATTTTTTAGTGGAACAGGCTGGCAGGCTCCAGATGACTATGATGCTACCATAAGACCCTGGTACACCAAGCCTTTTGAACAGATAGGTGAAGTCACAGTTCTTGATCCATACCTGGATATGCAGACGGGTAAAAGAAAACTCGCTCTTGGAAAAGTGCTCTGTGATAACGTTAGCGTTGTCTCCATGGACCTTCCTACAACAGAAATCCAGCAGATGGTAACGAGCTCGGTAAACAGCGGTGATGCTGATATTGGAATACTTATAAGCGCTGATAATATAGTGATTGCACACTCTGATACCTCAGAAGTTGGAAGAGACTATGACATTGAAGTTGATTCCCTTGGAGCAATGATTGCCCAGAACCTTCAGGATGATGATGACTACTATTTCGAATTTGATTTTGGAGGCTCCAGTTACATTGTATACGTTGCCAATATTACCGGCGGCCTGCGATGCATTAGTGTCAAAAATACTACCAATGCCTTCAAACCGCTTCGGCGCATACTGTTTTTCACTGTACTGGTTTTGATACTCGGTATAGTTATTACTCTCTACATAGTTAATCGCACAAACAAGCTGTTGTACTTATCCAGTAATGCCTGGAAATCAGCTGACGACTTGCTTGATAATCATATTTCTGAATGGAATAACATAAATTTAAATGCAAATAAAAAAATAAGTAATGTCCAGCTTAGTACAAGAATTATGTGGTTGGTATTAACTGTGCTGCTGGTTTCTGAAAGCCTTGTGTGTGCTGCAGCTGTTTTTCAGGCCAGAGCTTCCATCAAAGCCTCTGTACGTCAGAGAATGATTGATATTGCTAACTGTGCTGCCTGGTCAGTAGATGGTGACATTCTCAAGAACCTTACAGCCCAGGATATTGGAACACCTGAGTATCAGCAGGTATATGATGCACTGGCAGTTTTCAGGGACAATATTGAGCTGAGATATGTTTATGGAATAAAAGACGAAGGTGATGGAAGATTTACTTTCACAGTAGATCCTGCATTTGGAGATCCTGCTGAATTTGGTGAGGAGCTTGTTGTTACAGAAGGACTAGTTATGGCAAGCCAGGGCATTCCTTCAGTAGATTTGCAAAAATATACCGACAAGTGGGGAACCTTTTATAGTGCCTATAGTCCGGTACTGGATTCTGATGGTAATTTGGCAGGCATTATTGGTGCTGACTTTGGAGAAGAATGGTTTGAAGACCAAATAAACAATCAGACTGATGAAATAGTTAAGCTTTACATCATTGTGCTTTTGATAACAATGGCCTTCACCTGGGTTTTGTGCTATTTTTGGGTAAAATCAGTTACTGACCCGCTGAAATATATGACAAAAGTTGCGG
This sequence comes from Butyrivibrio sp., assembly GCA_045646185.1. GTDB lineage: Bacteria > Bacillota > Clostridia > Lachnospirales > Lachnospiraceae > Butyrivibrio. The sequence goes on from JAZRKG010000168.1 coordinate 2,416, forward strand.
TGCGTTACGGAGAAGGTGACTTTAGTGAAAAGATTGCGATAGATAGCCACGATGAAATTGGTGTGCTGTCACGTACTCTGCAAAAAATGTCTTCCTCTCTCGAAGAACAGATCAACAAAGCGGAAGAAGCCAACAGAGCCAAAACGGTCTTTCTTGCAAACATGTCTCACGAGATCAGAACTCCTATAAATACAGTTCTTGGAATGAACGAGATGATCCTTAGAGAGTCCAATGAAAGAGACATTCTCTACTATGCTGAAAAGGTTAAAATTGCAGGAAAGACTCTATTAAGTTTAGTAAACGACATTCTTGATTTTTCAAGAATTGAATCTGGTAAAACTGAGATCATTCCTTCCGAATATAGCTTACCATCAGTACTTACAGAACTGGTTAATATGGTAGAGACCAGGGCAGATGAAAAAGGTCTCTTTGTCAATATCTCTTTTGACAAAGAATTGCCACGAATACTCCTTGGTGATGAAATCCGCATCAAGCAGGTTATTACCAATCTTCTGACCAATGCTGTAAAGTACACGACTGAAGGAAGCGTTACTTTCAATGTTACCTTTGAAAAAAAAGAAGTGGCTCTGGAAAGCATCATTCTCAAGGTGTCTGTAGCTGATACGGGCATAGGAATTCATAAGGAGGATATGGAAAAGCTCTTTGCCCAATTTGAGAGACTTGATCAAAGGAAAAACAGAAATATTGAAGGCGCAGGCCTTGGCCTTAATATTACCCAGAGCCTTCTTGGGCTTATGGGCTCTACACTTCAGGTGGAAAGTGAATATGGCAAAGGCTCAGTATTTTTCTTTGACCTTGAACAGAAGGTTGTTAGCTGGGAGCCGATGGGCAGCTATGAAGATATTTCTAAAGAGCTTTCTGGTGCAGCAGCCCAAAAAGAATACTACATTGCCCCGGATGCCAGGGTTCTTGCAGTAGATGATAATGAAATAAACCTTATGGTACTCAGTAATCTGATAAAAAGAACTGAGGTGCAGCTTGATACAGCTGAAAGCGCCGATGCATGCATTTCTCTTTTGACAGAGAAAAAGTATGATCTGGTATTTCTTGATCACATGATGCCGCAGAAGGACGGAATAGAAATTCTCCATGAGATAAAAGAAATTAAGGATGGTCCGAATCAGGCTACACCAATTATATGCCTGACAGCCAATGCTATTTTGGGAGCAAAAGACTACTACATTAACGAGGGCTTTGACGCATATCTTACTAAACCGATCGATCCGGCAATGCTTGAGGAAATGATACTGCGCTTTCTTCCTAAGGACAAAGTTATTCAGATGACCAGGGAAGATGTCGATAAAAATAAAGGAAAAAGCGATGATGATGCAGAGCTGCTGGTACCAATTTACGAGCGTGGTGATATTGATGTAGATAAAGGCATTCAGAACAATGGCTCTATAAGGTCTTATCTGTCGATACTTGATATGTTTTTGGTGCACATCGATGACTCAGCCAGGGAAATAGATGCATTATATCAGGAAAAAGATATAAAGAACTATACCATTAAAGTGCATGCTGTTAAGAGTACTGCGCGAATGGTCGGTGCAATAAATCTTGGTGAAGAAGCCCAGGAGCTTGAAAATGCCGGCAAGCAAAATGACTTTAAGTATATTTCGCAGCATCATGAAAGCTTTATTGAGAACTATAAAAGCTTTAGAAACCTTAAGAATAAAATATCTGAACAGACTATTCAGGTTCATGAAGCTGCGGGCAAAAAGCCAGTTGCTGATGCTGGCGTAATGAACAAGATGTTCCAGGACCTTAAGGCGGCAGCAGATAATCTGGATACTGTACGTATTGAGGAAATATTTGATGAAATGGCAGCATATAAGATACCTGACAGCGATGTGGAATTATTTAATAAGATAAAAGAAGCTGCGGATGGGTTTGAATATAGCAGTATAGTGGAGCTGATACAAGATGAGTTATAGGATTGTGGTGGTAGATGACAACCTTGTAAGTTTAAAAAGTGCGAAGGCCCTGCTTAACGAGCAGGGTATGCAGGTGGTTTGTCTGCGTTCAGGGCAGGAACTGATAAAGTACCTGGAAAAGAACACGGCCGACATTATTTTGCTGGACATTCTCATGCCGGAAATGGACGGCTTTGAAACCTACAGCGCAATCCGCGACTTTGAAGAGCGGGAAAAGAAAGCACCTATACCTGTCATATTCCTGACAGGAGAAAACGACAATGATGTTGAGCGAAGAGGCCTGAAAGAAGGCGCTTCCGATTTTATCAGGAAACCAATTGACAGAGATATTCTTATAAAACGTATCACAAACACAATCGAAAGTAACAAAAAGATTGAGTCTCTTACTGAAGAGGCCACAATCGATAAACTGACAGGCTTTTTAAATAAAATTGAAGGAACAAAGAGAATCGCAGACCTTTGTGCTAGGCAGGATGGCGCATTGGTGCTGCTGGACCTTGATAATTTTAAACTGGTCAACGATTTATTTGGACATGATATGGGCGACCATATTTTGGTAGCATTTTCCAATGTGATCCGTCACTGCATCAGATCCGGTGATGTAGTAAGTAGAATCGGCGGAGATGAGTTCATGACATTTTTGCCAGATCTTTCTGATGAAAAAGCGCTGGATTCTTTCTCAGAGAGACTTAACAGAAAGCTTTCTGCTGAAGCTGACAAGCTTATGGGAAATGACCATGGGATCCCGCTTGGAATTTCCATGGGAGCCGCTTTTGCCAATATTCATGGAGAAGAGTATTCCAAACTGTTCCAGTATGCTGACATGGCATTATACAGGGTGAAAAATAATGGAAAGCACGGCATTGCAATATATGAAGCGGAGGAATACTCCTTAAACGAAGAAAACCTTGAGCAGGAGCTTATTAGAACCTCGCAGATACTCTCAGAGAGAGGAGAACGGAAGGGTGCCCTTATTCTTGGAAAAGAGGCCTTTTCCTGGAATTACCGTTTTATAATCAGATTCATGGACCGCTATAATGGCGTTGCCACAAGGCTTTTAATATCCTTGTCTACATCTGACTCAGGTTTTCCTGAGACCAAAGACGTTGACGCCTTTGCCAGTATTTTAAAAAAGAACTTAAGAAGCAGCGACATTATCTTCCAAAACAGACCCAATCAGTTCTTTATTGTATTGCCACTTCTGTCAGAGGAGGATTCACAGGAAGTCATAGATAGAATTCTTAATGCCTGGGAAAAGACAGAATGTCATGACAGACTTAAAATAAGCTATGCCACAGTTGCCATCAAACGAAAATAGGTATTGAAGGAGTTAATTCAAATCTTGCAACAGCAATCCGTACTGTGGTGGTACTGTAAAAAATAACCCGGGATGCATGGTTGCACCCCAGGTTTATTCTCAGGATTTTTTCTTTAGCTTGCAGATTCCCTGAGTCATGGTCCCCATTGGGCAAAAGGCGCACCAGGTGCGAGGTCTGTACAAAGCCATGACTATGAGACCTATAAGAGTAGATGTGAGCATCAGACTATAAAAACCGTAGCTGTACTGAGTTACCCACTCAGGAACCCAGGTAACGGTATAAGCCCATTTAAAAGGCACCTTAAAGGTCCAAAACAGCTTGATGGCAGTTCCAAGTCCCCTGCTTCCTGCAAAAACAAGATAGGTCTGATAGACCATATTTCCAAACATGGTCATAAAAAACAGCAGAAAGCCATATCTGAAGAGCTTTCCATACATCCAGGAAGGAGCAAGCCTTTTGTTTTCTTTTTTGAAAAAGCGTGGAATTACTGCAAATAATTTGCCCCTTCCGCAGTACCTGTTACAAAAGGCTTTTCCGCCACCAAAGCCTGCAATCAAAAGCGGCAATATGAAATCAATCATTCCCAGCCAGGCAAATAATATATTAAAAAAGCCAAGGGAAAAATAAATTATTGGCCATATCCATAAATAATCTGTCCATTTCTTTTTCTTCATTTTACTAAATCCAATCTGTTCATTATAGTTATGCATCCTGTAGGGCATATCCTGCTACACTTTCCGCACCCTACGCACTTGTTAATATCTACTTTGGCGTGGCAACCGTCAGGTGTAGTTATGGCTGCCATCGGGCAGACCTCTGTGCAGGCACCACAGCAGACACACACGTTTTCATTTACTACAGCAATTCTTGTTGATCCCATATAATACTTCTTTGTTAAAACCTCGCTTTCAAATATTGTTCTTGTTTTAAAAAATCAACAATGTTAGTATATGTGGTATAAAAAATATATCAAGTACGCAGAATAAGTTAACCTGGTACGGAAAACCTGAGTAACATGAAAGGATGTGTATTATGGCTACTAAAAAAGATGAACAGAAACCTAAAAAAGAATCTTTATGTGAAGATATTGCAGGTAAAGATTGCGGTCTTAAAAAAGTAATTGATATAGTTGGTGGCAAATGGAAAATAATGATCCTGTGCGTAATGGATAATGAAGGAACCATCAGATACGGAGAACTTCGCAGAAGGATATTTGGCATCACCAATACCATGCTGGCAACTTCTTTAAAAGAGATGGAAGAGGCAGGGCTGGTAGATAGAAAACAGTATATGGAAATGCCAGTAAGAGTTGAATACTCCCTTACCAAAAAGGCAGAGAGCATAGTTCCTATTTTATTAGAGCTGAAAAAATGGGGCGAAGAAAATTTATAAACACCATAAGGGGAGCGATTTGTTATAAGATTAGAAGAAATTAAATGCCCTAATTGCGGGGGATCCAATGTATCAAAGATTGATGCAAGTATGGTCAGATGTGATTACTGTAATACCACCTTTGCCATAGACTATGATCCTGAAGATGCAGCCATGGACAAGAATCGTGCAGATATCATCATGCAGAGAGAGCGCCTGGCTCATCAGGAAAAGATGATAAAAAGTTCAAAGCGAAAAACCATGGCACTTTTGTTTACTTCGCTGGTAGTGGTAACTATTTTGAGCACATAAAGCTTATGTCAGATGGTAGTATCAAATCTGACTACATAGCTATAGATGGTAATCCTTCGGTGATTTTTGGAAATACTTTTATTTACGGTTATGATTCTCAGGATGATTTTTACAAAAAGTGTATATTATCCAATCCTGAATATAACGTAGAGGAAAAGTAATTCTTATTTTTCAAAATAGGCAAAGGCAATGGCACCTGGACCTGCATAGGTGCCAATTGTTGCGCCTACGGCTGCATATTGCAGCTTGTCTTCATTACCTTCGTAAAGTGATTTTGAATCTTCCACATATTTTTTCAGATAATCATCTGTAAAACCGGAATATGCCAGGCATATAGGACGTGAAAAATCGATGCCACCGGTTTTTTTGACAAATTCCATAAGCATATTGTGACTGTTTCTGGAGCCTCTGGCCTTGCCGATTACTTTGACTACGCCTTCTTCGATAGTAAGAACAGGCTTTATCATCAAAAGGTTTCCGGCAATAGCTGCGGCATTGGAGATTCTTCCGCCCAGCTTTAAATATTCCAAAGTATCAAAAACAGCTATTACATGAGCTTTGTCCAGCTCTTTAGTAACAATATCTGCTATCTCGGCAGCATTTTTGCCCTGGTCACGCAGCTGCACAGCCCTGTTAACAATAATATATTCTGAAATGCAGAACTGTTTGGTGTCTATTACATGAACCTTTTCGTCAAAGTCATCTGCTGCAATGCACGCACTCTGATAAGAACCGGATACTCCAGAGGACAGGCAAAAGCAGATAACCTCATCGCCGCAGTCTACAGCCTTCTGAAATTCCTGCGAGTATTCATAAGGTGGAATCTGGCTGGTCTTTGGGATTCTATCCGTTTCAACCAGCTTCTGATAGAACTCTATGCTGGAGAGCGTTACACCATCAAGGTATTCGTCATCCTCAAAGCGCACCTTAAGTGGCAGAACAGTAATTCCCCATTCCTTAGCCTTTTTCTGAGATATATCACTTGCTGAATCGGTAATAATTCTAACTGACATCATTGCCTCCTAAAATCGTTTCCTGAATGTAACGCACGTAAACGGCTATATGTCGCACCTGCGCAAAAAGTTTACAAACATAGGCTAAAGCATATCATAAATAGACGGTATTGTCTAACCGGGAGGGAATGGCTAAAGTGCATTAAGGATAGGCGCGCTCCGCGCTATCTATTCAAGTTTAATTGCCATATCAACATACCATTAGTTTAGTGATCGTGGGGGACATAATGATTGAAATGATTTTTAATTGGGAACGATAATATGAACATCAAAACTTACAATAGCGTGAATCTATTACGGCCTAGCAATTGTTTTTTTATTCCAGGCGGTAAAGCCATATTTGCATTACCGCTTGCAAAGAAAAGTGATTGTAAAGGCGGTAAGTGTTAACACTGAGACGAGCAAAAATGTACGAAGTGCTGCTTGCTTTTTGCAAATGACAGAATAATTACCGCCCAGAATGTAGAAAGTTCAGTTGAGCGGTAGTAAAGTAAAAAAAATTGAAGCTTTTTTTGATGATTATTACCGCTGCAGAATGAAAAATCTATCACAAGCGGTAATGAAAAAAACGTTTACCGTTTGGAACAGCAAATTTAAAGCCCAGGCGGTAAGAAAAATACGTACCAGCAAAAATGCATAAACGTAAAAAAGGCAGCTCCTTGTAAAAATATTTCGACGAGGATAAGCAGGTATTTACTAAGGGTGATATAATTTTTTTATAAAAAATAGCCTTTGTTCGTTGTTTATTCGTATAAAAAAATATAAATGCAAAACAAATGAGCAAAGGAGATTAGAAAAATGACTGCTATGACAATGGGGATGAGAGAACTTAAGGCAAAACAGATGGAATTACTGAAAAAATGTGAAATGAATGAAGTAAGAGACAAGGCCTTAAAAATAATGACAAATACTCAGGAGCCTGCCAGCCGCAAAGCTATGTGAACAAAGCTGTAGAACCTTGTCAACTTCATATCTGACTCAAAATATTCTTGCACTTAATGCCTTCTCGTGTTATTCTAGCGAAGCTGTGAAAAATCTACCACAGTTCTTTTTCCAATCAGGAGCGGCTGAGCAGTTCTTGCAGATGCCAATTTCAACGATGGAAAGATTATAATTTGAAGGAGGCATGTTTATGCAAGAGAATGAGACTACTTACAAACAGATCATGAATAGCAAAGTGGAGGATAACGGGGCAAGACTTATATTTGAGAACCCAACTCTATGCGCGCAGTTATTGAGAGATTATTCAGGCATCAATTTATTAAAAGATGTAAAGCCTGAAGATATAACTGATGTTACCGAACGTTATATTCCTATGTTTACAGAAGAGCGAGACGCTGATGTGGTTAAACAGGTAAAACTTGGAGATGAGGAAATTTTTATAGCTCTGATTGAACACAAATCAAGCGTAGACTATAATGTAAGTATGCAGATATTGCGTTATATGGTCTATATATGCGGAAGATTTTGAAAAGCGCGAAGAAAAAAGAGTGCCTGGAGTAAGTAAACTCAAGGGATTTAAGTATCCACCAGTTTTTCCTATCGTTTACTACAACGGAGATGGAAATTGGACCGCAGAAAAAAATCTAAAATGTAGAGTAGCCTTATGTGATATCTTTTCGCCTTATATACCGGATTATAAGTATCACCTGGTTAATACTGCTGATCATGAAAATGATGAGCTTATTAAAAAGAATGATGGATTATCATTGCTTATGATTCTTAATAAGGTAAAGAATTCAGCTTATTAAATTTACCCGAGAAATATCTTAATGATTTATCTGCCACGTCTCCTGAAGATGTGCTTGATGTGCTGGCAAGAGTTGTTGCAGTATTGCTACGAAAGCATCATGTTTCGGAGGGCGAAGTTCAGGAATTTGTAAGTCAGATAAAGGAGCGTCATATGAGTGATTTGTTTGCAAATTTTAAAGCTACCATAAATGTTATGGAAGAGAGAAAAATTGGGCAAGGAATTGGAGAAGAAATCAAGCTTATTAAGATGATTGGGAGTAAATTGCAAAAAGGTTGGTCTCCTGAGCAAATTGCAGAATTATTTGAGGAAGACCTTGACTATATAAAGGAAATTAGTGAGGTTGCGAGTAAATATGCACCGAGCTATGATGCTGATAAGATTTATGGTGAACTACATAATGCTGATTCTAAAGAGGACGCTAAATAAACTTTAACTGTCAAGCCATAATGCATAGAGGATAATTTTATGAATGTCGCTGTAAGATACTGTTCGAAGACAAAGAATGGAAATACGAAAAGAATTGCAGAAGCAATAGCTGAGGGTATAGGTGTTAATGCTGTCAGCATAAAAGATGAGCCAAAGCTTTCAGAGAAAACAGATATTCTTTTTCTTGGTGGTGCTCCGTATGCCAATATAATGGCACCTGAGCTGAAGGCGTACGCTGAGGAGCTTGATCCTGCATATGTATCCAAAGTTGTGCTTTTTACTACTTCTAACTGGTCAAGAAGAACGGTGCTGGCTCTTAAAAAGATCCTGAAAGGCAAAGGGATACCTGTAAGCGAAGAATACTTCTACGCCCATGTGTCTAATATAGATGGAAGGCTGGAGGCGGCCAGAGAGTTTGGTCAAAAATGTACGAAATAATAACGGCTGGAGATTAATGAACAGGGGTATGTCGATTTGACATACCCTCATTCATAAATCTCTGGCTTTTTTGTTTAAGGGGATATCTATGAAATACTATCTGCTTCTTGATAAGCCTGGCTGGAACCACATATCAGATATGGCTGATTTTACGATTGCCATAAAAGCTGACCTGGAGCTTATTATTCAAAGTGATGGAAGCTATGGACTACTGGTCAGAAACTGAACATTAGCAGCCATGGAATAGTGTTATAACGTAAGAATACCCGGAAGGTTTACACATTAATTTTAGTATGGTAAAGTGTTAGTATACTAAACAATGTAAAAATACATCAATACGATAGGGGAAATATTATTATGAAAAAGAAGTTATTAGCACTTATTTTGACAGGAACTATGGTGATGAGCCTTGCCGGCTGCGGATCTTCTTCCAGCCAGACTTCAGGAACCTCTGAAAGCGCTACAGACAGTGACGTTGCTTATATTCAGGAAAAAGGCACATTGCTGGTAGGTATTACAGATTTTGCACCAATGGATTACAAGGATGAAAACGGCAACTGGATTGGCTTTGACGCTGATATGGCAACAAAGGTAGCAGAGTCTCTTGGCGTAACTGTAGAGTTCGTTGAAATTGACTGGGACAACAAGATCCTTGAGCTTGAAAATAAATCAATAGACGTTGTATGGAATGGTATGACACTTACAAGTGAAGTAACAAGCTCCATGGAATGCACTAATGCATACCTTAACAATGCGCAGGTAGTTGTAGTTCCTGCAGCATCCGCTGATGAGTACAGCACCCTTGAAGCAGTTCAGAGTCTTAGCTTTGCAGTAGAAGCTGGCTCTGCTGGTGAAACAGCTGCTATTGCGAACAACTTTGATTTTATATCACTGGCATCACAGGCTGATGCTGTTATGGAAGTAGAAGCTGGCACATCCTCAGCTTGCATCATTGACCTTCTTATGGCAGGAGCAATGGTTGGTGAAGGCACAAGCTATGCTGACCTTGCGCACACAGTTGAACTGACTACAGAAGAATATGGTATCGGTTGCCGTAAAGGTTCTGACCTTGCAGCTTACATCAATGAACAGCTCAAAGCACTCTATGATGATGGAACAATGCTTGAAATCGCAGAGCAGTATGGTGTTCAGGACGCCATCATTGAACAGTAAGGCAGGATAAAAGAATGTTTTTCACCGTTACACTTTCCCTTTTTGAAGGTTTTCTTACAACAATTAAATTATTCCTGTTTACACTGATTTTCTCATTACCTCTTGGACTTATGATATGCTTTGGTTCCATGAACAGGATAAAAATTATAAGGCTGCCAATAAGATTTATTATCTGGGTTGTTCGTGGCACACCGCTCATGCTTCAGCTCCTGATCATATATTATGGACCTGGAATTTTCTTAAATATAAATGTATGGGGAACTTCTGGAGAAGGAAGATTTGTAGCAGCTCTTGTTGCATTCGTTATTAATTACGCCTGCTATTTTTCTGAAATTTACCGTGGAGGAATCCAGTCCATACCGGTTGGACAATACGAGGCTGGTCAGGTACTTGGCCTTACCAAGCAGCAGATATTCAACCGCATTATTCTTTTGCAGGTAATAAAGAGAATCGTTCCGCCGATCTCCAATGAAATCATCACTCTTGTAAAAGACACCTCGCTTGCCAGAGTAATTGCGGTATACGAGATTATCTGGAACGGACAGGCATTTATAAAGAGTAGTGGTATCATTTGGCCATTGTTTTACACGGGAGTCTTTTACCTACTCTTTAGCGGTCTTTTGACACTGCTCTTTGGATTTATCGAGAAAAAACTGGATTACTTTAGGTGATAGACATGGCAATATTAGAAGTTAGAAACATAAAAAAGAACTTTGAAAATACTGAGGTTTTAAAGGGAATAGACTTTGACCTTGAAGAAGGCCAGGCAATTTCCATAATAGGATCCTCAGGGAGCGGTAAGACAACGCTTCTCAGGTGTTTAAACTTTTTGGAAACTCCTGACGAAGGAACCATAACCGTCAGGGGCCAAAAGATTTTTGATGCTGCAGGTAAGCCTTTAAGTGCAAAAGAGCTCAGACTCAACAGACTGCATTTTGGCCTGGTGTTTCAGCAGTTTAACCTATTTCCGCAGTACACAGCTCTTGAAAATGTTACTCTGGCACCTCTTTTATCTGCCCAAAACAGTGAAAAGGCAGAGATAATAGAAAATGGCAAAAGGCTCCTCGACCAAATGGGCTTATCAGACAGAATGAATAACTACCCGCATCAGCTTTCAGGCGGACAACAGCAGCGAATCGCCATTGCCAGAGCTCTGGCTCTTAAGCCTGACATCCTGTGCTTTGACGAACCTACATCAGCTCTTGACCCTGAGCTTACCGGGGAAGTACTGAGAGTCATCAGAGGACTTGCTGATAAAAAGACGACTATGATAATAGTTACTCATGAGATGTCTTTTGCAAGGGATGTGGCAGATACAGCTATTTTCATGGACGGCGGCGTTATTCTTGAGATGGGTCCGGCAAAAGAGCTCTTTGACAATCCAAAGGAAAATCGAACCAAAAAGTTTTTATCAAATCTTAATACATAAGGTGGTACAATTAATAAGACATGTGACAGTGTCTTATTTTTGTTTTCAGGAGATATGGCAGGCTGTGGACAAATTCAAAGCGTGGTTAAATAAAATATTTGTTGTACCTGCGCCATGGGCATACCTGATAGATATTCCATGTTTTATTTTTGTTGGAATCGTTCTTATAAAAGCTATTACAGGACCTGTTGCTTATGTGGCATACCTGGCATCAGCTTATGCACTGGTGTCTTTTTCCATTGCAATTGTAAGAGACCTGGGTAATCTTCCGGAGCGGATAAAAAGAAGCAGAATCTACAGTGCACTTGTTCAGATGCCTTTTGTTGGCAAGCTCATAACAGATGATGCTGTGAGAATATGGGTATCACTTTATTTCGGCGTTGCAGTAAATGTTTTGTATGTAATACTAAAGATAACCACAGGAATTGTGTATAAGTCTTCCTGGCTGATATTTTTTGGCGGGTATTATCTTGCTCTTGCGGTAATGAGATTTTTTATTATCGATACAGACAGAATTGCAAGAAGCAGGGGACGAGACCTTAGAGCAGAGTATTGGAGATATTTGCTATGTGCAGTTTCTCTCCTTGTATTAAATATTTTTCTTGCCTTTATTACCAGGATGGCAGCAAATCTGGAAGGCGTAATAGAGTATCCGGGATTTTTGATATTCGGCATGGCGTTATACGCTTTTTATGCAGTGATCACAACTACCATTAGCGCTATCAAATATAGAAAGCATGAAACAATAATGTTTTCTGCAGCCAAAGTGGCAAGCTTTACAGCAGCGATGGTATCAATGCTGTCGCTGGAAATCGCCATGACGGCCCGCTTTGGCGCAGATGATATTGCTTTTAGAAAAATGATGACCTCAGTAACAGGGTTCTGCATTTTTGCAATAGTGCTTGTAATGGCTGTACTTATGATAATCAGAGCAGCAAGATTCTTGCTGTCAGATAAAGTTTAACAGATTTTATATTCGTGCTTGATATCAAATTTTTTCTCAAGGGCATTCATCATTATATTCATGGCAAGATTGGCTTTTTTGTTCAGGTCATTATGAATAGAGCCAGCCACATCAACTGCAGGATGAGAGGAGTAGGCCCCGGAGACAATTACAATATTGTCTGAATTAGTGTACTGCTTCATTATAAGCCCAAGATAAGTTCCAAATACCAAAAGCTTTTTTCCTTTCAGGGAAGAAAGCTTTTTTTGATCTATATCAGAAAAGTTAAGCACCTTTCCCTTTGGCATGGAGGAGGTGATATACTCCTGGTAGCCTTCGTTGGAATACCTGTCAGTTATCAGATAGAAATCATTTCCAAGGACTTCTTTTGCAGAACTGATAATAGTCTCCATGTCAGTATGAATCTGATAAAAGAGGAAATCGTTTATCATCATATCCAGGCACAAAATAGGAATATAGTAGTTGCCTGACATTCTCTTAAAATCCTTCTCGTCAAGGTCAATGGCGATAATTCCATCCAGTCCCTGAATTGGCTCATATTTTTCCTGACCTGATTCAATAGGCAAAAGAAGACAATTAAATCTCATTCGTTCAAAGCGTTCTGCCAAAAGACTTATAAGATACATGATCTCTGTATTTCTGGAAGGTGTATCTTCTTTTAAGCTGTATATGATTCCAATAGAGTAGGTGTTTTTCTCGGTACCTACGTTTTTATATTTATCAGGAATAGAATAGTTTAAAAGGTTAGCTACCTGCAAAACCTTTTTTCTTGTGGCATCACTTATTTTGGTGCCTTCCTTGTCATTTAACACATAAGATACTGTGGCCACAGATACGCCAGCTTTAGCTGCTATATCGCGTACAGTTGCTTTCTTTTCCATTGCCATAATTAGTTACGGTCCTTCTCATAAGTATAAAAATAACAGTCAGACTCATAGTGAACAAACTGGGTTAACTTGTTAACTAAATCATAGCAGAAATAAATCTTATTGACAAGCGTATAATAAAGTGTTATGAATAATTTAACAAGTTAAGTTAACAAGTTTAACAAATGGAGGCGCAATATGAAAAAGAATGGTATTTTATCAAAAGCTATAAGAGTTTTTCTTGGAGGAATGCTCACAGTATCAATGCTTGCAGGCTGTTCAAAGACAGCGACTGAAGAAGTAACTTCTTCTGAGACAATCACAATCACATTTATGAACCAGGATGAAACACTTGGAACTGCAGAGGCTCAGGCAGGACAGGTTCTGGATGCATCATCCTACGAAGCTTTCGAAAATCAGGAAGGCGCAGAATTCAATGGCTGGTATGAGACACCATCTTTCCTTGAGTCCAGCAAAAAAGATTTAGCATCAGCTACTTTTGAAGAAGACACAACACTTTATGGTGATTTCAGAAACACAGATATCGCTGAAGATACACGTAAATGGTACATTGCAGGTACATCTACAAAGGGCATCTTACAGCTTAATAACTGGGCAGCAGATTTATCTGACGATGAAAAAGCCATGTTTGAGCTTACGGCAACAGGAAACGCTACAAATGAATTTTCTCTGACAATCGACCTTTTCGAAGGTGACATGTTCCAGATCATTCACGACTGGTCATGGGATGGTCAGAAGGGCTACGGTAAGTTCACAGAAATCGATGACACACAGATGGGCAATGCAGGTGGTCTTGGAGGAACAGCTGATACATCAAACGTAGAAGTACTTATGGATGGTAACTACACAATCACTCTTACAACAAATCCAGACAACCAGGCACAGGATACACTTACAATCGTCAGAAATTCAGATCCTCTCACAGACGGTGCAGAAGTAGAAGAAGAGCCATTTGTTATTTCAGAAAATACAACAGTATCTGTTAAGGGTAGTTGGGTAAGCGACTGGTCTGACCTTAAAGAACTCACAAGAGAAGACGGAACAAACACATATACAATTACCTTCGACCTTGATGCAGACACAGAGCTTTGCTTCTCAGTATTTGAAGATGGCACAGACACAGGTCTTGTACTTAAGGAAGAGAACGTAACTACAGGTACTGATTTACTTGCCGAAAGCGGCAACAACATCCAGGTTGCAGAGACAGGAACCTACACCTTCACAGTTAACCTTGATGATATGAGTGTAGAAATAACAAAATAAGGCAGGATATTATGAACCAGTTAGCAATTCAGCATATACCGGATTCTGCTTATTGCTTTCCTCTATCTGAAAATGAAATTGTTATAAAACTAAGGACTGCTTCAAATGAAATTGAAAAGGTCTGGATTGTATACGAGAGCAAATATGTGATTGGGCAGACTCAGCAAAAAGAGCTCATGACCAAGGAACTTACAAGTGGAGCCTTTGACTTCTACTCGGTCACATTAAAGCTTACAGATACAAGGCTGGCATACGTATTTTACCTTTTTGATGGAAAAGACTATTATTATTTTTCAGAAGACAGAATCACATCAGGATATGACTTTACCAAGGGTTATTACAACTTTTTCCAATATCCTTATATAAATAAGGCTGATATTTTGGAAAAAGTGGAGTGGCTGTCCGAGGCTACCTTCTACCAAATCTTTGTGGATAGATTTAAAATAGGTGATGATGCCAAGGACAAGAGCTACATAAATTTAAAATGGGGTGAGATTCCAAATCCCAAAAGCTTTGCAGGAGGGGACCTTAAAGGTATTATTTCAAAGCTTGATTACATAAAGAGCCTTGGCTGCAACGCACTTTACCTGACACCGATCTTCAAATCTCCATCCAATCATAAGTACGACATTGTGGATTACTTCCAGATTGATCCGGACTTTGGGGATAAAAATGATTTAAAGAATCTGGTACAAAAGCTCCATGAAAAGGGCATGAGAATAGTTCTCGACGCAGTATTTAATCATGTGAGTGAGTTAAATGAGCTTTTTCAGGATGTTGTCAAAAAAGGCAGAGACTCAGAGTACTTTGATTTCTTTGTGATAGACGGTGATTTTCCTGATAAGGAACCTCTTAATTACGAAGTATTTGCCGGCTGCAAGTACATGCCAAAATGGAATACTTCAAATGAAAAGGTACAGGATTATCTGATATCAATCGCACTATACTATATAGAAGAGTTTGACATAGACGGCTGGAGACTTGATGTTTCTGATGAAATAAGTCATGACTTCTGGAGAAAATTCAGAAAGGCTGTAAAGGCAAGCAAAAAAGACGCAGCCATTATCGGTGAGAACTGGCATGACGCTTCCAATTACCTTAAGGGTGATCAGTACGACAGCATCATGAATTACGCTTTTACCAAAGCAGCTCTTGACTACTTTGCTTATGAAAAGATGGATGCAAAAGAGATGGCCTATAAGCTTTGCGATATCTTATCCAGAAACACAGACACAGTAAATGACATGATGTTAAATCTTTTGGATTCTCATGACACCGACAGGTTTTACAGCGAGGTTGGGGAAAACAAGAAAAAGCTGCATGCAGCGTTATGCCTTTTATATCTGTTCCCTGGCGCACCATCCATTTTTTACGGAACAGAGTGCTATACACCGGGAGGCTATGATCCTGACTGCCGCAGATGTATGGACTGGGATACAGTAGAAAACAAAGATCTGGAAGTAGCAGGGCTATTAAAGAAGCTGGCAGCAGTCAGACAGAAATGTAAATTCATCTATAAAGGCACCAGAATAACAGCTTCTGAGGATGGAAATGTCCTTTTTGTAAAGCGACATGGAAAAGAAGCAGATGCAAGACTATATATAAATCAGACTGATAACGAACAGGAATATGATGGAATACAGATAGAACCTTATGGATACAGGCTATTTGTAAACGAAGGAGAGATATGATGAAATACGCAAAAAAGACTTTGGGGGCGATTCTTACATTGTCTATGGTTGCCGGACTTTGTGCCTGCAGCAGCTCATCTGGTGAGAGCACAGGGGATACAACACAGTCTTCAGATGAGACCATTACTCTTAGAATACTTGAAAATGATACAGCCAAATCCCAGGGCTATCTGGATGAACTTTTGACTGCATTTAACGAAGCCTACGCTGACAAGGGCATTGTTGCAGTAGATGCCAACATGGAAGAGTACAGTGACCTGGCTGAGAACGGACCTTACGGTTATGGCCCTGACGTTTTATATCAGGCCAATGACAAGCTTATGGCTTATGCAGAAGATAAGCACCTTCTTGCGATAAACAAAGAAGACTATGAATGCGCAGACCAGATTCCTGATGAAGCCTGGGATGCATTCTCAATTACTGTTGATGGAAATACATATACCTGTGGTGTTCCTGTAAATGTTCAGGAGCCAATGCTTTTCTACAGAAAAGACCTTCTTCCTGACAACTGGGAAACAGAATGGGATGATGATGGCAATGGAACACCAGACTTTTTCGAGGATTGGTGCTCATTATATGAATATTCACAGCAGCTCGTTACTGAGTCAAATGGTGAAAAGTTTGGCCTTGTAGCATCCTGCAATGACCTGTATATGATGGCGGAGTTCATTTTTTCCTACGGCGGCTATGTATTTGGAGAGGCTGAAGATGGAACCGTGGATTCAACTGACATCGGATTTGCACAGGGCGATACAGCCAAGGGGCTTCTGGCTATGAGACAGTTTGCTTCTATTATGAACGAAGAGTGTATCGATGATTCAATCAAGCAGAGCAGATATTCAAAGGTAGCAGATGGAACATACTTCTGCTCAATCTCTACTCCTGACACTTATGTTCTTTTCTATGAAAGACTTGCTGAAGTGTATGAAAACGAAGGGCTTAGCGAAGCTGAAGCAGAGGAGAAGGCAACAGAAAATCTTGGAATGGTTGAACTTCCAGGACTTATGCCATCAAGTGGAGACTTGTCTTCAGGTGAAGCTGATACAGCTACAATCGTTATGGGTGGTGTTAACGGATACGGCATCAGTGCTTATACCAAGCACAAGGAAGCCTGCATCGAATTTGTAAACTTTGCAACCAGCTATGAAATGATAAAAACAAGAGCTGAGATTCTTGGTATTGCTCCTACAAGATCTGACGTAGCCAGCGAAATGGGCGGCGTTACAAGCATGATTTTTGAAAGCTTAAGTGAGGGACATATCTATCTGATGCCTTCAGTTAAGGCTGTTGACCAGATTTGGGATCCAATGCAGACACTGCTTAGCGATGTTGCCAAGGATGCATTTAGAGAAGAAAAGGGAGAAACAGTAAAGTATGCAGATGTAACTTCCATGCAGGAAGCATTGGAAAAAGCATCTCAAAGTATCTATGACGCAATCTATACCCTGGCAAATTAAGGAGCAAGTAAATGAAGCAAAATAGTTTTAAGACCAAATGCTCCTATGTCATCATGGGGTTGGGGCAGTTTTTATATGGGCAACGTATAAAAGGTCTGTTGTACATGGCTATTCTTGCCTTGTACCTATGGTATCTTTTTACAGCTGGAATAAATGATATGATTGGATTCTTCACACTTGGAACTGTAGAAGGTGATCCATGGCTTGGAGTAGTTGGTGATGATTCAATAATAATGCTCCTTAGAGGAATCCTTGCATTTCTGATTCTTGCTGCAGTAATTATTTTTTATCTTTCTAATATCAAAGATATTAAAAGTACTGAAGCTAAAATCGCTGAAGGAAAGGAAATACCGGGCTTCTACAGATCAGTACTCGATTTTGTAGACAAAAAATTCTATGTGGTTGCCTTGTTCCTTCCCGTAATCGGAGTACTACTTTTTAATGTTCTTCCTATCATCTTCATGATTTTAATTGCATTTACTAATTATGGAGGTAATATAGTTCCACCAAAGCTTATCGACTGGATAGGCTTTGGGAACTTCATACAGATTTTTTCACTATCAGGAATTAAATCTACCTTTTTGAAAATTCTTGGATGGAATGTAGTCTGGGCAATATGTGCGACACTTCTTAATTATTTTGGAGGACTTTTCCTGGCACTTCTTTTAAATAAGAACTGTGTTAAGGGCAAGACCTTCTGGAGAGCTTTCCCGATTATTGCCTATGCAGTGCCTGGTTTCATCACACTGCTTGGTTTCAAATTCATGTTTTCATATGGTGGTCCAATAAACTACTATATAAAGGCTCTTGGCGGCAGCAGCATCGGATTCCTTGATATTGACGCAGGTAACAAGGCTCGTGTAATAGGCCTTTTAGTAAATGCCTGGATATCAATTCCAACTTCCATGCTTCTGGCAACAGGTATCCTGTCCAACATGAACAATGAGCTTTACGAGGCAGCAAGCCTTGACGGGGCAGGCAGATGGAAGCAGTTTACCAAGCTGACATTACCATTTGTAGTGTTCTCAACAACACCAACACTGATTACCAGCTTTGTGGGTAACTTCAACAACTTTGGTGTATTTTATTTCCTGCGTGGCGGCTTGTATCTGGATGATTATTTCCTTGCCAGCGATACAGACCTTCTTATCAACTGGTTATACAATCTGTCCATCGACAACAATTATTACGGAATTGGAGCGGCCTTAAGTCTTATCATATTTGTAATCACATCAGTTATTTCACTGGCTGCCTATGTAAATTCATCAGCATTTAAGAAGGAGGATACATTCAGATGAAAAAAGAAAAGCTCTCTGAAGTGATAGTGACTTATGTTCTTTTGATAGTTGTATCCTTCATATTCTTTTTCCCGGTATTATGGCTGGTGCTGGCATCCTTTTCTTCTTCAGGATCCATATATGATTTTGATGGCTTTTTTCCAAAAAGCTATAGCACAGCTACCTATGTGAAGCTGTTTACTGATACTCAGATGTATGATTACCCAAGCTGGCTTAGAAACACATTGTTTGTAGCAATTTGTTCCTGTGCTCTGTCAACGATACTGGTAATTCTCACAGCATACACCATGAGCCGTTTCAGATTCAAAATGAGAAAGCCTATGATGAAGACAACCCTTGTACTTAGTATGTTCCCAAGCTTTATGGGTATGACAGCGGTATATCTTATCATGGTCAATTTCAATATGATCAACAATTTGCTAAGTCTTATACTGATTTATTCTGCCGGCGCACCAATGGGTTATCTCGTGCAAAAGGGTTATTTTGATACAATCAGTAATTCGATTTATGAAGCAGCAAGGATTGATGGAGCAACAAATCCATCCATATTTTTCAGAGTAACATTGCCACTTTCAAAGCCTATACTGGTTTATACAGCATTGACATCTTTTGCATGGCCTTGGAGTGACTTCATATTACCTAACATGTTACTCAAGAACAGAGATCTGTGGACAGTTGCCGTAGGCCTAACGCATCTGGGTGAGACAGAATTTTCAAGGTTTGCAGCAGGCGCCATCTTCATTGCTGTTCCTATTGTAATCTTATACTTCTCCCTGTCGAGATTCCTAATAGCAGGCGTTTCAGACGGAGCAGTAAAGCAGTGATTTTTCTTTTTTGATTATAATTAGTTCAAGAAAAAATTATTTTTTAGCAACAAAACTCTAATATTTCTGAAGTACGATTGCAATACAGTTTGAAACTTAATTATGTGTTGCAAATATTCCATTGGCATAGAGCTGATGGCTTAACCAAAATCGTACTTAGGAGGTATTAGAGTTTGTTTAGTTTAGATGAAAAAATTGTAAATGCAAAGATTGATGAAATTTTAGAAAATGGTGATAAGGCCCTTTCAGGACTTCCATATCTCTATAGATCCAAAGGACTTCCAAGTGAAGTTTATGATGTCAGAATGACCGAGGATATTGATGGAGATATTTTAAATAGAGCGATTGCTGATACAGTTATCAGGTACCCTTACTTTAATGTAAAGTTCGAAGAACGTGACGGAGATTTCTATGCAGTAAAAAATGAGAAGCCTCTTTTTGCCCTAAACACAAAAGAGCTTGTTCCTCTGGGTGGACATTCAAACAGTAACCACCTTATGGGAATTACATATTGGAACAATTCTTTAAGACTTTCTTTCCATCATGGACTTACTGATGGTCGTGGAGCCAAAAATTTCCTTGAGACACTGGTGCAGTTCTATGCGGATTACAAAAATGTATCAGAAGCTGAATATGATGATGTATATCAAAAGCATCTTGAGGTAGCAGCTGGGCTTTCAGAAGAGGAAATGATTGACCCATGTGAGAACAAGATTGAACTTAATGGAAAGAGCGAAAAGATTGAAGGACTTGCTGGAAAAGGTTATAAACTTCCTGAAACAGCAGATAAATCAGAACACAGACGCTATGAGCTTAAGTTTTCTCAAAGCGAATTTATGGCTAAGTGCAAGGAGATTGGAGCATCACCAATTACCATGCTTAGTATCCTTATGAGCAAAGGTATAAAGGCTGCCTGCCCGGATAGTGACAAGCCTGTTGTAAGTAACTTCCCAATGGATGCAAGAGCTATCCTTGGCTGCGATAAGACCTTCAAGAACTGTGTAAAGAGTATGACTCTGCCATATGGCGAAGGAGAAATGGCCTTGTCTGACAGTGAAATTGCAGCAAAGTACAAGGAGCTTTTATCTGCTCAAAAGGACCACGATTATTGTGCTAAGGAATTTAATAATATAAATATGCTTTTGGGAATCATTGGACATTTCCATTCCTTTGCTGGAAGACAAAAGCTTTTGGGATTCATGGAGAATCTTGCACTTGATACTTATCTTATAAGCTACATCGGTCAGTTCAATATGCCAAGTGAGCTGGTAAGTGAGGTGCACTTATATTCAAATTGCTCAAGTGGTCTGGTTCTTAATATGACTTGTCAGAGTGGCTATTTTGTAATAGATCTGACTCAGGATTTTAAGACTGATAAATATGTTGAAGCACTTAAGGAGCAGTTTGCCCTTGCAGGTATTGAGCTTTTATGCTCTTCTGAAATACTCTTTGAGACTCCTTTTGATGAGCTTCATGAGATTATTACTTCTGCAACTGATACAGGTGAGCAGATCAAAGGCTGGTTTGAAAAGGCCATGGCAGCAGCGGCAGCTTCCTCCGAAGCAGCCAAAGCAGCAGCGGCAGCTTCGGCAGAAGCTGCCAGAGAACGTGCCGAGGCTGACAGAAGATGTGTTGAAGAAGCAAAGGCTGCAGCTGCCAGGAAGCGTATTGAGGCTGAAAAAGCTGCAGCTGCCAGGAAGCGTATTGAAGCTGAAAAAGCTGGTGCTGACAGTGCCGGCCCTAAGGTTACTGCTCTTTACTATGATGTTGCCACAGGCACAATGAAGGAATTTGATCCTACTAAGAATACTCAGGAAGAAATGCAAAAGCTTGTCCAGAATACCCAGTCACTCTTTATTTCCTGAACGAGAGATCATATTTTATTAGGTTAATGATGAAATGCATATACTTGGGAGAAAAAATTCTCAGGTTTATGCATTTTTTTAGTGCCTTAAAAGGAGCAGGGAGCAGATTTGCATATACCTGGGAGAAAAAATTCTCAGGTATATGCATTTTTTCAGTGCCTTAAAAGGAGCAGGGAGCAGATTTGCATATACCTGGTAAGAAAACTGGTCAGGTATATGCATTATTTAGAGAATGGATATAAATCAGAGAGAAAGTATGCATAGACTTAAGGAAAAAAATATCGATGTATATGCAAATTTCAGAAAATGAATATGAAACGCAGAGGAAATCTGCATAGACTTAAGTGAAAAATTGTCAAAGTGTATGCATTTTTGTATCATCATAGGAAATTCCTTCGGATTTCCTATGATGAAAAAGTGCAATCTGCGCCATCCCTCTTGAACATAAGCGCCAACAGTGCTATATTGATGACTGTAGCGACTTGCTACAGTAGTAAACACTACAAATACAACTAAATACAAGACAAGGGGAGCTGATATGGCTGAGAGGTGCAGAATTGCACGACCCTATACCTGATTTGGATAATGCCAACGTAGGAATCGTCGACAGAAGCGCTCTGAGCGCTCTGTAATGCTGATAATGGATTGTTATTTAAGCGTCATCTAGGTAAAAATAGATGACGCTTTTCTTATGAATGTAATAAGAAATAATTAGAAGCTACATGCAACATAGCAATTCATAAATCTCTCAAAACATATCATGTACACATATTCATGAGTACGTATCTGGAAAAATACCATCCACAAATACACCTTATTACAAATTACATAACGGCTACAGATGCAGTAAATGCAGTACTTGCATGTGAAGGTGTAGCCATTGCTGGTGACAGCCCAAAGGAAGCTGCCGATATAACAAGGCAGTCTGATGCGCTGGTTATCAATACCGGAACTCCGTCTAAGGACAAGCTCAGAGCATTCCTGCAAGCAGGCAGAGCAGCCAACGACATGGGAATCCCGGTTGTACTGGATCCTGTTGGAGCTGGAGCAACAGCTTTTAGGAAAAAAATGCTGCGAAAGCTCCTTAAGACTATATCCTTTACCTGCATCAGAGGAAATGCGGCAGAAATAAAAACTTTGTCTCTGCTGCTAACATCTGGCAACAGACGACAAGCTCCATTACATAGCGTGCATGGAAAGGACCCTGCCATCAAAAAACATACTCTCTCAAGAGGAGTAGAGGCCGAAAACATCTCTATCTCAAAAGCAGAGATTCTTGAGCTATCTAAAAAATTAAACAGTATGATCGTTGTGACAGGAGAAAACGTAATACTGGCTGACTACCAGAATGATTACTACGAGATACTCCTAGGCGGAAGCTATATGCAAAAAAGGTTTACCGGTGCCGGCTGCATGATGACAGCCATTCTTGGAACAAACCTTGGAGCAGCACTGGCTTGCAACAGACAACCAGAAGCCAGCCACAAAGCTGAGTCCTGCCACAAACCAGAAGCCGGCCACGAACTGAATTCCAGCCACGAAACAACAGAATCTGGCTTCAAATCAAAAAACACCGTCTCAATCCCATATATCCAGGCTATCCGGGACGCCATATCTATCTACGAGAGCTGTGCAAGGCGCGCAGAGCTGATATGTCTGAAAAACAAAAGGCTTTGCACTATGACCTACAAAAATACCCTGATTGATGAACTTAGTATATCAGCCAAAAGCCATAAAAAACGCTTTAACTCTTGTGATCTTCTGCTCTATGCAATCACAGACCAAAGCTTCTTCTCTGATGATGAGGATGCCCTGGAAAAAGCAGTAGAGAAAGCTGTAAGAGGCGGATGCACCATGATTCAGCTAAGGGAGAAAAATAAGTCCTTTGAGGAATACTTTCAAATTGCAATAAAAATAAAAAGAATCTGTGATAAATTCGATGTTCCCCTGATTATCAATGACAACGTCAGAGTCTGCCAGGAATCAGGGGCTGCAGGAGTTCATCTTGGACAGGATGATGAGAATATTGCCGAGGCAAGAAAAATCCTTGGAGATGACTTCATAATCGGAGCTACTGCCCACAACCTGCAGGAAGCGCAGATTGCCGCGCGGCAAGGCGCTGACTACCTGGGAGTAGGAGCAGCCTTTGGCTCTGATACCAAAAAAGACGCAAAGCCAGTTCCTAACCTTGAAATATATGGAGAAATCACAAAAGAAATCGACATTCCAATAGTTGCTATCGGAGGAATAGATGACAATAATATGCACCTGCTTAAAGGAAGTGGGATATCCGGAATTGCAGTCATATCAAGCATCTTTGGTTCCTTAGATATAGAAAATAAGGCCAAGCGCCTTAAAGAAAAAGCAAAGGAGGAGTTTTTGGTATGAAAAAACTCGAAGTAAAAAAACTAGTATTATCAGGAATGCTTGTGGCACTAGGAGTTGCCCTGTCCACATTTTCAATTCCTGTAGGAGGCTCCAAATGCTTCCCGGTGCAGCACATGATCAATGTACTAGCTGCAGTATTCCTTGGTCCTGAATATGGAATTGCCATGGCATTTTGCACTTCACTCATTCGAAACATTCTTGGAACAGGTACACTGCTGGCATTCCCAGGCAGCATGATTGGTGCGCTGTGCTGCGGCCTTATTTTCCACTATACAGGCAAGTACTATCTGACCTACATCGCAGAAATTATTGGTACTGGAATAATAGGAGGCATTGTGGCGTATCCGGTAGCAGTCTTCTTTATGGGAAAAGAGGTTGCTCTCTTTGTATACGTATTGCCATTTCTGGTTAGTACAATTGGCGGAACAGTTATAGCTGCAGTGTTTATCACCATTCTCAAACAGAGACATGTACTTGAAACACTGCAGGATATGCTAAAAGAAAAGAGTGTTGCCAAATGATAAAAAAGAGCGCGCTGACAATAGCAGGAAGTGACTCCAGCGGAGGCGCCGGAATTCAGGCTGATTTAAAGACAATGCAGGGCTGCGGAGTATTTGGCATGAGCGCCATAACTGCCATAACTGCACAGAACACAACAGGTGTCAGAAGCATAATGAAGGTTACGCCAGCTCTTTTGCAAGACCAGATAGATATGGTCTTTGAAGACATTTATCCTGATGCTGTAAAAATAGGAATGACATTTGATGCGGAGCTTATCGAAGTAATAGAGGATCGTCTGAAATTTCATGGAGCCCGGAACATAGTGCTGGATCCGGTAATGGTGGCAACAAGCGGAGCAAAGCTTCTGGAAGATGAGGCAAAAGAGGCTTTGTGTGAGAGACTTATTCCTCTGGCAAGTGTCATAACGCCTAATATCCCTGAGGCAGAGGCACTTTTGGGGAATAAAAACATTTCAGGAAGGCAGGACATGGAAGAAGCTGCCAAAGCAATCGCACAAAAATACCACTGCGCGGTTCTTGTAAAAGGCGGACATATGGAAAAAGACAATTTATCAGCAGATGTCCTTTGCACTCGGGATGGAAGTATCAGCTGGTATCAGGCTGAGCGAATTGATAATCCAAACACCCATGGCACAGGATGCACACTGTCCAGTGCTATTGCATCCAATCTTGCTCTTGGATTTTCGCTTGAAAAAAGTATCAGTAATGCCAAAGACTATCTTGAAAAGTCTATAAAGATGGGCCTTGACCTTGGCAGAGGCCGCGGACCGCTTTGGCATTACAAGTAGGAGGTAGAAAATGGGAAAAGGAGAAATGACAGTCGGTAAAGAAACCTATGTCAATGTAAAAAACTATTACACACAGATGGAGGCAGCCAGAAAAGGAATAGTAACTCCGGAAATGGAAATTGTCGCAAAAAAAGAGGGGCGAGAAGTTTCATATATTCAAAAAATGGTAGCAAAAGGCAAGGTTGTTATTCCGGCAAATCCAAACCATAAAGGTCTTGATCCAAATGGAATTGGTAGCATGCTTAAAACCAAGATAAACGTTAATCTTGGAGTCAGCAGAGACTGCAAGGACCTGGATCTTGAAATGAAAAAGGTTATGAAGGCAGTCGAAATGGGAGCGGAAGCTATAATGGACCTTTCCAGCCATGGAGATACAAGTCCGTTTAGGCGAAAGCTCTGCAGCTCATGTCCTGCAATGATAGGAACAGTTCCAATCTACGATTCAGTTATCCATTATCAGAGAGACCTTGCAAGCCTTACTGCCAGAGACTTTATTGATGTGGTAAGACTTCATGCCGAGGACGGCGTTGACTTTGTTACTTTGCACTGCGGCATTACAAGAAAGACCATTGAACAGGTTAGAAGTGGCAATCGTGAAATGAACATTGTCAGCAGAGGCGGAAGCCTTGTTTTTGCATGGATGGCCATGACAGGCAATGAAAATCCTTTTTACGAATACTATGATGAAATCCTGGAAATCTGCAGAGAAAATGATGTAACCATCAGCCTTGGAGATGCCTGCAGACCGGGATGCCTTGCTGATGCCTCTGACTGCTGTCAGATAGAAGAGCTGGTACGACTTGGAGAACTCACCCAGAGAGCCTGGAAAAAGGATGTTCAGGTCATGGTAGAAGGACCTGGTCACATGCCAATGGATCAGATTGAAGCTAATATGAAGATTCAGCAGACTCTGTGTCATGGAGCTCCATTCTATGTCCTTGGACCATTGGTCACAGATATAGCACCAGGCTATGACCACATTACGGCAGCTATAGGAGGAGCTATTGCAGCTGCAAGTGGAGCAGCCTTTTTGTGCTATGTAACACCGGCTGAACACCTGGCGCTTCCAAACCTTGAGGATGTATATCAGGGTATAATTGCCAGCAAAATCGCAGCTCATGCAGCAGATATAGCCAAGAAAATCCCGGGAGCAAGAGACAGAGATGACAGAATGGCAAAAGCCAGAAGAAAACTTGACTGGGACGCACAGTGGCTTGAGGCACTTGACCCTCAGGCAGCTAAGGCAATTAGAGACAGCCGTGCTCCAGAGGATGACCACAGTGATACCTGCAGTATGTGTGGCAAGTTTTGTGCAGTACGAAGCATGAACAAAGCCCTGGCAGGAGAATATATAGATATTCTGTGACGATATTTACCAAAGACCTTGCACTTAAAAAAGTGTAGGGTCTTTTTTACTTAATACGACTTTTATGAAGCGCTTTAGTGTTGTATTATGTAACTCAAAGATTGTATTTGAGGTGATCAAAATTGGATGCTCGAAAAGTATTAATAATATTCTCAATAACCTGGGGAGCCATGTTTGCAATAATTCTCATACCGATTGCTGTGTATGAAGGCAGGATATCAGGCACAAAAATGATTAAATAGCGCAACTTCCAAGTGGAAAAGCTCCCCTTATTGTTGTATGATGAAATCTTACTTAAAGTAAGAAAATGTATGAAAGGAAACCTTTAGATATGAAGTTTAATGAAATGCCTTATAGTCGTGTGGACATGGACAAGCTTGCAGAAGATTTCAAACAGCTGGAAGCAGCGCTTGATAATGCAACTTCTGGAGAGGAACAGTTCGAGGTTCACAAAAAGTATTATGAAATAACTAATCATGCAAACACCAATATGGTAATTGCAGAAATCCGTCATGACATTGATATGACAGATGAATTCTACAGTGCCGAGCAGGACTACTATGATGAGAAAAGACCTGTTTATTCAAATCTCATGGTGTCCTACCAGAAAAAGCTTTATAACTCACCTTACAGAGCATACCTTGAAGAGAAGATCGGACCAGTAGCATTCAAAAACATTGAGCTTGCCATGAAGTCTGTGGATGAAAAAATTCTTCCACTTATGCAGGAAGAAAACCAGTTAAACAGCCAGTACAACAAGCTCCTTGCTACAGCCAAAATTGAATTCGGCGGCGAGCAGCTCAACCTTTCACTTATGAATCCTTATCTGCATAATAGTGACAGAAATGTTCGTATTGAAGCCTACAAGAAATACACAGAATTTTTTGCCAATAATAAGGAAGAACTGGATGATATCTATGACAAGCTGGTAAAAAATCGTACAGCACAGGCCAACAAACTTGGCTACGACAATTACCTTCCACTTGGATATGCAAGAATGAACCGTAACTGTTACGACAGAAATGACGTTGCAGCATTCAGAGCTCAGGTAAAAAAAGACTTTGTTCCAATTGCAGAGCAGCTTCATGACAGAAGAAGACAGCGCCTTGGACTTTCTAAGCTTCACTTTGAAGACGAAGGTGTTTATTTTACAAACGGAAATCCTGCACCAATAGGAACGCCTGAAGAAATTCTGGCAGCAGGCAGAAAGATGTATAACGAGCTTTCACCTGAAACAGCTAAGTTCATGAACTTCATGTGTGACAATGACCTGTTTGATGTTCTTGGCAGAAAGACCAAGAAAACAGGTGGATACATGACATATCTGGCTGATTACAAGGCACCATTTATTTTTGCCAACTTCAATGGAACAAGTGGTGATGCTGATGTAATCACACATGAATGTGGACATGCCTTCCAGGGCTTTATTGCAGCAGAAGATCCTATTCAGGAGCATGCAGATATTACCATGGAGACAGCTGAGACTCATTCAATGTCAATGGAATTCTTTACAGAGCCTTGGATGAACCTCTTCTTTGGTGCAAGAGCTCAGGACTATGTGGATATGCATCTTGAAGATAGTGCAGCATTCATTCCTTATGGAACAATGGTTGATGAGTTCCAGGATATTGTTTATTCCAACCCTGGACTTTCTCCAAAGCAGAGAAATGAGGCATGGAGAGATCTTGAACGTCAGTACAAGCCACACCTTGACTATTCAGGAAATGAATATTTTGAGCAGGGCGGCTTCTGGCAGAAGCAGCACCACATCTATGATCTGCCACTGTACTACATTGACTATGCAATTGCACAGACCAATGCACTTCAGTACAAGGTATGGATGGACAGAGATTACAAAGAGGCTTGGCAGAGCTATCTCAAGCTTTGCAGACTTTCTGCATCAGACTTCTTTACAGGACTTCTTCCACAGGTTGGACTTAACAGCCCATTTGAGGATGGATGCCTTAAGAACGTTGCAGGCAAACTCATAAAGTAATTATTGAAAAATTGAGTTGAAATACTAAAAGCATGTTATTACAAAGACTATTTGAAGTTATGTATTAACATGCTTTTTCATTTTAATGAAGTAAGAAAAGGTGTATAATCGTAATGTAGAAAAGTTTTGTCTTTTGAAAAGAAAGGTGGGGAACAAAATGGACGCAAAAATGCAAGAAAAGGTTACAGCAATAGTTAAGAAGATTCAGTCAGATCCAGCTCTTTTAAAGGAATTTGAGACATCTCCTGCTAAGACAATCGAGAAGGTAGCAGATATTGATATTCCTGATTTCCTTGAGCCTCAGATTGAGAAGGTTGCAAAGGAAGCTATTTCAAAGGGCGCAGATCCTATGGATATAGTCAAGAAATTCATCAAATAATATCAGTTAAAGACTAAAAAGCTTCCTGCACCACTACGGAGTAGGAAGCTTTTAATGATAATAACGAAAAACAGTTTTAGTTATGGGAGGAATAAATGCTTAGAGACGGAAAAATCTGGATAGCTAATAACGAAAACGGGGAACCTGTTTATTTAAACCCTAAGATGGCAAACAGACACGGTATGATCGCTGGTGCTACAGGTACTGGTAAGACAATCACTTTAAAGGTTCTTGCAGAGAGCTTTAGTGATATGGGTGTTCCTGTTTTCCTTGCAGATGTAAAGGGTGATCTGGCTGGCATGTGCGAGCCAGGGGTTGATTCAGAGGATATGCAGAAAAGAATAGAAAAGTTTGGCCTTGCTGAGGCTGGTTTTTCTTTTGAGCAGTATCCAACAACATTCTTTGATATCTTTGGTCAGAATGGTATTCCACTTAGAACAACAATTTCAGAAATGGGACCGGTTTTGCTTGCCAGAATTCTTGGCCTGAATGACCTTCAGTCTGATATTCTTGCAATCACTTTTAAAATCGCAGATGACAATAACCTGCTGTTAGAGGATACAAAAGACCTCAAGGCTATGCTGAATTATGTTTCAGAGAACAATAAAGAGCTGGCAGCAGAGTATGGAAATATTAGTAAAGTTAGCATTTCAGCTATCATGAGAGCAGTAGTTGCCATGGAAATGGCTGGTGGTGACAAGTTCTTTGGAGAGCCTGCTATCAATATTATGGATTTCATCCAGAGAGATACAAATGGCAGAGGAATGATCAATGTTCTTGATAGCCAGAGCCTTATCAGTAATGGCTCTTTATATTCAATCTTCCTGTTATACCTTATGGCAGAGCTTTTTGAGACCTTGCCTGAGGTTGGAGACCTTGACAAGCCAAAGCTTGTATTCTTCTTTGATGAAGCTCACCTCTTATTTGATGGAGCATCCAAAGCACTTATGGAGAAAATAGAGCAGGTAATCAAGCTCATTCGTTCAAAGGGTGTAGGTATCTATTTTGTAACACAGAATCCTAGAGACATTCCTGACGAAGTGCTGGCACAGCTGGGTAACAAGGTACAGCATGGTCTTAGAGCATACACACCTGCTGAACAGAAGGCTGTTAAGGCAGCAGCTCAGTCCTACAGAGCTAATCCAGCCTTTGATACACAGGAAGCTATTCTTGCACTCGGAACCGGTGAAGCTGTTATCTCAATGCTGGATGAAGGCGGTATCCCTACAGTAGTAGAGAGATGCTCTGTACTTCCTCCAAGGAGTAAGATGGGCAGCATCGATTCTGTAAAGCGTGAGAGTGAGATAAAGAATAACTTCCTTTACAGTAAATATGCTAATCCGGTAGATAATGATTCTGCTTATGAATTCCTTCAGAGAAAGGGCCTTGAGGATCAGAAGGCAGCAGAAGAAGCTGCTGCAAATGCTGCAGCCGAAAAGGAAGCAGCTGCTGAGGCCAAAAAGAAAGCCAAGGAAGAAGAGGCAGCAGCCAAGAAGGCAGCTAACTCCAAAAAGCGTGCGGTTAAGTCTGTAACAACTTCAGTCGGCGGAACAGTTGGCCGCGAAGTAGGTAAGGCTGTTGGTGGAACCTTTGGCAAATTTGGTAAGACACTCGGTGGCAATGTAGGCGCAAGCCTTGGCCGAGGTATTCTCAACACTTTGTTCAAACTTAACTGACACCCAATGACCCTGGGGACGGGGTTATAGGACCATTTTGGCGACCGGTTCGATCCCGGTCGCCGGCAGTAAGAGAGAAGCAGTGATGCTTCTCTTTTTTGTTTTGGAGATACAATGGGAGTATTAGAATCTTTAACACGCCGTGAGTAGATAGCGCTTCTCTTTTTTGATATAGTATTTGATAGGGAGCATGCAGTCAGAATGAAATCCACTATATGGTTGATAAGTGGATGAATAAATTATGGGATAGGAAGGATAAAATTTTGGTTGGAAAGTACGATATAAAAATCTATGACAACAAAGTACATTACCACCTTATCGTGAAAAGAAATATAACGATAATACAGGGGAACAGTGCAACTGGTAAGACAACTTTGATAGATATGCTGCTTGACTATAGTCAATTGGGGAAGAATTCAGGAGTGACAGTAGTTTGTGAGAGAAAATGTGTGGCATTTAGATTTCAAAATGATATGCAATTGCAGATTTTACAGACTATGCATGGATACATTATCTTTTTAGATGAGAATAACAGTTTTATCAAGACACATGAATTCGCAAGAATAGTGAACGAATCAGATAATTATTTTGTAATCATATGTCGAGATGCTCTTCCCCAATTGCCTTATAGCATAGAAGAAATATACGGAATGCGGATCAATAAAGAGTCGCAGAAATATATTGAACCTAAGAAGACATACAACGAGTTATACAATATTTACAATCTTCACGATAGTAAAGAGATAAAGCCGGATACGGTTATCACAGAAGATTCCAATTCAGGGAATGAATGTTTTTCACATGTTTTTGAGTGCGAGTGCAGATCCGCTGAGGGAAAGAGCAAAATTACAGCTATGATTTCAGAGTATAAGAATTCAGGAAAAGATTAGGGCGCAGTTACCGGAACAAATTGAGGTGTAAGAGAATGCTAAATATTATTTATGGAGAAATAGAAAAAGATAATTATATTTTTGATCCTGATACTTTTTTTAATCATCAAAGTGAAGATGCATGGCTTGAGGATGAGTTTACAAAGGAAATGGTAAAAGATGTTGATCAATCAGAAATAATTGGGCCGCATCTTGTTCAAAGCCCTTTTTTAGGAGCTATTCCGCCAGAAAAACTTTCTGGTGGTGTGAAGACACTTATCCTTATCGCAAA
Organism: Butyrivibrio sp.; assembly: GCA_045646185.1. Lineage (GTDB taxonomy): Bacteria > Bacillota > Clostridia > Lachnospirales > Lachnospiraceae > Butyrivibrio. The sequence continues at coordinate 34,129 of JAZRKG010000168.1, forward strand.
TGATAATGAGCATATATATAATGCTTCTGCTTGTGGGGATAATTGTGCCAAATGGCTTTTAAAAATAGGCGAGAACAAGGATGTAACAATTAGACTGGGGTACCTTATGAATTTTGGAAAAGGTCCTTTTCAAATTCATGTTGTTAACACAAATAAAATAGTCAATAATCTTGAAGAACTTGATGATGAGGTCATAGATAATGGACTTCTTCAGCAAGTGACAAAGTGAGTCGAGTACTTCAATTAGCTTCAAACTTAGAATTTATCTGGGTTTGAAGCTTTTTATTTGTATGAAAAAATAAAAGAAAATATTTTTTCTTGCCGCACATTTTATATGATTAATTCGTTATACATTACAGAGGGAGGGTGAGACAACTATCCATGGATATTGAAGAACAGTACGACAAAATATTTCGATTCTGCTATTACAGAGTTCACAATACAGATATTGCACAGGACCTGACCCAGGAGACGTTTCTTCGCTTCATGAGCAGTAGCTATAATGAGCGTGGGCAGCAGATTCGCTATCTATATACGATTGCCAGAAACCTCTGCATAGATGAGAGTAGGAAAGTTCAGGCAGAGGAACTTCCGGAGGATTATTCAGATGAAGGCGATGGCGCTGATGAGCTGATAAGAAAGATTGAGGTAAATCAGGCCCTTGATAAAATGCCGGACGAGGACAGGGAACTTTTGATATTACGGTATATGAATGATATGTCTCTTGCAGATATATGCGAGATCATGGGTATTTCAAGATTTGCCCTGTATAGGAGACTTAAATCTGTGAAAAGAGATTTTATGAAACTGATGGAAGGAGGTAATCTCCATGAGTAAAAACATAAGGAAAGTGATGCATGAAGCAGCTCCAGAGCTTGACGCAGCAAAGAAGGATGTGTTCATAAGAAGGTATAGGAAAATGAGTGGACGCTCAGAACTCGGAGTGGATGAGCTGTTAAAAAGTCAGATGTCCTATATCAGAATGCCAGTGTGGATTGTATCGATTGCGGCTCTTATTGTTGCAATCTTTGGAATAGGTCTAAACCGTGAGACGGTTTTTTATGTGGCTGCGATAATGCCATTTGTATCAGCAATCGCAGTGTTTGACTCCATGCGCTCAAGGTTGTACGGAATGGACGAGCTGGAAGGAGCAACAAGGATTTCCGGAAGGGGAATACTCTTTGCAAGACTGATCTGTATTGGGGCTGTGCACTTAGCTCTTTTGCTGGCGTTATCTGTAGTTGTGGGTACAAGCAGTGGATACGGATTTGCCATGACCGGCGCCATAATAACCATACCATACCTAGTATCTTCCATAGCTTGCATGATCTTGGAGAGAACGGAAATTGGGAGAAGAAATGCATTTGGATGCGTCTTGGTTTCTGCTGTGACAGCATTTATGATACTTGCAATCAAGGATGAGAAAGTGTTCTTTGCGCAGAATTATAGGTGGATATGGTTTGTACTGTTTGTCTTTTTGGCGGCTCTTGAATGCATTGAGATTAGAAAGACATTTTATTTGGAGGAGTATGAATGGAACTGAAAATTGATCGATTGACCAAACAATATAAGAACAAGATAGCAGTAGACAGGCTCTCTTTTACCTTGGAAAAAGGCGTGACTGGGTTGCTAGGTGCTAACGGAGCAGGAAAGACTACGCTTATGCGTATGATCTGCGGGATTCTTGTGCCCACAAGCGGTGATATTACTTATGACGGCATGCCTGTTTCCGAGGAAAATTACCGTGATGTTCTAGGTTATCTGCCTCAGGATTTCGGTTATTATCCGGAGTTTAGTGGAAGAGATTTTATCATGTATTTCTCAGCTCTTAAAGGACTTGATAAAAAGGCTGCCAAGGCAAGGTGCGACGAACTGTTGGAAATAGTTGGATTGTCTGACGTCGCAAGGAAAAAGATAAAGACTTATTCAGGAGGTATGAAGCAGCGCCTTGGAATTGCGCAGGCCCTCATTAATAGGCCTGAAGTGCTGATACTTGATGAGCCTACAGCCGGTCTCGATCCCAAGGAGAGGGTTAGGTTTCGTAACCTTATTGAGGAGATTGGAAGGGAGAGCATAGTTCTTTTATCAACGCACATTGTATCTGACATTGAGCTTATCGCAGACAGAGTTATCATGATGAAATCCGGCCAGATCATCTGGCAGGGACCATGGAGAGAGGAAGATGGAAGTCTTGAAGATTTCTATCTGAAGGAATTTGGAGAGGAGGATTAAGTGATGGGGAAAAAGGGTCTATTTGGCATGCTTTTCTGTTATGAGTTAAAAAAGATATTTAAGAACAGGTTCACGGTAATTCTCCTGATTGTCATTGCTGCATATTCTTTTATGCAGGGAGTGTTTCAGTCGGAACAGATGGGTGATTACGAAAGCAGAACCAGGGAACTTGAAAGGGCAATCGATGGCCGAGAAATAGATGACACACTTTTTTCAGAGCTTACCCAGGCGGCAGATGAATATGGAACATGGTGGAATGAGAGCAATTGCACATATATGGCGCTATGCGACTGGGTGAGGAAGATAGTGGATTATGGAAAGCCGCTTGCTGACTACGATGCTGATGCAATCTATCAGATCAGGCAGGATACCATAAAGGATGGCATGGAGATGTGCGCCCTTACGGAAGGTGAAGAGAGATACTGGGAGGAGAAGGAAGCTTTGGTGAATAAGCCGCTGGTGTGGAATTCTTTTGAGGAGATGTTGGGACTTATTGATATTGTACAGTCGATGCCACTCATTATGCTCTTTGTGATAACTCTTTTGCTGAGCCAGATTTTTGCAGGAGAAATAAAAGACAAAACGGATCCGCTTCTGCGCTGTACCAGGGGCGGATGGGGAATCACCTATGTTGCAAAGATTTCGGCAGCAGTTGTAAGTATCTTTTTACTGACAGTTTTATTTGGTGGAATTTCTATTGTGACAAGTCTGGCTCTTTGGGGAAATAATGGCTGGAATGGGGTGGTGCAGAACCTTATGCCGCTGACTTCTGAGCCTCTTACCTTGGGTGCGTTCTTTGGAAGACAGATACTGGTAGCTTTTGCTGCATGTCTCCTTTTGACCGCTGCAACCTGTTTTTTATCAGAGTGTTTTAATAACCCAGTTGTGGTCATGGGCGCAGTCTTTGGAGGATTCCTTCTGATTCTGGCAGGATCTAGGGAAATACCGATGGTCATCAGGCCACTGTCCCAGTTTTTGTACCTGCTATCCCCAGTGGACATGGCATCTCAAAATGTGCTCTATGAATTCAGGCTTGTTGGTTTTGGAGGACACTACCTGACAGCATTGCAGTTCGCACCGATACTCTATGTGGGAATATCAGTTTTAGCAGCAGTCGTTGGATATTTTGTTTACTTGAGAAGAAATAAGGTATGACTATGGAAAAAGTTGCTTACGACAGATTTCAGGTTACAGGGAGGTAGAAACAGACTAATACCGGAAGGAATGAGAGATCTATGGCAGCTGCGGGAACTGTTTTTGCACTTATTTTATGTGATCTGTTTGGAAGTGTACCTACACATATGCGTGTGTTGAGCCAGATACGTTATCTGACACCAATTTCTGTATTGCTAAATTCTGATGTTCCGGATATGCGCTTAACTAAGCTGTTTGGAACATATTTAATATCATTTCAGGCAGGATCGTTATTATATTTGCTATGTGGATTGCTTTTGGTTATCGTAACTGTTAGGATCTTTCGAAGAAGATACTGTTGGAAGAATGATTCAGACAGCTGAATGGGGAATTCTGAGGCATCATAAAAGTTCGATCCCGGTCGCCGGCAGTAAGAGAGAAGCAGTGATGCTTCTCTTTTTTGTTGCCATCTTGTACTATAAAAGAGTGTGCATATATGTTGGATGGGGAAGGGGAGACTTAATTATGGTTATACATCCAATTGAACCAATATATGATAAGAGTTCAAAAATACTTATTCTGGGAAGTTTTCCCTCTGTTAAATCAAGAGAAGAAGGATTTTTCTATGGGCATAAGCAGAATAGATTTTGGAAGGTGGTTTCCGGAGTGTTTGAAGAGGAAGAGCCAGGGACAATTGAGGAGAAGAAAGCTCTTTTGCTGAGAAACAAGATTGCATTATGGGATGTTATAAAGTCTTGCGATATTGTAGGATCATCGGATTCCAGTATCACTAATGTAGTACCGAACGATCTAAGCGTTATTTTAAATACAGCGGATATCAAGGCAATATATGTCAATGGTAAAACAGCACTTAAGTATTATGAAAAGTATACGGAGCCTGTAATCAAAAGACCAGCAATATGTCTTCCATCTACAAGTCCCGCCAATGCTGCCTGGAATATGGAAAAGCTTCTGAGTGCTTGGAAGATAATAAAAAAGTATTGACCTTGCCCTTGGGGCAGCCCTTACCATTAAGTAATCACAGGATGAAGTACGTACGAATCAGCTGTATTACTTAGTTTCTAAAAATGCATTTACCTAAAAAGGAGGGCATCAGTATGAAGGAAAAAATGACATCGGGAGAAATTGCAAAGCAGGCAGGAGTATCAACAAAGGCGCTTCGTATATATGATGAAAAAGGGCTACTTAAGCCTGTTGGGCATTCTGAGGGTAATTACAAACTCTATGACAAAAGCTCATTGATAATTCTTGAAAAGATTATTGCGCTTAAGCATATTGGATTTAGTCTAGAAGAGATCAAGAGCAGTCTTGAGAATGATGAACAGGGTTCTATAAGAGAAATCCTCGAGAAGCAGCTTGAAATGATGAATCAGAAAGTATATGAGCTTCAAAAGGCTGCAAAGTGCATAGAATCTGCGCTTGCAAGGTTTGATGAAAATCCTGACTGGGACGACATTGCTGACATTATCAGGAAGATGGAAATGAGTCAGGGGGCGGATGAGCGCAGATGGTATGCTGCGGATCATGCGGCAGACGGAATTGAGTGGTATGAAAAGATTTTTAATTCTTTATCATTTGGGGAAAATGATACTGTTCTTGACCTTGGTTGCAGCTACGGCCTTTTGTGGAGAAAGAACTGGGATCGTATTCCCAAGGGCTTCAATGTATTAGGTGTAGACATTCACGGAAATTGGGCTGATGATCTCTATAATTATCTGGAGGATAACCGCGAGACGCTTCCGGAAGGCTCTGATATTCAGATCTTTTTCAGTAACCTTGAAAAAGATGAGACTTGGGAAAAGATAAAAGCGAAGAAGTATTCTAAGATTATTGCGCATTATCTATTATCTTATTTGCATAATGATGCTTACTTTATCCAAAATGTGGCGCAAGTGCTGGCACCATGTGGTATGTTCTCTGTTAATCATTACGGAGAAGCGGTGAAGGAATACAATTTCTGGGAAAATTGTTTAACTGAAGCGGGTTTAGATATTTCTTTTGCCCTTAAAAAGAGACAAGAAAGAAGGCAGGCAGACGCAGAGTTTGAAGCGCTTTTATCAGAGAACTTCGATAGAGTAGAAAAGTTAGCACTTCCTGGGCCGTTAGTATTCGATAGCACAGATGCCCTTTTTGACAGAGTGCAAATGAAATACCCCGAGGGGGGAAAATACCTTGAGGACAACAGGGATGCTATAGAAAAATACTTTGAAACTGTGTTGCTGAAAGATGGCCCTGTTACTGTAGACATGGATAGCACATTTTATCATTGTTATAAGAGTGAGGGTTAAGAATGGATAATAAGCTTTTTCCGGAGAGTCAATAGAAGAAGCTGTCAGAAGAGAGGTTATGGAAGAAACCGGATACACTGTAAAAGACCTTAAGTTCTTGTGCTCTCAGAATCCGTCAAATGGTATGTCAGATCAGGTGATGCATGTTTTCGGTGCCAAGGTGGATTCTGAAGGACGGATCAAAGATTCTGATGAAGTAGCAGATAAAGTATGAATGCCAATTGCAGAGGTAAAAGAGCTTCTTAGAAACAACCAGACAAAGGACGGCATTGCTATTTTGGCAATACTTTTTGCATTACAGTTTTATGAGTATTGACCTTGCCCTAGGGGCATGCTTTATCCTATAGGTGAAAAAAATATACAAAGGGGAAGTTATGAAAAGAAAAGATATATTGGGGAATGAAATTAAGTCTGAGTGCGTAGGATGCGCAATTGTGCGTGGCGAGGTGAAACTTCCTGGGGGAATTATTTATGACGGGGAGTCGATTATTCTTGCTGCAGATCCTGAGATTCCAATTCCAGGTTTTCTAATAATTACAAGTAAAAGACACATTCAGTCTTTTGCGGAATTTACTGTAGACGAGAGAGCTGAGATAGGAAATACAATAGCAATTGCAGAAAGAGCTATAAAGGATCTGAAAATTGCCGAAACTGTTACATTGGTTCAGGAAGAACGCTCCAAGCACTTTCATATATGGATTTTTCCTAATCAGGAGTGGATGCTGGGAAAATTTGGATATGGTTTGAAGTATCTGCGTGATATCAATGCTTTTGCCAAAGATAATGCTTCTGATGCGGATATTGAGAACGTGATAAGGACTGCCGAAGAAATCAAGAAATATATAGAAAGCGAAGACAAACATGACTAAAATCATTCCAATAAAAGAGCTAAGAATAAAAGAAACTGCAGCAAGAGAGCTTCCTAAGGATATTGAAGAAAGAGTACAAGTTTACTGGAATGAACTTATAGCAAAGTATCCGGGTATGTTTAATGGGGCGTTATACTCTGTAATCAATATGGAAAATGATGACGGCATAGTCACAATAACCTGTGAGCCCTCTGATTATGCTCATTGCAAATACAGTGAGATCAAGGACATTGGAGAGTATGCATGTAGAAGTATGTATGCAGGTTGCATATTAGTTTCATCTGACAAAAAGCTATTTGTTTCGTTAAATGGCGTAGGTTCTGAGTTCGTGGGAAAGATCCAGGCGATAGGTGGTGCTGTTGATCCTTGCGACAGGTTTATAGGTGGCGCCATGCACGAGGATGGCAGTACAGATAATAACAAGTTATCACCTTTAGTGACAGCATTTCGAGAGCTTGAAGAAGAGGTTGGAAAGGAAATCGGGGATAGCGTTACTGATATAGGCAAATCGTATCTTGTTACTAATGACAATAAGTATGGCTTTCTATTTGTTTTTTATTCAAACCTTGATTCAGAAAACATTCTACATGCCTTTGATTCTTTTAAGAAGGAGACCGGCAGTAATGAGGTTGATAGGCTGATCTATTTTGGAAAAGATGATATGGATGAACTTGAGAGATATAAATCCGGACAAGATATTGGTGTAGTGGATCTTTTGAAAATCATTATGGGTGAATTGTAAAAGATGAAACGGAATATTACTTGTCTTTATCTCTGTATAACGGATAAATAAAGATAAATAATATTTTTTGCTATGCATATTTGTGGCTTATTTTATACAGGCACTATATTCTGCAAAAGTGGTACAAATTTGGTACAAAAGAAAGGCGGGATCGGCGAAGCCCCTTTCTCTGCGGCTTTGCGAGACTGCTAAAAGTTCGATCCCGGTCGCCGGCAGTAATTGTATATTTCGTGATAAAAATTTCCAAATCTCTTTTTATAAAATAGATTTGGAAATTTTTATTGACTTGTCCGATAAGCTCCTATTACAATGGGTATATAAATAATTTCCAAATATAGATAAAAAATAGAGATTTGGAAAAAATGGGGACTAAAAATGATAGGACGAATCGAAGAAAAAAGACAGTTACAGCAATTATTAGATGAAGAAGAGTCACAGTTCGTAGCTGTTTTTGGCAGAAGAAGAGTTGGAAAAACATTTCTTATAAGGGAGAGCTTTGACTATAAGTTTACTTTTCAGCATACGGGTCTTAGTAACAATTCAATAAAGAAAAATATGAGAAAAAAAGCTCAACTAGAGGCTTTTTCAAAATCATTGTCGGAATCAGGCTATTCCATTGATAGAGAATTAAAATCTTGGTATGACGCATTTGATTGTTTGAAGGAACTTATCGGACAATCTGCAGATGGAAAAAAAGTCATATTTATTGATGAATTATCATGGATGGATACAAAAGGAAGTGAATTGGTGTCTGCACTGGAGCACTTTTGGAATGGATGGGTAACGGCACGTCAAGAAAAGGATGTAATATTGATAGTATGTGCTTCTGCAACCTATTGGATGATGGACAATATTGTTAATTCCAAAGGAGGACTGCACAATAGATTAACTGGTCAAATAAAACTTAAACCGTTTACTTTGGCAGAATGTGAAGCATATTTGGAAACAAAAAAGATACTCTTTACCAGGCATCAGATTATCCAGAGTTACATGATTCTTGGAGGAGTGCCATATTATTGGAGCTTGCTGAAAAAAGGAAGAAGTTTTCCACAGAATATTGATGAATTGTTTTTCAAGGAAGGAGCTTCGTTACAAGGCGAATATGATAACCTATATAAGGCTTTATTTAACAAACCAGATCAGTACATTAAGATAATTGAGGCTCTTTGTAGTATTAATAAAGGAATTACCAGGGATGAAATTTGCAAAAAGACAAAAATTCCCAGTTCCGGAGATCTTACAAAGAAGCTAAAGGAACTTGAAAATTGCGGGTTCATAAGGAAATATGTGCCATTTGGAGCAGAGAGTAAAAATGCTTTATATCAACTAATTGATAATTACACACTTTTTTATAATAGGTTTTTGAAAGACAATGTTTCCGATGAAAATTATTGGGAAAATTCTAGCAATTCAGGGGTATTAAATGCGTGGGCAGGAATAGCATTTGAGAGGGTGTGTCTTGAGCATATTACCCAGATTAAAAATGCACTAGGAATTTCCGGTGTAAAGACAGATGTGAATTCTTGGAAGTGTGATTCAGATTCTGATAAAGGATTATTAGGATCTCAAATTGATCTTCTTATAGTTAGAAAAGATCAAGTAATCAATGTATGTGAAATGAAATATTCAGAGTCAGATTATGTACCTGATTTGGCGTTTGATAAAGCCATGCGAAGAAAAATTGCTGATTTACAGAAGGCTACAAAAACAAAATATGCTATTCACTCTACGCTAGTTACAAATTATGATGTAGAGAAGAATTCATATTATGGAAATATTCAATCAATTGTGACAGGTGATGACTTATTCAGATAATCAATTGTATCCTTTATCACACGAAAGTGGTACAAAAGAAAGGAAAGACCGGCGAAGCCCCTTTCTCTGCGGCTTTGCGAGACCACTAAAAGTTCGACCCCGGTCGCCGGCAGTATGGCAACGCCTTTTCCAATCATTTCCTGCGCAAAAGTAGGATCACTTACATTCTCAATTGGGATAATTTGCCCATTAGCAATCGAATACATGCATTTATGATATGATGAGGAGTAAAAAACATGATGCGAACAGATTTTATTACTACAAGGGGACCTCATGAACAGGATTTTATGTGAACAACTGGCAATGGACTTCTGCTGTACCATTGAAGAGGTGCAGGATGAAAAGAATCATTTTTCTATTCAAAAGCCTCATGCCGGCAGAAGGAAGTTTGAAGAGGAAAATGAGTGCTACCTCAAGATTGCAGTAGTTAATGGAAAGCTTTTGTTCTCGGGACAGGAAGAGATAATTTCCTGGTGCAGGGGAAAATATGAGAAGGACCGCGGAGAATGGTTTTTTGAAGCCACCAATCTCATAACCTTGGATAAAAGATTCAATGAAGACGGTTATAAGATAAAAATGGTTCACCCATTCTATATTGCCGAGCATATCACGGATGCAAAAAAAGATGACTGTGAAATCAGGTTCTATGAAGAGAATGAAATAGAGCAGTTTCGAGGTGATGATCGCTTTGATGAGGCCTATGCTTTTCATGAAGAAACACCAGATGTTCTTGGTATAGCGGCTATCAGGGATGGCAGGATTCTGGGAATGGCTGGAGCCAGCCGTGACAGCGATATAATGTGGCAGATAGGCATCAATGTGGATGATGCTGCAAGAGGAGAAGGCATAGGAACCGTGCTGGTATCTCTTTTGAAAAATGAGATTATTAAAAGAGGAAAGCTACCGTATTACGGAACATCCGTGTCCCATCTGGCCTCTCAAAAGGTTGCACTTGGTGCAGGCTTTAAGCCGGCCTGGGTTGAGCTGTGTACAACAAAAGCTTCAAACTGAAAAACAATGTCAATATTTTCCAAAAAAAGTTAAATATCTTCCTAAAAATGTAAACGCTTACATGATATAGTTTAAATTAACAACAAAGAAATAGTTTTATTACGTTAGAAAATGGCACAGAAATAGAATGTAAGCGGTTACAAGATATGCTGAATTACAGCATATACAGGAGGAGGCAGATATGGCAGAACATGTAGTAAAAGAGGCACAGCGTTGTTTGCAGTGTAAGAGACCAATGTGTGTGGAGGGATGCCCGGTAAGCACACCTATTCCGGATATGATTAAGCTTTTCCTTGATGGAAAAAGTGCAGAGGCAGGAGAGCAGCTTTTTTTGAATAATCCACTTAGTGTGGTTTGCTCGCTGGTATGCGACCATGACAAGCAGTGTGAAGGTCACTGCGTTCAGGGAAGAAAAGGAACTCCAATTCACTGGTCCAGCATTGAGAACTATATATCAGAAGCTTATCTCGACAGAGTCGGTTTTGAAGATAATGAAAAAAAGAACCAGAAGGTAGCGATCATTGGTTCCGGCCCTGCAGGTCTTACAATTGCAATTGACCTTGCAAGACGCGGATATGACATAACTGTTTTTGACAGCAGAGACAAGATTGGAGGCGTACTTAGATATGGTATTCCTGAGTTCAGACTTCCAAAGGCACTTCTGGACAGATATCAGAAAAAGCTTCGCGACCTTGGAATTAAGTTCAGGCCTAATACTACAATTGGTGGAGCTCTTACTATTGATGACCTTTTCCGTGATGGCTATGAAGCTGTTCAGGTAGGAACCGGAGTATGGAGACCAAATACACTAGGAGTTGTGGGCGAGAGCCTTGGAAATGTTCACTATGCTATCGACTATCTGGTAAATCCTGATGGATATGAACTTGGAGATAAGGTAGCTATCATTGGTGCCGGAAATGCGGCTATTGACGTAGCAAGAACAGCAATACGCCATGGCTCAAGGCAGGTAACCGTTTATGCAAGAAGCAATAAAGCAGCTGCCAGTGAACGTGAAGTAGATTATGCTATTGCTGATGGCGTTCAGTTCAAATATGGATATAACATCAAAAAGATAACTGATGATGGTCCTGTGTTTACACAGTCCACTTTTGATGAAGAAGGAAATGTTGTTTCCTATAGTGAAGAGGATATATATCCTGCAGATTCAACAATTATTTCAATCAGTCAGGGACCAAAGGACAAGATTGTTGCTTCCTCTACAACTGAGATTGCAACTACCAAAAAAGGCCTCATCTGGACTAATAACCAGGGCGAAACAACTAGAGAGGGCGTATTTGCCAGTGGTGATGTTGTAAGAGGTGCCAAGACAGTAGTTGAGGCCGTTCAGGCATCCAAGGTAGTAGCTGATGCCATGGATGAATATCTGACAGCTAAAAGAACAGCAAAGGTTTCATGAATACAAAATGGGTAAATTTACGAGGTAATGGTGTAAATTTACCCATTTTTTTGCCCTATTATATATTGAAAAAATACACTCTTAGGCGTAAAATCTTGTTCGGTCTTTTAAGTTTATAAAAAATTTATAATTACAAAACAGGTGGGAAATTAAAATGGATCATGAAAAACTAAAACCAATGTTATTTACGGCGCTTAAGGGTTATACCAAAGAGCAGTTTATCAAGGATGTTGTTTCAGGTATTATCGTTGCCATCATAGCACTTCCTCTTTCAATCGCTCTTGCGCTTGCTTCCGGAGTAGGTCCTGAAGAAGGCCTTTATACAGCTATAGTAGCAGGTTTTATCATTTCATTTCTTGGCGGTAGCAGAGTTCAGATTGCAGGTCCGACTGCAGCTTTTGCTACTATTGTAGCCGGAATATATAGTCGTAGTGGCATGTCAGGACTTGCCCTTGCCACAATTATTGCCGGAATTATTCTTATTATAATGGGTGTTTTAAAACTTGGAACACTTATCAAGTTTATTCCTTATACAATTACAACAGGCTTTACAGCAGGTATAGCAGTAACTATCGTAATCGGTCAGATAAAGGATTTTCTGGGACTTACATATCCTGCAGGTACAACTACTATTGAGACTACAGAAAAGGTCTCAGCAATAGCACAGAATATTGGAACAATCAATCTCCAGGCTCTGATTGTGGGCCTTGTATGCCTTGCAGTTCTTATTATATGGCCATATATCAGCCAGAAGATTCCAGGCTCTCTTATTGCCGTATTTGTCGGAATCATTATGGTAAAAGGTCTGAATATGCAGGTTAATACCATTGGCGATCTATATCAGATAAGTGGTCAGCTTCCAACCTTCAGACTTCCTGAAATGTCTTTTTCTGCAGTAAGATCAGTTATTTCAGATGCCTTTACAATTGCTATTCTTGCAGCAATTGAGTCTTTACTGTCCTGCGTTGTTGCAGACGGTATGATTGGATCAAGACACAGATCCAACATGGAGCTGGTTGCTCAGGGGCTTGGAAATATGGGTTCTGCTTTATTTGGCGGTATTCCTGCTACAGGCGCAATTGCCAGAACAGCAGCCAATATCAAAAATGGTGGTAAGACACCGATTGCAGGTATGGTTCATTCTGTAGTACTTCTTCTTGTGTTGGTTGTACTTATGCCGTATGCAGCATGGATTCCAATGCCTACAATTGCAGCTATTCTGTTTATGGTTGCCTATAATATGTGCCAGTGGCGTGCTTTTGTACATTTGTGCAAAACTGCACCTAAGAGTGACATTATTGTTCTTGTTCTTACATTTGCTCTTACAGTAGTATTTGACCTTGTAGTTGCTATCGAAGTAGGCCTTTTAATGGCTGGACTTCTTTTCATGAAGAGAATGAGCGAAGAGACAGATATCAAGGGTTGGAAATACTTTGATGAAGAGAACGATCCTGATGCTATTGGTCTTCGTCAGGTTCCAAAGGAAGTCAGAGTTTATGAAATCAGTGGTCCTATGTTCTTTGGCGTAGCTGACAGACTTGCAGACATTACAGTCAAGGACTTCACTAAGGTTCTCGTAATCCGTATGCGTGGAGTACCTGCTCTCGATGCTACAGCAATGCGTTCTCTTGAAGCTCTGAACGACAGATGCGTAAAGAGAAATATTGCCCTTGTATTTTCTCATGTAAATGAACAGCCTATGCGAACCATGGTAAAAGACGGCTTCATTGATAAGGTTGGTAAAGAGAACTTCTGCCCACACATTGATGATGCCCTTGCCAGAGCAAAAGAGCTGATCTGATGTTTTAGAATTACGAGAGCTTCGAAGAAACGAAGCAATTCGTATAATAATATGATGATAGCTATACTGGATTCCTGTTAAAATCTTAAAAAAGTATAAAATTTCTAAACGTAATATCAACAAAAAATAAATAAGGTATATAGTATTTAGTAATAGAAAAAACGAAATTTTATTTCAAAACATTATAAAGCCTTTTAGTGCAATGTTTGTTGATAAATACTTTTTGAAATTTTATATTAATATTAACAGAGAATCTAGGAACGCCCGTACCATCTGAGCCTTGATTTGATCTTGTACTTGAAGATCAGACAAAGGCTCTTTTTTATTAAGAAGTAAAAAAGAGTCCTGTCGCAAAAAACATCTTAAGTAAAAACTTCACATTTTTTTGGAACTGTTAAACATAAACAATTAGAGAGGGGAATTGCTTATGAAACACAATGCTTCAAAAATCTTTGCATGGATTCTTACAATCGCCATGCTCGTTACCACGTTTGGTAGCGATTTTGCTTCCATTAGAACCTTCGCGGATGAAGGTGAAACAGTGGTTGCAGAGGAAAGCGCTCCTGCAGAAACAACAGTACAGGTAGATGAGCCTGCACCGGAGCCTGCAGTCGAAGAATCTGCACCAGAGGAGCCTGTTTATGTAGAAGAAGTTACAGATACTTCTAATGAAGAATCTCAGGAACAGGCGCCAACAGAGACTCCTGTAGAAGAACAGCCGACAGCAGATACTCCTGTAGTTGCTGAGCCGGATACAGATGTTCCTACAGAAGAAGTTACTAATGTAACTGATCCTACAGAAGAAGCTTCAATTGAGGCTTCAGACGCAGCTACAGTAGCTAGTACTGAAGAAGATGCATCAGATGCAGCCACCTCAGCAGAGCCTGTTATTGAAGAAGCTTCCGATACAATAACAATTACTTATAAAGCTGCTGAAGGCGGATATGTTACAAAGACAGAAGAAACTATAAATACTGACGATGAAGAAGCCAAGATTGAAGGCTCAGTAGCAATTGCAAATGAAGATTACAAGTTTTCATATTGGAAAGATGCAAATGGCGATATCGTTAGTTATAGTAGTGAATTCATTCCTGAAGAAATAACAGAGGATGTTACATTCACAGCTGTTTTCAAAAAAGTAGAAGTAAACATGCCAGCTAAGAGCTTTAGCGCAAGCGCTGGCAGAGTAAGCGTATTTGTAGACGCTCCGGAAGGTGCTTTCCCAGAAGGCACAGAGATGAAAGTTTCAGCTGTATATGATAAGAGCATCTTAAATACAGCAACAGATGCTGTTGAAGGCGAAGCTCAGGCTGTAGCAGCTGTAGATATTTCATTCTATTACAATGATGAAGAAATCGAACCTAAGAAAGAAATCAATGTTAAACTTTACAACGAATCAATCCCTGATGCAGATGAAATTTCTGTAGTACATATCGATAATGATGGCGGTGCCAACGTTGTTGGATCTGATGTAAACGGTAGCGCAGTAGAGTTTAGTTCAGATTCTTTCTCAGTATATGTTATCGTTGGTTCATCCAGTGATGACTGCCGTTTGGAAGTTCGCTTCTATAACGGAGATACATTGATAACTTCCATGTTTGTTAAAAAAGATGATGACATGGAAACTGTTCTTTATGATCCGGGAGTCGGAACTCTTGAAGACGGAACAATATTTAAAGGTTGGACACAGACAGAAAATTATACATTGACAACAACTGGTCTTACTATAGAAGAAGTTCGCACAGAAGTTTCCGGAATGCTTCCACCTGAGACAGATGGAACAGTAGTTAATTACTACGCAATTATCCTTAATGGCTATGAAATTAGTTACCTTGATACTACCGGTGCATCTCTTGGAAAAGATTATGTGGAAGTTACAGCAGAAGACTATGGTGTGGCTGTAGATTATAAAGTAAATATGGCATATACACCTGCAGATGATGAGCATGATTTCCAGGGTTGGTATGTTGACGATACAACTGCAGCAAATGTTGTAGGATATACAGCTGATACAGCATATTTAAACAATACCCAGATTCAGATCAAAGGTAATGTAATATTTAAAGTTAATGCACCTGAGGGACACTGGCTTATTTTCAAGTCGGAGGCCAAGCGGTCTTAGGAAGACAAGACTCACTGACAACTCCTTGGCTCACAGAACGACATGGCTACGATCCGACTTATATTTAAACAATACCCAGATTCAGATCAAAGGTAATGTAATATTTAAAGTTAATGCACCTGAGGGACACTGGCTTATTTTC
>JAZRKG010000169.1:0-5240 GCA_045646185.1 Butyrivibrio sp.
TTTGAATTCTTGCCAGCAAATAACATATAAGTCCTCTTTATTTAATAGTTTTGAAGAGTTTTGATGCCAGATATCTCTTCTTGTAGTATTCATCCAAAAGCTTATCTACAGTCTCGTAATCCTGCAAAGTTTTGGCAATCATTATGTCGTTTATAAGACTATATCTTCCTCCAGAACTGTTCTGCACAATGTCGCTATTTGAAACCGTTCCGCTTTCGGTAAGCTTGTCCTTTTCATCTTCGCCAACGTTTTCAGTTATGTAATACTGCATCTTTTCACCAAAGAAAAGTACAAATGCAGCAACATAAATGCCTTCATACATTTCAACCATCTCTACGCTGTTGTATTCCACATTATCGCCTTCTTCAGTATCCATGGTGTAATGAAGTATACATCTGCTGCCCGGAGCAGTCCTGTATTCCAGCATGGTTTTGTCTGCATATTCCTGCATCTTTGGAAGCATATCAATATACTCATGATAGAATGGGAAATAGATATTTTTGGAGGTTAGATCCTTCAAAAACTGTCTGATAATCTCCTCATTCGGTTCATAACTTCCTGTATTTTCAGCATGATATCTAAGATATGCCATCTTGCATACAGGTAGTAAAGGCATATTGTTTTCGGCCGCTATCTCGATTCTTTCAAAGATATAATCTCCTGTAACAGTATTTTTTACAAAACTGTCATAAGCATTCTGGGCAAGGAAAGCCATCTCAACATCCATCTTGGCTCCGCCCTTAACATATTCTCTGAAAATATCTACTTTCTCTCCAATAAAGGAGCCGCTGTAAAGCATCTGAAGAAGCATCTTTTCAATAAACTCATAAGTGTCAATACCATATGAGCCTGCCGCCCGCCAGATGTCACGCATTTCCTTGACTGTACCTTCAAAATTTTTGACCAGATAAGCAATCAGCTGCTCATCATTTTTGCCTTTGGTAAAAGCGTAATGAGCAATGGTAACTTCTTCATAATCGCCTCTGCATAAATCTCTGTCTAATAATCGTCCATAGAGTCTGACAATAGTCTTTGGATCTATGCCATAGGTTCCAAAACGTTTAAGCCATTCAAGAGCTCTGTCAAAAATCCCGGTCATTACCATGAGTTCGATAATCTCATTCCGTTCGTGACTGCCAAGCTTTTGTGGATCAAGATCATTTATGTACTCAGTAAGCTGCCTGATAAAGTCGTTGTCATAGTAAAACCTGATAAGGTTATTTCTGATGTCATCCCTGCAAGACTGCCTTACAAACTTGGAAGTAGCAAGCTCTCTGTATCTGCCAACATTTTCCATGGTGATTGAATAAGCACTTTTGCCAAGTTCGCTAAGAAACAGCTCCAGACTTTCCTGTCCTTTTTGAATATATGGTGTAGCATAAGATGCTATGCTTCCAGACATCATAAGCTTTGTCATTTCATACTTTATTCCTGAACAGAATCTGTCACCGCGCCTATCGCTTATGAGAATCGAATAGTCGGTGCCAAACAGTGGTACATAAGCCTTACCACCGGAGATAGGATATTCGATTTCCTCTTCGCACTTGTCATAGACAACAATGACTGAAGATGCATTTGGATAATCCACAGTTATCTCATTAGTATGAATTACAGACAGAACTTTGGCACAGTTAGAAGCATCTACCATCTGTCTTGTAAGCAGATGCATATATAAATAACCAAGGTCAGCGTTTATACGTCCACGGTCAATCTGACTCATGACAAAGCGCTCTATCTGTGGCCTATAGGTCTCATACAGTTCAGGATATGATTCGCGATTCTCATGAATATATCTGTACAAAATGGCGTTTTTGTCATAGTCAAGATCACTTTGGTAGGAAAAATACATAAGGACCATTCTGGATATTTCACATGGCAGAGTACCATCTTTGTCCGTATAAATGGCCATCATGTAATACTCATAGAGCCTTGTTATTCGAAGCTCTCTTTCTACGCCTCTTGAATACCAGTCAAAGGCCTCCCTGTCAGTAATATTCCCCTTTATCAAAAGAAGACATATAGCCTCGAGAGCAGTATCTGTAGCCTTAACTTCGTAACAGGCTTTTAATACATTATATAAATGTCGGTTATAGGTTTTTTCTTTTGAAGCAAGATATACTATCTGCTCAATCAATGACTGAGATAATAATTTCTTACGAACGCCATATTCAAGAACAAACAGCTCAAACTTACCCAGTCTTGTAAGAAGTGTTGGGGACTTAAGTAAAAGCTGCAAAGCCTCAAGATAGATAATAGGGCTTCTTGCTCCGTAATCAAACTGAGTCTGCAGCATCAGCCATTTTCTAGGCATACTTGATGAGTAATTATCTGATACATACAAAAGAAGCCATGCAATACGCCAGTTTTCAGGTTCTTTTTCAAAATAGTTCTCCATCCTCATGGCGATGTCATTAATATACAATTCTTCTCTACTGCATAGAGTAGTCAGGTATAGATAATAGCAATATAAAGTATCTGTGCCCTTGCCCTCATCTTCAAGCAGCGGGCGGACTTTGTCCAGTATCCACTTTGCTTCATTTAACCTGTCTGCAGTAATCAGGTACTGGGCGTTGTATAGCTTGTATACCAGGTTATCATCATCGATTGCAGTAAGTCTTGAGATCAGTCTGCCAGTCTCAGTAAGCCACGCCTTGGCATTGATTTTTTTACATCTGAAGGACTCGTAGACCTTCATGATCTTTACGATAATCTGTTTCTGCTCCTGATAGCCTGCAAAAAGACGCACAACACCATATCCAGAGTCCACTGTTACAGGAACTCTGACAGTTGTATAAATATTTTTAAAAATAATACTTCCGTAATTGATTCCGGGATGAAGTCCATCCTTATTTATCTGAAAATGGAAATAACAGGAATTTCCAAGGAAATCGCTATCTAATATTTTCTTTTTGTCTGTGGACAAAAAGTCTCCATCAAGCTCTACTTCAAGATAAGTATAGCCCCAGCCATTTCTATTCAATGTCAGAATATGATCAGAAGACTCTTTTCCAGGAGCATCTATATGAATGCTCATCTGGTCAGGAATATACTCAATGGCATTCTTTTTATTGATGGCAAGTAAGAACTCTTCTACTCCAAGTTCTGAACCGTCATTACACAAAAGTCCTCTGTATATACTTTCGTACTGCTTGTCATTACCAACAAAAATATCCGAAAACTCTGGAGAATAAAACAGGCTGACTGCTTCATCCCAATTGGTCTTGGCAAGGTTAGCAAAATGGAATAGATTTTTGACATCTCCATAACTGGAGGTAATATGTGTGACAGAAATAGTCACTTCAAAAGGCAATAAATATTCTCCCTGATTGGATATAATGCGGAAATTGCCCTGCACCACATCCCCACCGGAGAGACCTATACTATCAAATCTATATGCAACATCATACTGGGAACCACTAAAAGAAGTTGTAAGAACCTGCATTCTAAGGTCCGTTGAGGAGATTTGTCCCTCGACACTACGGCCTTTTGGGCCATAAATGGTAAAGAAGCCTTCAGCATTCTCCCCATTGCCTAAGTTAAGCTCCAAACGCGGAATAGAAAAGTCCAGCGTTCTGTCTTCATATTGAAATTGTCCTCGCATAAGCTGCTCAACTATTTTCTTCAAACTACCAGTCACCCCAACGTAATTACTTTTAGACATACTTATAGTTTATTATAGCATAAAGATTAACAAGCTAAAACAGTTGTTACTGCCTATTTTCTTAGCCGCAACAACTGTTTTAGACTCTTAACTATTAACAGCTTTAATGATTTCTTCCACCAATTTACTCAAATCTATTGGCTTTGATACATGCCCATTCATACCAACTCTAAAGCATTTCTCAATATCGTCAGGATAAGAATTGGCAGATACTGCAAGAATAGGAATATTCTTTGCATCTGCTTTTTCCATGCCACGTATGACTGTTACAGCTTCATAGCCATCCCTGTTTGGCATCATAAGGTCCATAAGAATAACGTCATAATATCCAGGTTCAGCCTTTTCAAACATTTCATCAGCTATAACTCCATCAGCTGCATGTTCACACTTGGCGCCTTCAAATTCCAACATATCAATAAGGATTTCTGCATTTACCTCGTTATCTTCAACTACCAGAATCCTTAAGTCTCTGATATCGGTTCTTTCCTCTTTTTCAGGAGCCTTTGCCTGTTCCTGATCAATATTATCAGATTGCTTATCTTCAGCTTTTTCACTAACCCAGATTGAATCTGATGAGTTCTCACCATTATTATCAACGCATTTCAGTTTAAACCTGATAGTAAAGGTAGTTCCAACATCAACAGTACTCTCAGCCGTAACCGTTCCTCCCATTACATCGATGATACTCTTGGCAATCATAAGGCTCATGCCACGATGTTTCATCTTCTCAGGGGAATTGGTAATGTCTACAGAAAATGGTTCAAATAAATGCTCCACTGTGTCCTTATCCATACCAAAGCCGTCATCGGCAATATTGATTCTTATTTCCTGGAAGCCGTCTACCGCACCGCCTTCACCAACCGCATTAATCCATACATGTCCACCATTTCTGTTGTACTGAACAGCGTTGACCAAAAAGCATTTCAATATCTCAACAAGCTTACCACTGTCGCCCATATACATATCAGCTGACAGATTGTGCTTTTTAGCTTCGATTATGACATTTTTGCTTTTGGCAGTGTATTCAATGGTGCTAATTGCCTCTCCGATAACCTCCGATAAATTGAATTCATTGATATCCAACATCGTCTCGCCACTGGCATTTTTGCTCATCTCCAGAAGATTATTAACAAGGCCCAGCATATCCTTATATGCAAAATTTAATTTATCAACATATTCTTTAACCTTAAATTTATTATCAATGTTCTTTTCAAGAAGTGCCACATAACCGCCAAGGGCATTCATAGGCGTTCTGAAAATATGCGACATATTTACCAGGAACTGGCTCTTGGTAGCATTGGCAGTCTGGGCTGCTTCCAAAAGGTCGTGCATTTCTTTTTCCTTTTTTATCTCTTCTGTCTTATCAAGGAAAGCAAGAACACACTTACCGCTCATTTCTGGAAGATTGCTTCTAAGAATTCCCAGATCGAATATCTTTTCTTCACCTGTGATGTAATTTCTAAATAAAATATCCTTGTTTCGGTAACCTCCAATTTCTATATCACCCGCTTCAGATAAAAACTGATAGTCTTCTGTCTTTATAATGCACTCCTTAAATACATAAAAATTGTCCTTTATC
>JAZRKG010000170.1:0-5226 GCA_045646185.1 Butyrivibrio sp.
AGGGTGCTTTACTAACTGATCTTTAAGAGAAATCTCTTTCTGACCACCAACATAATCTGTGTGGTGCCAGTAAATCTTCTGATCCATCTTCTTACCAGTAACTTTGATCTTCTCAGCGTTGATTACGATTACATAATCACCTGTATCGATGTTTGGTGTATATATAGGCTTATTCTTTCCTCTAAGTACGTTTGCAACATTTGAAGCAAGACGACCAAGAGTCATATCTGTTGCATCAACTACATACCATTTCTTTTCAACTGTAGTTGCATTTGGCATAAATGTTTTCATGATGTTTCCTCCATAATCAATTTGCGATTACTACTTGTTGTGAAAACCCTTCACCTGATTTTCACGGTATATCTATGAGATGCACATAACGCCACTTACCGGGATGTCGTTATGACATTTGTCACACAGTAAGATATTATATGATGAAAAGCTACTTATTGTCAATAAAAACTTGCTTAAAAGTCTTATAAATTAATGCTTTCCGGATTTTTAAACCGGAATTCCATCTGGGAACTCATATTGCATTAAAAACAGTCCCTGGGCAGGCGCTGTTGGTCCTGCTTTTGTTCTGTCTTTTGCCTCTAGCATTGCTTTTATATCTGCAGGTTCACCCTTACCTCTTCCAATCTGAAGAAGTGTTCCAGCCATTATTCTGACCATATTATAGAGAAATCCTGCTCCTTTTACCGTTATGATAACTTCTTCTTTTTCTCTTTTTACATTAACCTCATACACGGTCCTTACATGAGACAATGCCTGGGATTCTACGTTACAAAAGCTTGTAAAATCGTGTTCACCTTCAAAATACTTAGCGGCCTCATTCATTTTGTCTATGTTCAGATTCATTGTGAAATGGTACGTGAAGTTTCTTTTTACAGGTACTGCATATTTGGTATTCAGCACATGGTATTCATAGGTCTTTATTGTATTACAGTGTCTTGGATGGAAATCATCCGCTACCTGCATGGATTTGACTACTCGTACGTCCTCTGGCAGGTGTGGATTTAAAGCATGCATGAATCTGTCAGCCGGAATTGTAGAGGCTGTATCAAAAACTGCAAGGTTTCCGTAGGCATGAACGCCTGCATCTGTTCTGCTGGCTCCAATTACCTGGATGTCTTCTCCTGTAAGTTCCTTCAAAGCCTTGTTCAGACAGCCTTCTATTGTAGGCACATTTTCCTGAAAAGCCCACCCGCTGTAACCTGTTCCGTCATAGCTGACTGTCAGCATGATTCTATGTGTTTGCTTAAGCGTAGTATTTTTTTCCATAATTAATCAAAATATCCTGCCTATGATAATGCATAGTACAAAGTACAGTAAAATAATAAGATACGCTATTCTGTCGATGTTCTGATAAATCAGAGGTTTCATTTTGGTTCTGCCATCTCCACCTCTATAGCATCTGGCTTCCATAGCCATGGCAAGGTCGTTTGCTCGTCTAAATGCTGATATGAACAGAGGCACAAGAAGCGGCACAAGTGCTTTGGCTCTTTTCATAATGGAGCCGCTTTCAAAGTCTGCACATCTGGCCATCTGAGCTTTCATTATTTTATCGGTTTCTTCCAGCAAAATAGGTATAAATCTGAGCGCAATTGACATCATCATTGATATCTCATGTACCGGAACATGGAACTTCTTTAATGGGCTCATAAGCTTTTCAAGGCCATCAGTCAGTGTATTAGGTGTAGTTGTGAGAGTCATGATGGTCGAGCCTGTTATAAGGAGAATCAGCCTGACTGCCATAAGGCTTGCAAACTTTAAGCCTTCGTAGGTAATTGTCAGCTTCCAAAAGCTAACAAGGGCTGTTCCAGGTGTGAGAAAGAGGTTAAATATTACTGTTATAAGGAGCAAAAACACGATGGATTTCATTCCGCGGAAAATAAATTTAACCGGAACATTTGATAGCTTAATAATGATTGCCAGGTATATCGTTGCCAGCAAATATCCTATGAAATTGTCCACTACAAACAGTGACACAATAAAAACCAGTGTGGATACAAGTTTTACTCTTGGATCTAATTTGTGGATAATTGAGTCTGTCTGGTAGTATTGTCCTAATGTTATGTCTCTAAGCATTTATAGTCCTTTTTTAGCAAAGGCTTTGAGTATTTCGCCTGTTGCTTCTTCTATAGTAGTAGCTTCTGTAGAAACTGGTATTCCTGCTGCAGCCAGTTCCTGCACTATGTATGTTACCTGCGGTGCTGCAAGTCCAATTTCTTCTAATTCTTTATAGTGTCTAAATACTTCTTTTGGCTCATTATCAAATTTTACAGAGCCCTTATCCATAACGATTATACGCTGTACGTAATTGGCAACATCTTCCATACTATGAGAAACAAGGATTATGGTTATTCCCATTTCTTCATGTAGTTTTGAAATGAGTCCAAGAATTTCTTCTCTTCCTCTGGGATCAAGTCCTGCTGTCGGCTCATCAAGTATCAGCACTTCAGGCTTCATTGCAAGAACACCGGCTATTGCCACTCTTCTTTTTTGCCCACCGGAAAGGTCAAACGGTGACTGGTAAAAGTATTCATCCGGAAGACCTACCTGTTTCAGGGCTTCATAGGATCGAAGCTGTACTTCTTTGTCTGATAGTCCCAGATTCTTTGGGCCAAAGCATACATCTTTAAAGCAGTTTTCCTCAAAGAGCTGATGTTCAGGGTATTGGAAAACAAGTCCTACCTTAGCTCTTAGTGCTTTTCTGTCGTATTCTTTATCATGGATGTCTTTTCCATTATAATAAACGTTGCCGCTGGTTGGCTTTACTATTCCATTAAGGTGCTGTATCAGAGTGGATTTGCCGGAACCTGTATGACCTATAAGGCCAATAAATTGTCCATCCGGTATCTGAAGGCACACGTCCTTGAGCGCAGCATGTGCCATTGCTGTATCAGCATCATATATGTGGTTTACATGATCAAGTATTATGGCCATTTCTTTATCCTTTTTGCCTTTTTATACTTAGTGTTTGTTGTATAATCCTGTGAGGCTCTCAACTAGTTCTTCTCTTGTAAGAATGCCTTCAGGTAGTGGCATGCCTTTTTTACGAAGTTCATGGGCAAGTAGCGTAACCTGAGGAACACCTAGTCGCAAATCCTGTAGTTTATCCACTTGTGAAAAAATTTCTCTTGGGGTGCCCTGCATTTCTACATGTCCCTTATCCATTACGAATACTTTATCTGAATAGATAACTTCTTCCATGTAGTGTGTTATCAAAATTATGGTTATTCCTTCAACCTGGTTTAGAGCTCTTGCTGCTCTGATAACTTCTCGTCTTCCACTGGGATCAAGCATTGCTGTTGGCTCATCCATGATTATGCATTTGGGATGCATGGCAATAACTCCGGCAATTGAAACTCTTTGTTTCTGGCCTCCTGAAAGGTGATTCGGTGACTTTTTGCGGAATTCATACATTCCAACTGTTTTTAGAGACTCTTCAACTCTTTCCCAGATTTCAGCTGTAGGAATACCCATATTTTCAGGTCCAAATCCAACGTCTTCTTCTACTATCTGTCCAATTATCTGGTTATCAGGATTTTGGAAAATCATCCCTGCTTCCTGGCGAATATTCCACAGATTCTGATCTTCTTCAACATCCATTCCATCAACCCATACACTTCCTTCTGTTGGATATAGCAGGACGTTAAAGTGTTTTGCCAGGGTAGACTTACCAGAACCGTTATGCCCAAGAATTGAGATGAACTGTCCAGGTTTTATATCCAGGCTGACATTGTCAACTGCAGTTGTAATGCCTTCAACGTTGCCTTCTTCATCTCGTCTTATATATTCAAATGTCAAATCTTTGGTTTTGATCATTGATTTATCAGTCATCATCTGCCTCCGAAAAAATGCAAAAGCATTCAGAACAGTGTAAATCTTGTTTGTAATTTATGAAGGGAATTATATTGCACAAAATGATATTGCCTAACATTCCCAGCTTGCCTTATTTTACTAGAATTTAATGGCAAATACAAGACAGCTGATTTCTCGCATGTTAAAATATAGCTGTATTGTCTATGCCAGTTATATAAGGCAAGTTAAAGACTTACGTTGGGGGTATTATGTTTCAAAACTATTGGAAGCCAATGCTTATAATGATTGGCGTTATCGTTGTGGCTTCAGTAAGTGCAAGGCTTCTTAGCGGTCAGGAAACGCTTGCAGAATATGCTTCTAAGAATCCTGATATTGCCTATGGCGATTCAACAAGTGCTATATCATCAGAGGCCGATAGCAGTCTGTTTGACTCTGCCGTAGATAGCAGCACAGCATATTCTTCTATTTATGATTATTCTGATTCAGCTTCTTCAATTGGCAGTTCTTCTATGTCTTCAGAGGATAAAAGTGATGCTGATAGTTCTTCGTCTAATGATAGCTCTTCTTTAGAGGTAGAAGGCTCAAATATTGATCGAATATATTACACTGATAATTTTTATCATGAAGCTATTTCTGACGCTGTAAAAGAGCGAATTTGGAATATTTCATATCCTGAAGATTGTCCAGTAGAATTATCTTCCCTAAGGTATTGCAGCCTTAAATACATTGATTTTGACGGAAATGAACAGACTGGTGAATTGATTTGTAATAAAACTATTGCCGATGATATTCTGGAAATTTTTTATGTGCTATATATAAATGAGTATCGAATTGAAAGCATAAAGCTTATAGATGAATATGATGGCGATGACACAGCCTCTATGGAGGCTAACAATACATCCTGTTTTAATTATCGAGTTGTTGAAGGAACAACAACTTTATCCAAGCATGCACTGGGTATGGCTATAGATTTAAACCCATTTTATAATCCTTATATCACTTATAATTCAGATGGTACAACAAATTGTTCTCCAGCTGATGCAAGGCAATATGAGGATAGAAGTTTGAGCTTTGCTTATAAAATTGATGAAAATGATTTAGCCTATAAGCTCTTTACTGAGCATGGTTTTACCTGGGGTGGTAATTGGAATTCCTGTAAAGATTATCAGCATTTTCAAAAATGATTTTGAAAATGTATAGACATCAAATATCTTAACATTTTGATATTGTGACTAAAAAAACCGAATGGCAATTGCCATTCGGTTTTAAACAGTCATTATAGTACATTAGATGAGTTCAAGAACAACCATCATTGCAGCGTCACCCTTACGAGGTCCGATCTTAACGATTCTTGTATAACCACCCTTACGGTCAGCATACTTAGGACCATACTCGTCGAAT